>CAYUAW010000027.1:35794-40630 GCA_964442485.1 uncultured Polyangiaceae bacterium
TTGAGCACGGCGTTACCAGACAGCGGATCGATGGCCTTCGCATCGGTGAGCAGGTTGACGTTCACTCCGGCGTTCGCCGTGGCGACGCGCTGCCGGGTGCCTGGGCGATCGTGTCCGTAGCCGTGCGGGAGGCTGACCACGCCGCGCATGATCTTGTCGGTGACCTCCGCCGGCGCGAGCAGCTCGCCGACGCGGGACTGGATGCGTACGACCTGGCCGTTTTGCAGGCTGAGCTGCGAAGCGTCTTCGGGATGAATCTGCAGCGTGCATCGCGGCTTGCCCTTGATGAGGAGCGGGATGTTGTGCATCCACGAGTTGTTCGAGCGAAGATCGCGCCGCCCGATCAGCACGAATTCAGGGAGGTCCTCGGACGCCTCCAGGGCTTTCGTGAGCCGCGACATGTCCTCGCGAATCGGCTCGGGCACGAGCTCGACCATGCCGCTCGCGGTCTTCAGCATGCCGGGCAGCGCTGGCTGAAGCGGTCCGAGATCGATGCCGTGGGGGCTGTCGCGCAGTCGCGTGAACGTCAGGCCGTCCGGAACCGCCCCGAACGCGTCGCCGTAGGCGCCCGCCCGGACCATGATCTCGACGAAGCGATCGAGTGGATCGGTCGCTTCGAGCGACGCGGCGATGTCACCCGGCGTCTTGCTCGCCACCCGAGGATTGTTGGTGATGGCGGAGGCGATCAGATGCTCTTCCGTCTGCTCGTAGACGACGCTCGGGTCCGCGCCGGCTCCCTGGCCACCGGCAATGAGCGCGAGGCGCACCAGTATCTCCGCCTCGCTCGGCCCGGTCGGCTCGAGCAGGGAAGGGGACCACTTCACACGATTTCTCACGGCGAGCCGTGACAGCGCCAGATCGTAGTGGCTGCGTGTCAGTGGCGAGGGTGGCGGCAAGATCACGTGTGCATGTCGCGTCGTCTCGTTCAGATACGGGTCGACGCTGACCATGAACGACAGGCCTTCGAGCACGCGGTCGAGCCGGGCACTGTCCGGAGCCGAGAGGACGGGATTGCCAGCGATGGTGACGAGCACACGGACCTGCCCCGGCCCCGGTGTCTCGATCTCGTCGGCGAGCGTCGCGACCGGGAATTCTCCGAGCACCTCGGGATGTCCCTTCACCCGGCTCCTCCACCTGCCGGTCGTGAAACCGCGCCGTGCCTTTTCCGTGCGCTTCTCTCCGGGGCGCGCCAGGTGCGCGGGGAAGGCCCACATCGCGCCGCCGGGCGTATCCAGGTGTCCGGTGATCGCGTTCAGCAGATCCACGGCCCACGCAGCCAGCGTGCCGAACGATACGGTGTGAGTCCCGATGCGCCCGTACACCACGCCGCGCTCCTGCGCCGCGAGCTCGCGGGCGAGACGCTCGACGACTCCCGAGTCGATGCCCGTCATGCGGCTCACCACGGGGGGAGTGAACGGAGCCACGAGCTCTCTGGCTGCGTCCACGCCGGCCAGAATGCTCGCGAGGCGACCCAGGCGCACGAGGCCGTCTCGAAAGACGACGTGCGCGATTCCGAGCAGCAAGTACACGTCCGTGCCAGGACGGATCCGGATGTGCTCACTCGCGTGCTCCGCGGTGCGCGTGCGACGAGGGTCCACCACGATGAATCGCCCGCCCCGCGCGAGGAGGTCCCGGATGCGCCCCGGGAAATCCGGCGCCGTGCACAAGCTGCCGTTCGACTCCCACGGGTTCGCGCCGAGCATCAGCAGGTAATCGGTCCGCTCGAGGTCCGGGACGGAGAGGGCTTCCGGATCCCCGTACATCAGGCCGCAAGCGACGTGCTTCGGCATCTGGTCGATGGTGCTCGCGGTGAAGAGATTGCGAGTGCCGAGCGCGCGGACGACGCGGCGTGGGAAGAGCACGCCGGCCACCGAATGGACGTTTGGGTTGCCGAGGTAGATGGCCGCGGCGTTCGGGTCACCGGCAAGGCTCGGGCGCAGCCGCTCTTCCACGCTGGCGAAGGCCTCCGGCCAAGACACCTCGCGGAACTCACCGCCTGGCTCCCGCACCAGGGGCGCACGGAGGCGGTCAGGATCGGCGTGAAGCTGCTGGAGCGACGCAGCCTTCGGACAGATGAAGCCGCGGCTGAACGCGTCGTCGTCGTCACCCGAGATGCGCTTGATGGCGCCGCCGTCGTGCTGGATCTCGAGCCCGCACGTGGCTTCGCACAGCGGGCAGGTCGTGAAATGCCGGGCTCGGTCGGTCATCGCGACCAAGCTTACCGGACGGACAGGGGGCGAGCGACTCGTCCGGCGTGCACCCGGCGCGCCAAACGTGAGCAAATCGAGTCAGTCGCACTCGTCGAGCGCGGCGATGAGCTCGCTCCTGGCCTTGCCGTCGCCCTTCGACGTGGCGACCTCCACGCCGGCCTCGAGCCAGCTCTTCGCTTCGTGCGGGCGCCCACTGTCGAGCAGAAGCCGGCCTGCCATCAGATACATGGGGACGTAGCCGACGTCCTTTTCCCTCAAACGCTCGAAGGTGGCGAGCGCGTCCTCCGGGCGCTCCGCGTTCTTGTACTCCATGGCAAGGGCGTACAAGGCGAAGGCATCGGCCTTCCCCGACGCGACCAGCTTTTCCAGCATCTCGACTCGCTTGTTCATGGCCGAGCCCTCATGGTCCGCCAGCCCCTTCTTGCTCGAAACTAAGGTAGTCCGCGCGCACCTTTCGAGAGCCGAAGCCGGGGAAGTGCGCGACGATGGTGGGGGGCGCGCCGGCCTCGACGCTGCGGACGATGCCCTTGCCGAAGCGCTTGTGGAACACGTGGGAGCCGGGACGAACCTGCACGCCTTCCTCGCCGCCGTGGCTGTCGTCGAAAGCGTCGTAGTCGACGATGCGCTCGCCTGGGGAGAGCGCCGGTGTGGAGTTCCGCTGGCGCGGAGTGTCGGCCCAGGAGGACCTGCCCGATGCGATTCCGGCGGGCTCCGAGCGCCGCCACGCCGACTGGACGGAGCCTTCGCGCTGCACTGCCTCCGGCGGCAGATCGGCGAGGAAGCGACTCGGCGCCAGGTACTGTGTCCTGCCGAACAGGGTGCGCGACGTCGCGTGCGTGATGTAGAGCCGCTCGCGCGCGCGCGTGACGGCGACGTACGCGAGGCGTCGCTCCTCGTCCATCTCATCCGCGTGCGCCTCGTCCAGGCCGCGATAGGGGAATGTCTCTTCCTCCATCCCCGTGAGCAGCACCGTGCGAAACTCGAGCCCCTTCGCCCCGTGCACGGTCATGAGCGTCAGCAGCGGCACGTCCTTCATCGTGTCCACGTCGGCCACCAGCGATACGCGCTCCAGGTATCCGCTCAGGCTCGGGCTCTCGCCGGACTGCTCCGCGTCCGTCTCGTATTCCTGGACCGAGCCGACCAACTCTTGCAGGTTCTCGAGCCGCGCGTCGGCCTCGGCAGAGTCCTCCTTCTCGAGCTCCTCGCGGTAGCGCGACTCTTCCAGCACGCGGCTCGCGAGATCGTGCGGTGAAAGACGTCGCGCGTCGTCACGGAGGCCATCCATCAGGCGCCGGAACTCCGCGAGGCTCTTCTTCGCAGCGGGCTTCAGGGGGCCGCCGTCGCGGATCGCGCTGGGGATGGCGTCGAAGAGGCTGGTGTTCCTCTCGGTGGCCTCGCGCACCAGGATCTCCACCGTCTTGTCGCCGATCCCGCGCGTCGGCACGTTCACGATGCGCAGGAGATCGGCGTCGCTGCGCGGGTTGTCCACCAGCCGGAGGTACGAGAGCAGGTTCTTCACCTCGGCTCGCTCGAAGAACTTCGTGCCGCCTATGATCTGGTACGCGATGTTCTCGCTGCGGAGCGCCTCTTCCAGCACGCGGGACTGCGCGTGGATCCTGTAGAACACGGCGATGTCGCTCGCCTCGACGCCACGCGCGCGCTCGTTGCGGATGGTGGCCACGACGTGCGCCGCTTCCTCGCGCTCGTCGCGCACGAGCCGGACTCGCACCTTTTCGCCCCTGGCCGCGTTCGACCACAGGTTCTTCGGCTCCCGCCCGCGCGCGCTCTTGATGATGCCGAGCGCCGCGGAGACGATGGTCTGCGTCGAGCGGTAGTTCTGCTCGAGCTTCACGACAGTCGCATTCGGGAAATCGTGGCGGAAACCCAGGATGTTTCGGATGTCCGCTCCGCGCCAGCTGTAGATCGACTGGTCGTCGTCGCCGACGACGGCGAGGTTTCTCGTCTTCTCCGAGAGAGCGCGCACGAGCCGGTACTGGATACCGTTCGTGTCCTGGAACTCGTCGACCAGGACGTGGTGGAACCGCGAGCGTAGCTCCTCGCCCGCCGGCGTCTTGCTCTCGGCGATGCGGAGCGCGTAGAGGATGAGATCCTCGAAGTCGACGGCGTTCGCGCGGAGGAGCGCCTTCTGATACTCGGCGTACGCGTCGCGCGTCCCCTCGTCGAAGCCGTGGTCGACGCGCACGGCGTCCGGGCCCACACCCTCCCGTTTCTGGCGCTGGATCCTGGAAAGCACGAGCTTCGGCGGATGCGTCCGGTCGCTCAGCCCGAGCTCCTTCAGCACGCGTCCCATCACGGCCTTCTGATCCGAGTCGTCGTAGATGACGAACCCCTTCTCGAGGCCCACCTCCGCGTGATAGCGGCGGAGCAGGCGCGCGCACGTCGCGTGATAGGTCCCGACCCACAGGTCGCGCGTGAGCCCTTCTCCGGCGATGGCGCTCAGCCGATCGCGCATCTCGCCGGCGGCCTTGTTCGTGAAGGTGACGGCCAGGATGCGATACGGGGGGACGCCGTGCTCGGCGAGCAGATTGCCGACGCGATAGGTGATGACCCGCGTCTTGCCGCTGCCGGCCCCGGCGAAGACGAGCAAGGGCCCGCTGGCATGCAG
>CAYUAW010000028.1:0-8709 GCA_964442485.1 uncultured Polyangiaceae bacterium
ATGTAGCTCTCGTAGAGCACGCCGAGCACGATGTAGACGGTGATCAGCGCGGCCAGGATCAGCACCGGTTCGCTCGCGAGCGACTCGCCGAACGCGCGCGCCGTCCCGACGAAATCGGCGTGCACGCTGGGGGGCATCCCGATCTCCGCCTCCGCGCGCTTGATGGCGTCCACCGCCGCACCGAGCGACGAACCCGGCGCGACATTGTACGAGATGGTGACGGCCGGGAACTGGCCCTGGTGATTGACGACGAGAGGCGCGGCCTTCGACTCGAGATGGACGAAGGTGCCGAGGGGCACGGGCGCGCCCGAATCGGAGCGCACGTACATGCGGGACAGCGCCGCGACGTCTTCCTTGTACTCGGGCTTCACCTCGAGCACGACGCGATAAAGGTTCTGCTGCGTGAAGATCGTCGAGATCTGCCTCTGGCCGAAGGCGTCGTAGAGCGCATCGTCGATGGCCTGCGGCGACACACCGACCCGCGACGCCGTGTCGCGGTCGATGGTCATTGAGAGACCGAGCCCCTGAGCGAGCTGATCGCTCGCGACGTCGGCGAGCTCCTTTGCCGTCGTGAGCCTCTTGACGACGCGCGACGACCACTCGGCGAGCTCCGCCGGATCGGCGTCCTCCAGCGTGTACTGGAACTGCGTACGGCTGGCGCGGCTGTCGATCTGCAGGTCCTGCACGGATTGCAGGTGCGCCTCGATTCCCGACACCTCCGCGAGCTTCGGCGCGAGCGCGGCGATGATCTCCTCGGAGCCGTGCTTGCGCTCGGAGCGAGGCTTCAAGGTAATGGAGAACCTGCCGCTGTTCACCGTCGGGTTCGTGCCGTCGGAGCCGAGCGACGACGCGACGCTCTCGACGTCGGGGTTCTCGAGGATCCGCTCGGTGAGCGCCTGCTCGAGCGTCATCATGCGGGGGAAAGAGACGTCCGGCGAAGCCTCGGTGACGCCGACGATGAGCCCGGTGTCCTGCTGGGGGAAGAAGCCCTTCGGGACGATCAGCGCGAGATATATGGTGAGCGCGAGTGTCCCGAGGGTCGCCATCAGCGTGATGAACTGGTGGGCGAGCACCCACTTCACCCCGTGGTCGTAGCCGGCCACGACGTGGTCGAAGAGCCTGCCGACCCTGTCCGCGACCGAATTGCCGCTGGACTTCGACCTCGGCGTCTCCTTCTTCAGCATGTAGGCCGACATCATGGGCGTCAGCGTCAACGACAGGACGGCGGACACCCCGATGGCCACGCTGAGAGTGACCGCGAACTCCCGGAAGAGCCGGCCGATGACCCCCCCCATGAAGAGCAGCGGTATCAGCACCGCGACGAGGGAGACCGTCAGGCTCACGATGGTGAAGCCGATCTGCCGGCTCCCCATCAGCGCCGCCTCGAAGGGGTCGTGCCCCTCCTCGATGTAGCGCGAGATGTTCTCGATCATGACGATCGCGTCGTCGACGACGAACCCCGTCGAGATGGTGAGTGCCATCAGGGACAGGTTGTCCAGGCTGTAGCCGAGCAGGTACATCACGCCGAAGGTGACGACCAGCGAGAGCGGCACCGCGACGCTCGGAATGGCCGTCGCGCGAGCGTTGCGGAGGAACACGAAGATGACGCCGACGACGAGGCCGATGGTGAGGAGCAGGGTGAACTCGACGTCGTCGACGGACGCACGCACCGTCTCGGTGCGGTCGCTCATGACGGCGAGCTTTATCCCCTGCGGCAAGGACGCGGTCAGCTGCGGCAGGAGCGCCTTCACTCGGTCGGCGACCTGGATGACGTTGGCGCCCGGCTGGCGCTGCACGTTGAGGATGATCGCGCGTTCCTTGTTCGCCCATCCCGCGAGCTGGTCGTTCTCCACTCCGTCCACCACGGTCGCGACCTCGCGCAACCGGACGGGAGCTCCGTTCTTGTACGCGACGATGAGGGGGCGGAAGGCGTCCGCGTCGAAGAGCTGGTCGTCGGCGGCGATGGTGTAGCTCTGCCGCGGGCCGTCGAGGGTGCCCTTCGCCTGGTTGACATTCGCCTGCGTGAGGACGGTGCGAACGTCTTCCAGTGTGAGCCCTGCGCCCGCGAGCGCCTCGGGATCGGCCTGTACGCGCACTGCCGGCTTCTGCCCGCCACTCAGCGTGACCAGCCCCACGCCCGACACCTGGGAGATCTTCTGCGCCAGGATAGAGTCTGCGAAGTCGTCTACCTTGCTGAGCGGCATCGTCTCGGAGCTCACGCTGATGGTCAGGATCGGCGTGTCCGCGGGGTTGCTCTTGCTGTAGCTCGGCGGCGTCGGCAGCGTCCGCGGCAGGAGGCTCGACGCGGCGTTGATCGCGGCCTGGACGTCCTGCTCGGCCGCATCGATGTTGCGCTCGAGCACGAACTGGACGGTGATCTGCGAGCTGCCGAAGCTCGAGACGGAGGTCATCTGCGACAGAGACGGCATCTGACCGAGCTGCCGCTCGAGCGGCGTGGTCACGGACGACGCCATCGTCTCGGCGCTCGCGCCGGGGAGGTACGTCGAGATGACGATGGTCGGGTAGTCGACCTGTGGAAGCGCCGAGATCGGTAGCGACCGGAAGCCGACCAGGCCCGCGAGGAGCAGGCCGATCATGAGGAGTGTCGTCGCGACCGGCCGCCGGATGAACGGCTCGGAGATGCTCACGGGGCTGCCCCGCTACCCGGGGACGCGCTCTTCGCGGGGGGAGCCGCTCCCCGCGCCGGCCGAGCGCTTGTCGCCCGCGCGGGACGCGATGCGACCCTGGCGCCCGGCTTGAGCGAGCTCTGCCCCTCGACGACCACGTCCTCGCCGCCGACGAGCCCCTTCGTGATGATGGCGACCTCGTTCGGCGCGCCATCGACCTCCACGGGACGCACGTTCGCCTTCTTCTCGGCGTCGACGACGTACACGAAGGCGCCCTGCGGGCCGCGCTGGATGGCCTGCGCCGGCACGACGAGCGCGCCCTTCCGCGTCGAAAGGAGCAGGCGCACCTTCAAGAAGGCGTTGGGCCAGAGCGCGTTGTCGGGGTTCGGAAAGACAGCCTTCAGCTTGATGGTCGCAGTCGACTGGTTCACCTGATTGTCGACGAGCTGCAGGCGGCCGACGCCGAGCCTGGCGTCGCCGTCACGCGCGTACGCCTCTGTCACCAGCTGCCCCTGGGCCATCTCGCGGGAGACCTGGGGAAGATCGTCCTCCGGCAGGGTGAAGACGACGGCCATCGGGTCGAGCTGGGTCACGACGACGATGCCGCCCGTGTCGGCCTGGTGCACGATGTTCCCGGGGTCCACGAGGCGGACGCCGGTCACGCCGTCTATCGGCGACGTGATGCGGGCGTAGTCGAGCGAGAGACGCGCGCTCTCGATCTGCGCGCGGTCCGACGCGATGCTTGCCTGGGCCTGATCGTAGGTCGTCTGCTGGTCGTCGACCTGCTGCTGCGGGATGAGCTTCTGCGAGACGAGGTTCGTGTAGCGCTGCAGGTTGCGGGCCGCGTTCTTCGACTGCGCGTCGTCCCTGGCGAGCGTCGCTTCCGCCGTGTGCAGGGCGATGATGAAGGGCCGTGGATCGATCTGGGCCAGCACCTCACCCTTCTTGACCTTCTGACCTTCCTTGAACTTCACCGAGTCGAGGCGGCCGTCCACCTGGCTCTTCACGGTGACCGTCGCGAGTGGCTGCGCATTGCCGAGACCGTCCAGGTACACCGGGACGTCTCGGCGCTCGGCCTTGGCGACGAGCACCGGAACCACGCGCGCGTCCGCGGCCGCCGAGGCGGACGCCGCGGTAGAGGCGCCGCCGGTCGCGCCGCCCTCCGCGTGCTTGCGCCAGAAGAAGGCCCCCACCAACCCGAGGAGCAGCAGCACGCCGACGCCGATGAATCGTCGTCTGGGCGCGGTGTGCGCGCTCGCCCCCGTTCCCGTCGCGTCCGCCGCTCTCTCGCGCATCGCTTCCATGATCTTCACCTACCCAGGGCAGAGAGCAACTCGGCCCGTGCCAGCGCCAGACTGAACTCCGCCTGTACGAGCTGAGCCTCGGTGTTCTGCACCGCAAGCTGCGCGTCACCGAGCTCGATGACGCTGCCCACCCCCGATTCGTAGCGACCCTCGGCGAGCCTGAGCTGCTCGCGCGCGTTCGTCGTGGCGTCCTTCGACGCGTCGATCACGACCTTCGCCGACTGGATCGCGAGCTCGGCCTGCTCCACCTGGACGCGGATCTGGAGCTGTTCCGCAGTGATCTGAGCGCTGGCCACGTCTATGTTGGCGCGCGCCTCGCGCGATTGCCCCGCGGTGAGTCCGCCCTGGAAGAGCGGCCAGTTCAGGCTCAGCCCGACGTTCCAGTTCGTTCCCATGCTGTCGAGAGCGAACCCCGACTCCGAGACGCCGCCGAGTGCAGCCAGGGTGGGGCCGTAGGCGCCGTGGATTGCCGACAGGGTGAGCTCGGAGGCCCTCCGCTGGCGCTCGAGGGCCTGGAACTCCGGCCGCGACTGAGACGCGATGGCAACGAGCTGTGGAATCGACTGATCTTCCTCCGGGACGCCGGAAATGTCCTCGTCGGAGACCTCGAAGTCGAGCGGGCCCTGTACTCCCATGGCCTGGTTCAGCTGAGCCTTGGCGGTGATGTAGTTCGTCTGCGCGTTGATCAAAGTGACCCTCGCGTTGGCCAGATCCGTGCGGGCCTGGGCGAGGTCGATCTCGGGGCGAATGCCCTGCTCGACGAAACCCTGGATCTGCGCCAGGTGGCGCTGCTGGTTGCTGACGGATTCGTTGCCGACGGTGACGAGCGCCTTCTGCGCGTGCGCCTGGAAGAACGCGGTCCGGACCTGCAACATCGCCTGCTGCTTCGCCGTTCGTTCCGTGGATTGAAGCGAATCGCGTGAGGCCGCGGCCGCCCGGGTGCGGTCGATCGTCTGACCGAAGTCCCAGATGAGCTGCGTGGCAGTGAGACCCGCCGAGAACAGGTTGTGGGTCGCCGCCAGGCCCGTGGTGCCCGTCGTGGTGGACGTGCCGGCAGTGCCGGTCGTCGAAGAGATGCCTGTGCCGATGCCCACGCCCGACGAGCTGTGCAGGCGCTCGTAGAGCGCGGTTCCCGTCACCTGCGGCAAATAGCCCGAGCGCGCCTGCTCGACGCGGCCCGCGGCGGCCTCCGTCTGAGCGCGAGCCTGGAGCACGGTCGGCTGATGCTCGAGCGCGGTCGCGAGCGCGTCGTCCAGCCGGAGGACGCGCGGCGTCCGCTCCTCCGCAGCGTCAGACCGCGTTGGCACGACGAGCGCGCAGGCCACGGCCGCGACCACCGAGGCAGCCTTCAGAGATTCGAGTGTACGCACGCTTGCATCCGTAAGTAGACTCCGGTGCGGGCGACAGAGCGAGTTTCGTGCCATTGAACCCTCCATGGGAAGAGCTAGCTCGGGCGAGGCCCGAGCCCGAAAAGACATGCTCTAGTTTCGATGCTCCTGCGCACTTTGCGCCGAGCACCCGGGGGACGTGCCGGCTGTCCAGCTCCCTGACAGGTGTCCAGATTCCGGGCGACCTGTGTACCTCGAAGACGCTTCGTTTTTCGCGAACTTCGGCCACTCTGGACCGAGCCTCCGAGACGGGCACCGTCCTTGCTCCTGGGGAAATGCGTGGGTAAGAGCAAGGGCATTAGGCACCGCCTCCTCACCATCCTCTTGCTCGGGGCCATCGTCTCGGCGCTCTCCGTGAGCGCGCTCATCCACCTTCTGACCACGACGACCCGGCAGCGCGTGGAGCGCGCGCGGGAGGGCGTCATGGAAGAGGTGGCGCGGCTCTCGCGGGACCCGCGGCGGCTCGTGGAAGGTCCGGCCAATGCGGTGGTCGGAATGCGCGGCGGAGCGTGGAGCGGCCCCTCGGACTCCGCGTCTCTGCCGGAAGCGTGGCGCGGCCCAATCCTCGACACGATCCGGCTCGGCCGCGCGTCACCCGCTGCGGCAACCCGCACCATTGCGGTGGGGGATTCCACGCTGGTTGTCGCCGTGCGGGCCGCGCCAGCGGGGAAGATCGCGTGGGCCGGCTTCCTGGTGCGGCCGCTGCCTTCCTTGCGGAACTGGCAGTGGATCGTCTCCCTCCTCACGCTCGCGACCGCGGGGCTCGTGGCCACGACCCTCTACTCGGTCGTCACCGTACAGCGCGGAGCGTCCGCCCTGCGCAAGGCGCTCACCGACCTCGCCACCGATCTCTCTGCGCCGATTCCCCGGCCGAGCGTGCGCGAGCTATCGTCGGTCGCCGACGGCATCGCGAAGCTCGCGGAAGCGCTGGCACGAGCCGGCCGCGAGGAAGAGCGGCTTCAGCAGAAGCTTGCGCAGCAGGAACGGCTTGCGGCGCTCGGACGCGTCGCGGCCGGCGTCGCCCATGAGGTTCGAAACCCGCTCGCGTCCATCAAGCTGAGGCTCGATCTCGCGATGGCGCGCACGTCGTTGCCGCCGGAAGTCGCGAACGCCATCACTCACGCCACGACCGAGATCGGGCGGCTCGACCGTCTGGTAGCGGATCTGCTGATCGTCGCGGGGCGTGCCACGGGCCCGCGGCGGCGCGCGTCGCTCGGTGAGCTCGCGAAGAGCCGCGTGGAGGCGCTGTCGCCCTGGGCGCGCGCGCGGGGCGTCGAGCTCGGGTGCCACGGCGACGCGCAGGTGGAGGTGGACACCGACTCGATAGCGCGCTCGATCGACAATCTGCTCCGCAACGCGGTCGAGGCGTCGCCCACGGGCGGCACGGTGGACGTCACGGTGAGCGCGCGCGCGGGCGTCGCGACCCTCAGCGTGCTCGATCGCGGCCAGGGGGT
This sequence comes from uncultured Polyangiaceae bacterium, assembly GCA_964442485.1. Classification (GTDB taxonomy): domain Bacteria; phylum Myxococcota_A; class Polyangia; order Polyangiales; family Polyangiaceae; genus DASZVB01. The sequence continues at coordinate 6,774 of CAYUAW010000028.1, forward strand.
CGCTGCCGAGCACGCGCTCGCGCTGTTCGAGCCGTTCTTCACGACGAAGCCCGATGGCACGGGGCTCGGGCTCCCCCTTTCGCGAGCCATCGCGCGGGGCCACGGGGGCGACCTGCAGTACGATCGCGACGGTACCGTGACACGGCTCGAGCTCACCTTGCCGGAGGCGCCGGCCCTCATCGGGCAGCTCCCGGAGTCTCTTGCGCCCGCGGCTCAAGGAGAGGCGCCGCGGGGCGTGGTCGCATGAGCCGCCAGGTCGTGCTCATCGTCGAGGACGAGCCGGGTCTGCGTGAAGGGCTCGCGGACGCAGTGCAGGGCATCGGCTGCCGAGCGATCCCCGTGGCGAGCCTCGCCGAGGCTCGCGACGCGATGGGCTCGGAGGCCGTCGATTGCATCCTGCTCGACATCCGCCTGAAGGACGGAGACGGCCTGGACTTCCTGACGGAGCTCGGTCGCGAGGGCCGGCGCGAGATCCCGGTGATCGTCGCGACCGCCTACGGCGACAGCGAGCGTACCATCCGGGCGATGCGCGACGGCGCGTTCGACTACCTGACGAAGCCGTTCGACCTTCCCGCCTTGCTCGCGACGGTCGGGCGCGCGCTCGAGCAGCGCCGGATGGCGGCGCACCTCGCGCCGCTTCCGCAGGCACGGAGCGAGTCGGCGAGCCTCGTCGGTTCGAGCACGGCCATGCTCGCGACGTGGAAGCTCATCGGCCGCGCCGCGGCTTCCACGGCACCGGTGCTCGTCACGGGGGAGACGGGCGTCGGCAAGGAGCTCGTGGCCCGGGCCATCCACGACTACTCGACGCGCGCGACGGAGCCGTTCGTCGCGGTGAACCTGGCCGCCCTCCCTCCGACCCTGCTCGAGAGCGAGCTGTTCGGCCACGAGAAGGGCGCGTTCACCGGCGCGAACGTCCGCCGCGCGGGCCGCTTCGAGGTGGCGGGGGGCGGAACGCTCTTTCTCGACGAGATCGGCGACCTCGACGGAGCCCTGCAGACGAAGCTGCTCAGGGTGCTGCAAGACGGCACCTTCGAGCGCGTCGGCGGACAGGAGCGGCTCGTGGCCCGCGCGCGCATCGTCGCTGCCACGAACAAGCCCGTGGCGCCGTCGGAGCCGGGCTGCGTCCTGCGCGAGGACCTCTACTACCGCCTGGCCGTGGTCGAGATCCGCGTTCCTCCACTCCGCTCGCGGCGCAGCGACATCCCGCTCCTCGTCGCCCACGCCCTCCGGAAGACCACGGCGCGCGCTGTGTCGGAGGCGGCAATGGCGCGCTTGCTTTCGTACGAGTGGCCCGGCAACGTGCGCGAGCTAATCCACGTGGTGGAACGCGCCAGCGTGCTCTCGGGCGGGGAGATCATCGACGTCGATCACTTACCGGAAGCATTGCTGCGTCGTCCGCTGGAGGCGGACGCGCCGGAGACGGGCACCCTGCACGAGGCGGTCGCGCGGCTCGAGCGAAAGATGATTCTCGCGGCACTCGAACGCGCAAAAGGAAACCGCTCCGAAGCGGCGAGGCAGCTGGGCGTCGCGCGCGCACAGCTCTACGCGAAGATGGAGGAACACGGCATCGGGGGAAAGGGTGATGCCGGTTAAGGCGGTGGCTCGATCTGTTATAGGAGGCGGGCGCTTCGCCGAGCACTGACTCGCGTGCAGCGCGTATGTCGTTGCGATTTGGCACCCCTTGTGGCCGCACAGGGTTACTACGCGCCGGCCGGATTGCGCTGCGAGTGCCACGGATGGAGCCTGTGTGCGCGCAGTGTGCATCACCCGAACATATCCATGGGGCTCAGGCGACTCGTTCTCGAATGGCGCCAATCGTCCACTGTGAAGCGAAGTCCCGCGATCGGACAGGATGGTGGCCATATTCGCCGTGAAAGCGTTATGCTCTCGCGTGATGTTCGGCCGGCTGACAGCGACTGCATCGCTCGCACTGCTC
>CAYUAW010000028.1:8809-40343 GCA_964442485.1 uncultured Polyangiaceae bacterium
GGAGCACTCCCGGACATCACGTTCGACATGGCCTCGACCGTGCCGCCCGGTGGAGAGACGCTCAAGTGCATCTACGCGCAGATGCCGAGTGACCGGGGCGTCATCGCGGTACCGAGCGCCGAGTCGCAATTCACCCCCGGCAGCCATCACCTGCTCGCGTACCGATCGGATCTCACCGCCATCCCCTCGGGGCAGACGGGCGTGTGGGACTGCGCCGACGGCGCCTGGATGGTTCACGAGCGCGGCTCGTACTACGAGGCGCAGCAGCCGGTCTCCCGACGTGATCTGCCTCCCGGCGTCGCGCACCGCTTCCAGCCCGGCGAGGTGGTGATCGTCCAGACGCATTACCTGAACGCGAACACCGACCCCCTCGACGCACACGCCGAGCTCACGTTGCACACCGTGGACGTGGCGACCGTCCCGAGCGAGGCCGGCTCGATCATCTTCACCGACGTGAACATCCAGGTTGCACCGGGCGCCAAGTCGCGCTCGATCATGAGCTGCCCGGTGACGACGGACATCCACCCTGCCTTGCTCTGGTCGCACATGCACAAGCAGGGAAGCAATTTCATGGCGTCGACCGATGATGCCGCCGCCGCCGCCGCTGCTGGCCCGGGCCTCCTCTACGCGGAGGACGACTGGGACGAGCCGCACCCGCGCGCGTACCCCTACGATCCGCCCATCACGTTGCACGCGGGCTCGCACATCAACTTCTCCTGCGATTTCGCGAATCCGAACAGCTACGCGCTGACGTTCGGGCAGAGCGCGGAGAAGAACGAGATGTGCATCCTGCACGGGATGTACTGGCCGCGGATCACCACGGGCTTCGAGCAGTGCCAGGGCGGCATGTCGTCGCGGACCGACCTCACGCAGTGAGAGACGGCTCCCGTTCGGGCGGCGCCAGAGCGCCCGTGGGGATCGGCGCGCTCGACATCATGGTCTCGCGCCGCGGTCGAGCTCTCGGGCGAGGAGCTCGATGTTGCGCTCTATCCCGGGAAGATCGGGGTTCGTGCGGCGCGCTGCGCGATAGCTGACGAGCGCGTCGTCGAGAGCACCGAGCAACTGCTCGGTCGCGCCAAGGCTCGCGTGCGCTTCGGCGAACCCCGGGAACAGCGACGTGGAGAGGCGGAACGCGCGGCGTGCCTCCGAGAGGCGACCTTCGCGGCGACGAGCGTTCCCGACGTCGTACTCCACCACTCCGAGGACCTCGCGCGCAGCGAGCGTGCGACCGTACTCGGCCGCGCCGCGCCCGGGGCCCGGGAACCGCGTCCGGTACCAGGAATCCGACATCTCCTCGCCTTTGCGAAGGAGCTCGATGTTGTGGCTCGTCCCGTCCTGCTCGAGCCGGACGAAGAAATGACCCGGCACCATCACGCCGTCGATCCTCCAGCCGAGCATCTCGCCGAGGGCAATGTACAGGGTTCCGAGCCCAACGCAGCTCCCGCGGCGCGCCCTCAGGACCTGTGACAGAAAGACGAACTCTAGGCCGGGGTCGTCCACCTCGCGAACGAAGCCGAGCTCTCCGAACACGGTGTGATTCAGCGCATCGGCGCGCGAACCGCCCTTCCTCGCCGCGGAGCGCGCGAGGCGTGCGACGCGCGCGAGCTCCGCGATGGTCCAGGCATCATCCATCGAGGGCGCCGCGTCGGCATCCGCCTCGGCGGCAAAGAGCGCAGAGGTGAACGGGAGGTGCGCCCCCTCCGCTCCTCCGACCAGGAAGAGCGCGCCGATCGCGACGAGGAGCGCGCGCCGTGTCACTTGTCGGCTAGCGGCTCCCAGGCTTCCCAGTAATGGTAGAGATCGCGCGCCGTCATCAGCCACACGACGAGCTTCTTGCCGTCGAGCGCCGCGGCGCCACGCCGCATGAGCTTCTGGCGGACGTTGGGTCCGCCTCCGTAGCTCATCACCAGATCGACGGGATAGGAGATGCCCCGCGCGACGTGCGCAGAGACTCCGGAGTGCTCGGCGTCGGTGAGCTCGTAGACACCGGTGAAGCTGTCTCCCAGGACGACGATCGGGCTGTCGGGATCGTCGTCGTACGGCGTGCCGTCGGCGCGGAGGACCTGGTGCGCGGCGAGCGTCTCGGGGCGGTAGTGGCTCTTCTTCGCCTCCGGCAGGCGCGAATGCAGATCGCCGAAGCGGGTGAAGGAGGCGTCCTTCTCGGTGAAGTGCTGGGCGTGCCTCTCGAGCGCCGCGTACCACGGGTAGCGCGTGATGCGCTTCGTCAGCGCTTCCGCGGCAATTCGAATGCCGCGATCGGTCCAGTGTGTGTCCTGGTGCTGGAACAGCGGCTCCTCGCCCGGCGCATCACCCCTCTTGCGAGCGTCGAGGAAGGGCGTCCAGAGGTCGACGACCTCCACTCCCTGCTTCGACAGGCTCTCCGCGAACTTGAGGAGGTAGGGGTTCACCACCTTCCCGACGAACGGCTTTCCCTTCGGGGACAGCTCATCCGGGAAGATCTCCGCCTTGGTCGGCACCGGCACGAAGAGGAAATCGACGCCGTGCTCTTCCAGCGCCTTCTTGAACGCGACGATGACGGGAACGGGATTCTTGCCAGGCGGCTGGTTCTCCAGATCGCCACCGATCAGGTACTCGAGGCTCGCGCGGTAGAAGAGGAAGCCGTCCTCGCCCGCGAGGGCTTTCGTGTCGTGCGGCAACGTGGTTAGCCGCTTCTTCACGTCCCCGGCGAACGGCGCGAGCTCCGCCGACCACGTGCTCCACGCGCCGCCGTGCGCGGGGAGCTCCTTCTCGATGGCCGCGGCGAGTGGCGCCGGATCGGGGGTCGGCTTCGACTTCGGCAGGACGAGCGCGCGGGGCGTCACCAGGGAGCCATTCTTCGAGGGCCCTTCTCCCTTGACGATGAAGACCTCGTACGTCGCCCTCCCTTCCGGCTTTCCGCGCATCACCACCGACGGCGCCGTGAAGACTCGTCCGCGGAGCTCTTGCCGGATGTCCGATTCGGTGTGTTCGTCCGGCCACACCGCTCCGGGAACGACGAGGTCCGTGTTGAACGAGGGGTACCAATAGGACGACAGCTCGTTCGCCCAGATCTTGAGCTCCGCGGGCGCGAGCGCGTGGGTCGAGTAGTCACCCCTCCACGCTTCCACGACGGCGGCCGGCGCGAGCTCGGCACTGATCTTCCCGTAGACCTCGGGGAAACCGTCGCCGTCCTGATCGGGGAGGTCGTGGAACGGCGTGAACCACGGCGCGAATTCGACCTTCACCCAGATCTCCGCAGTGCCCGAAGGAGCCACGTGGACGAAGGCCTCGCCCGGAGCTTGCGTCGCGACACCCGGAGTCGCGGGTAGCCCCCACGTCTCGCCGCGGATGGCGGAGCCCACCCGTTCGAACGCCTCGGCGCCCTGCACGTGGCGGGACTCGAGATAAGTGACGGCGGGCGCGAACGCCAGCGGGTGCCGTCGCTCTTCCGGAGCGAGCGGCGTCTGCCCGATGTCGGAGGTCAAGGTCCGCGCGTCGAGGAGGCCGCCGAACGGCTTCGAGGTGTCCGGCTTCTGCGCGGGGGGCGCACTGTCCGGCGCCGGCTCGGCGATCATGAAGTTTGCGTGGTACGCGGCGTAGTCGAGCGCAGCGCGCGTCGGCACGTCCACTTCCCGGACCAGCACGTGGGAACGCGTCCGCACGTAGCCCTCGTTCAGCGTGTGGACTTCCGCGTGCTCGGCGGCGACGGCGCCGCCGCCGGCAGGCCAGGGCGCACCCGCGGACGGGTGACAGCCGAGCAGGAGCCCGAGAGCCCACGGCGAGACGACGGTGAGGACTTCACGCAGCGTCATAGAAACCTGCCCTGTAGCGCCACATCACGCGCAGCACACGGAGCCCGTACGTGATGGGATTCAAGTGCGACACCTCGTCGCCGTAGTGCGTGAGAACCGGCGCCTCCCCCACGGCGAGCCCACGTGCGCGCGCCGACGCGATCACTTCCAGGTCGAAATCGAAGCTGTCCGAGAGCCGGACGAACGGAAGCTCCTTCAGGGCGCGACGGCCGTAGAGCAGGTACCCGCTGTGATAGTCCGTCATGCGAAGCCCGAGCGTCCGGTTCTCGATCCGGTTCAGGACGGCGTTCGCCGCGTACTTGTAGCGAGGCATGCCGCCCGAAAGCGCCGTGCCGGACGCGATCCGCGACCCCTGAAGGACGTCGAGCGCACGAGCCTCGAGCACCAGCGAGAGCGCGGGCAGCGCCTCTGGGCTGTACTGACCATCCGCGTGGACGCATGCGACGACGTCCGGGTCCGATTCCGCGGCGCGGGCCAGGCCGTCCTTCATCGCCGCGCCGTAGCCGCCGTTGCGAGGGCGTGGAACGAGCTCGACGCGTGGGTCGGCGGCGCGCGCGGCAAGGGCGATGACCCGCGTGTCGTCGGTGCTGCCGTCGTCGACGACCACTACGCGCTCCGGTGCGAAGCCTGGAACGCCGAGCACGCGCCCGAGCACGCGCCCGAGGTGGCGCGCGGCCTGGTACGCGGGCACCACCACGACCACCTTCATCCCGCACTCGTCCGCACGACCGGAACAGGCACCTCTTCCGGCCTCGTCACGCGGCGCAAGAGGAACAGCGACGAGTAGCGCCGGAGGTAGTCCTCCATGATCCCCGGGATCATCTCGTCCAGCGTGTCGCGGGGGTTCCACCCGAGCAGGCGCATGGCCTTGCCGATGTCGGGCACCCGCTGTTCGGAGTCGTCGTAACCGTCGCCGTAGAAGTCCCGCGCCGACACGTCGCGCAGACGCGGCTCGGGGGCGCCGGGAGCACGCAAACGGAACTCCGCGGCGAGCCGCTCGGCGAGCTCGCGGATGCTCACGTCGTTCCCCGGGTTACCGACGTTGAAGATCTGACAGCGCGCGGCCTCGCGTCGCTCGAGCATGAGGCACACGGCCTCCGAAAGGTCCCGGGTCGACATGAAGGCACGTCGCTGCGTTCCCCCGTCGACGAGCGGCAGCTCGCTGCCGGAGAACAGCGCGCCGATGAACGACGGCAGCACGCGAGGGATCCCTTCCCCGTCGACACCCGGCACGTAGTCCATACGCGGCCCGATGACGTTGAAGGGGCGGACGATGGAGAACTCCAGATCGCCGTGCGTGCCATGCGCCCAGATGACGCGCTCGAGGAGCTGCTTGGCGCAGGCATACGACCAGCGTTCGCGGTTCACCGGGCCGAGCAGGAGCCCCGAGGTGTCCTCGTTCATGAGCTCGGTACGCTCGCCCGCGCAGTCCACCGCGAGCCTGCCGTACACCTCTGCCGTCGAGAAGTGGATCAGCCGCACGCGGTAGCGCGCGCACGCCTCGACCAGCGGGACGAGGTGCGTGTAGCTCGCGTCGATCACCTCGAGTGGCGAGGTGGAATAGAGCGACGGATTGCAGAGCGCCGTCAGCGAGATCACCACGTCGCACCGCCCGACGATGTCGCGGACGAGCGCAGGCTCCTCGACGCGAGCGCGGGTCGCGACGACGCGCGGGTCCGAGCGGTCGAGCTTCCGGAAGTCCACGTCGACCGCGTCGATGGTCGCCCCAAAACGCGCGAGCAGCGCAGGCACCAGGTGCGATCCGAGGAAACCGCCCGCCCCCAGCACCGCGATGCGTCGAATCGTCATCCGCCGCTCGATTCCTGCGACTCTCCCGACGCTCCCGGGATGTAGATGTCCGGCCAGCGGTCGTTGGCGGAGTGATACGTGAGACGGACCGCGCTCTCCATGGGCGAGCCGATCTCCCACAGGTAGATCTCGTAGTCGGCGATGTCGTGATCGTGCCCGCGCTGCGTCGCACCCCAGACGAGCCACTTGCCGTCGCGGGAGAGCTCCGGGAAGTACTCGTGAGAGCGCCGCCCAGGCAGATCCATGAGAAGGAGCTGGTCGTCGGAAAGCTCGCCCTCGGGCTTGCCGGATTTGATGGGCATACGGAAGATCTCGCTCCCGCCGTTGCCGGTGGGGTTCACCCAGTAGATCGCGGAGGAGTCCGGGGTCCAGTTGATCTGGCAGCCGAGGCCCGTCTTCGTCCACGTCTTCTTGTCCAGATCCCATATGCCCGTCTCGCGCTTCGAACCTCGCAGCGTGATGGCAATGTACCTTGCGTCACGGCTCAGCTCGGGCTGCTGCAGGAGCGAGCCGTCGAGATCGGAGACACCTGCGCTGTCGAGCAGCGGCGTCTCCTTCCCGGAGCCGATGACGGTACGGAAGATCTTCGTGGCGCGGACGAAGACGATCTCGTCGGGGCCGACGAAGCTGCCCCAGCTCGCGTTCTCCACGACCTTCGAGAGCCCGGAACCGTCGGGCGAGATGGTGTAGATGTCCCATTTCTCGCTGTCGTTCGAGTCGCGCTCGCTGACCCAGCCGCTCTTGCTGCGGGTGAAGAGGATCTTCGAGCCGTCCGCCGAGAACCGCGGAAACCAGTCGACGGCGTCGCCCTGCGTGATCTGCTTCACGTCGGAGCCGTCGGTCTTCATCGTGAAGAGATCGTGGTTGCCGGCCCGCGAGCTGGACCACACGATGAGCCCCGGGACCTTCCGCCCGATGCTGGCCATCTTGGCCTTCTCGGCGTCCTCGGGCGTGTCCTCCGACCCGCGCGGGGGCGCTCCGAGAGACGAGCAACCCGAAAGCACGAGGGTGAGAGCGAAAGCAAGGCGGGTCGTCGCTGATGTCATGGTGGTGCTCCTTCGAGATGTGGGGTGGACGCGGCCCGCGCGCCGTCTCCCCCTGGACGGCGAGCGCGTCCCCCGCTCGCACTGAAGTGACGAGGAAGTCCATCCCGGACTCCGAGCGGACGATACCCGAGCTCTCGCATGGCGCCCGACGGATCGAGATCGGCGTGGTTGACGATGCCGGAGATCGCGCTTTGTGTGACGGGCGGCTCCTTCATGAGCTTGTCGAGGACGAACGCGGCCCCGCGAAAGGCGAGGACCGGGATGTGCAAGAACGGTTTCGGGCTGCCGTCCGCCTGCAAGAGCAGCCGCGAGAAGTCGAGCATCGTGATGCTCTCGCCGCCGCTCAGGTTGTACGTCTTGCCATGGCTCGTGGCGTTCCCAGCCATGCGCGCGAGGCCGTCCACTACGTCCTCCGCCCAGACGGGCCGCTTCCTCGCGAGGCCCCGCCCGATGAATGGCACCACCGGGAAACGCTTCAGGTAAGCGAGGTACATGAGGAGCTCCTGGCCGCCGCCGGAGTCGTAGACGAGCGTCGGCCGGGCGACGGTATACGGCACGCCGCTGCTCTTCACGATGTACTCGGCTGCGAGCTTCGACTCGGCGTACGGCGTAAGGCGCGGGTACGTGACCGAGGCCGACGAGACGTACACCAGATGCGCCACGCCCGCGGCGCGCGCCGCCTCCGCCACGTGCGCCGTCCCGTCGCGGTTGATGCGGCGGAACGCGCCGACGTCGTGGGAGATGATGATCGCGGCGAGGTGGAAGACGGTGTGCACGCCGTCGCAGACGCCGCGCAGCGACGGAGCGTCGCGAATGTCGCCTTCCACCACCGTTACGCCGAGGCTCTCGAGGCGCGCACGCCCGGGGTCGCCCGGGAGCACGAGGCCCCTCACGGTCCACCCTTCCGAGACCAGCCGTTCGACGAGCCGCACGCCCATCACGCCGGCGGCGCCGGTCACGAGCGCGATGCGCTGACCCGTCACGGTCAGTGCCCTCCGGGCGATGCAGCGGGGAAGTCCACGGGCTTCCAGTCGCCGACCGAGAGCTCGCGCGACGCGAACTCCCAGACGACGACGCGCTTGCCGTTCAGGCGGTCGCCATCGCCGCCGATGGCTCGGGCGAGCGCCTGGCGCGTCGCGAACGCACCCGAGTCATTCTGCGCAATCACGTCGACCCCACGGCGCAGTGCGAGGGCGAGCTGCGGTGCGAGCCCCGCGGCCTCGCCCCAGCCCATGCCATCCATGGAGAACACGTTCGTGAAGCTGTCGCCGAGCAAGAGCACGTCACTCGACTCGTCTGGCTCCCACGTCTCGCCGGTCGCGTCCTGCACCTGGTGCACGATGACCTTCTGCGGAAGAAACCAGTTCTGATCGTCGGGCAGCTTCAGCATGTCGACGAGATCGCCGACGCGTTCGACTCTCTGAGCGACGGCGCGCAGCGCGGGCCGCACTGCTGGCGGCGGCAGCGGCGCGACCCGCTCGATCTCCGTGGCGAGCTCCTTCGCGATGCGCTCCATCCACTCCGGCGTGAAGTGCGTATCCTGTGCGAGGAAGTGCGGCGGCGCCCCGGGCACGAGCGCCGCGGGCGTGGGATCGAAGACGGCGATGCCGCGACCGCGCACCTCCGAGATCAGTTCATCGAACCCACGGTTGCGCGGGACCCGGGCCGGCCGGTCGCCACTCTCGCGGCCGTGCAACTCCATCGGCTGCAGCATTGTCTTGTCCGGCATCGGAAACAAGAAGAGCTTGATGTTCCTCGCCGCGAGCATCTGGTGAAACGAGAAGATTGCAGGACGGGGATCGGCGTGCACGCTCTCGCCCGCGTCGACTGCCTCCTTCTCCCGCGCGCGGCGCACGTCGGCATCGAGGAAGGACGGCCCGGCGAGGTACGTGAGACCCGGCGTGTAGAACAGCCACCCGCTCTCGTGACCGATGACGGCGAGCTTGTTGCCGACGCGACCGAAACGCGTGAGCAGGAGCTGGATGCGGGGCTGGAAGTAGTCCTTCGCGTACGAGCTCGATTCGACGTCCTTCTCGAACTGACGCAGGTTCTCCCTGGTCGGGGCGCGCTTGAAGAGCGAGGGGAGCACGGACTCGTCGCCCCTGGTCTTCTCGAGGATGGCCTGGCTCGCCGGCACGCCGTAGACGAAGGCCAGGAAGACGGCCACGACGGTGGCAGCCACGGGGCGCGACACCCGGGTTTGAAAGGACAGCTCCGCGTCTTTGCGCGGCGGCAAGGGCGGCGCGTGCTCGTGTCGGAGGAGGGGCGAAGTTTCCAAGGTGCCGGCGCGTCAGAACTGGAAGTAGAGAAACGGGTTGATAGTCTGCGTCCACATGAGCAAGACCGAGAGCCCGAGGAGCGTCACCCCCAGCAGAGCGCGCGGAGCGGACAGGTTCTCGGTGAACTCCCACGTCGTGGGAAGGCCCCAGGCGATCGCCGCCGCGAGCGCGAACACGCCAACGTGGTACGGCGTGTAGAGCGCGCCTGCCACGGCGTCCGCGCCTTCGCCCGGCGCACCGAGCCCCGACAGCGAACCGAGATACGAAACCGCCTGAGCGAGCGTCTTCGCGCGGAAGAACACCCAGGCCAGACACACGATGGCGAACGTGACGCCGACCCGCAGCGCTCGCGGCAGTCGCCGGTAGAAGCTGTCCTTCCCCTGCGCGCGCTCGGCCGCGAGCATGCCGCCGTGGATGCCGCCCCAGATGACGAAATTCCAGCTCGCGCCGTGCCACAGGCCGCCGAGCAGCATCACCGTCATCAGGTTCGCGTACGTGCGGCGCGCACTTTTGCGATTGCCGCCGAGCGGCACATAGAGGTAATCGCGAAGCCAGGTGGACAGGCTGATGTGCCACCGCCGCCAGAACTCGGTGATGCTCTCCGCCTTGTACGGTGAGTCGAAGTTCTGCATCAGCACGAACCCCATCATCAGCGCGAGCCCGATGGCCATGTCGGAGTACCCCGAGAAGTCGAAGTAGATCTGGAAGGCGTACCCGACGATCCCGAACCAGGCGTCCCGCGCGTGCAGCGGCCCTGCGGCGAACACCGTGTCGGCCACGTGGCCCATGGGGTTCGCGACGAGGATCTTCTTGCCCATTCCGAAGGCGAAGAAGAGGACGCCACGCGCGAACTTCTCGAGCGAGTGCACGCGCGTGCGCATCTGCCGCTCGATGGAGGCGTAACGGATGATGGGGCCCGCGACGAGATCCGGGAAGAACGCCTCGAAGCACATGTAGTCCGTGAAGCGCCGCATCGGCCGTGCGTCGCCCCGGTACACGTCGATGGCGTAGCTCATCGCCTTGAACGTGTAGAACGAGATGCCGACCGGGAGCACCAGGTGAACGACCGGCAGGAGCCTATTGCCCAGACCGAGCGCGCTCGCGAGCACGTTCACGTTCTCGGCAGCGAAGCCCGTGTACTTGAAGAACGCGAGCAGCCCCAGGTTCATGACGATGGACGTCACGAGGACGGCCTTCATCTTGCGCGTGCGGGGCACCTCCGGGCCGATGACAGGCGGGACGTCGGCGTCGTCCGGCAACCCCGAGAGCCGCAGGAGCAGGATGCCGCACACGTAGTCGACGCTCGAGCCCACGAACATGATGAGCGCCCACACGGGGTTCGCCCATCCGTAGAAGACGTAGCTCGCGACCGCGATCAGCGCCGTCCGCGCCCGGAACGGCGCGATGTAATAGAGAAACAGTACGAGCGGCAGGAAATAGAAGACGAAGATCTGACTGGAGAAGACCATCGGTCAATGCCGCTGCCCGCGAGATCCGTACGAGCGAGACCCGCTGATCGGGGTCTACCTCGGGTTCACCAGTGCCACCATCCCTTGTCCTTCATGATCTGCAGGGCCCGCTGCACCCAGAGCTTGTGCCCGTCGAAATTGAAGTGGTGATCGTCCTGCATGCCGAGGCCGTCGGTCGGGACGAGTGCGCTGTTGGAGACGACCATGGGGATCTTGTGGATCTCCGGGATGATCGACAGGGCGAAGGGCTGGTCCACGGCGAGGGTACCGGTCGCCTCCTGCTCGTAGTCCGTGATGAGAAGCGGCAGATCCGGGCGGCCGACGTCGGTGCGCACGGCCGTGACGAGCGTATTGATGCAGGTCGAATACCCGGAGACGTCGGCGGCCGTCCCGTGACGCTCGGTGATGCCGAGCATGATGATGATGGCGCCGAACGTGACGTGATCCTTGATCGCGAGCGGGGCCTTGATCAGGGAATCGTAGTAGAGCGCGCCCGGCAAGAACTGCGAGCAGTAGGCGGACTCCTTCCCGAAGCCGAGCGAGATGAAGTCCTTCCCGGGCGCGAGCGCGGCCGCCTCTTTCACGATGGCCGTTCCCGGTCCGCCGTAGAGACCGCTGGTATCGTCGTCGGCCGTGTAAGGCTCGAGAGCCGGCTGGGGCGGAGTGCCGACGTGGTACATCCAGGCGTGGGGATCGCTCTCCGTGAAGAAGTAGGGCCTCGTCGCGGTCGGCCCCGTGGCGCGACCGGCCATGTTCGAGTGACCGAAGTGAATGAACGCGATGGCGTTCTCCTTCGCGACGGTATTGTTGCCCAGCGTGATGGTGACGCCCGACGGCGGCGCGCCACCCGCCCCGGGCGGCGCGCCCGCGACACCAATCGGAATGCCACCGGCTCCGGGCACCGGCACGGCGCCGCCCGCGCCCGACGGCACGCCGGCCACGCCCGTGCCGCCGACGCCCGTCGTGACGCCGCCCGCGCCGAACGGCGGCAATGCGCCGCTGCCTGGCGGCAGGCCCGCGTTGCCCAGGCCGGTCGCGCCACCGCTTCCAACGAGCGTCGTGGCGCCGCCGCTCGACGGCGAGGGGCCGAAGTCGTTGCTGGTGTCGACGGGTGCCGCGCTGCCCCCGCGCGGATGGTCCTGCACGCCGCACGCCGAGACGGCGAGCAGCGCAGCAAGCGCAGACGCTCCCGGAGCTATGCGAGATGACGTTCGAACGCACTTGTTGAAAGCTTCAACGCTCATGTTGGTGCTCCTCCATGGCAGCGAGAAGGTTCGAGGCTTCTATGTCGAAAGGATCGACGGCGAGCGCCTGACGCACGAACCCGCCGGCGCGACGTAGTTCCCCGCGGCGCGCGGAGACCGTCGCCAGGACGTCGAGCGCGCGGACATCGCGTGCATCGGCGTCGAGGGCGCGCGCGCTCATCCGCTCCGCGCCATCGAGATCCCCACCGGCGAGGTGCACGCGAGCAGCGAGCGCCTCGGCGTCGGGCGTCGTCATGCCGGAGAGCACCTCGGCGGCTTCGCCGAGCTCCCCCACGACCACGTCCAGCGTCGCGAGCTGGACGCGCGCAGCCGACGCGAGCCGCGCGTCGCCCGCGTAGCGCGCGTCGGCCTGCGCGACGAGGCGCTTCGTCGTGGCCCGCTCGCCGAGGATCACGCCGTCGTCCGCCCAGCCTTCGCGCCGCAGGAAGAGCGCCTCCGAGCCGTCGGTGTACGCGAGCTTGAAGTCGCGGCTCACGTACAGGTGACGGATGAGCCCCAGATAGCGATCGGGGTACGCGACCGGCAGCACCACGGCCACGAAGCCGTGGCGCCGCGCAAAGGCGTCGAAGCGCGCAGGGTCGTCCGCGAAGCCCAGGTACTCCTCGTACTCACTGGCCGTGCGCAGGATGAGCCGCGTGTCGATGTAGGGACGGAAGCGCGGGTAGAGCTCGAAGATGAGGTAACCGCCCTGGTGGTCGGCCGAGAATATCTCTCCTCCGCCGCGGAGGCCGCGGATGACCGCGGCGCTGGCCTGGGGGAAGCGAAACGGCGCGGGCGCGGCCAGGGTGGGCTCCCGTGCGGCGGCCACGCCGGCGCAAGCCAGCATGGCCATCACGGTGGTCGGGACCAGGACGCGGCCCACGAGGCGCGTGCGCGCCGCGACGAGGCCCCTCGCCGCACGGCCGAGTACCGGCGCCAGATCCGTCGCGACGACGGCCGGCGCGAGCCAGTAGAGCAGCGCCACGTTGCGGTTACCGAGGAGCGCGAGCAGAACGAAGCCACCGAGCAGCAGCAGGTGACTCAGCGGAAGCCGGCGGCGCGAGAACACCACGCCCACCGCGAGGGTCGCGAGGAACCACTTCACGTGCCACACCTCCGCTGGCGACGTGCGCTCGAGGACGAAGGGAGGCACGTTCTCGGCGACCGCGGCCGAGAACACGTTTGCGTGCGTCGGAAGAATGCGCCCGAAGAGGCGAGCCGGAAGCGAGAGCGCGCTCGCGCCGAACGGGGTCACGAGGGAACCGAGCAACGTGCACGCGCCCGCTGCAGAGAGGTGCCTCGCCCGGCGGAGCGCGACCGGACGGCTGCCTCCCTCGCGTGCGAACGGAAAGAGCGACGTGCCGCCGAAGGCCGCCGTCGCGAGCGCGCCCAGGGCATACGCAAACACGAGGGCGGGGCCTAGCGCGAAGAGACCCTGGACGTTGGTCCACAGGACCTGCAAGAGCGGCAGCGGCGCGAGCAACATGGGCCGCCGCTCGCGGCGGTAGCGCTCGAGCGACAGGAAGAACAGGCTCGTCAGGAGCAGAGTGACGACCACCGGACGCACCAGCAAGAGATGGCGACCGAGAAAGAGCGCAGCGAGGAACGCAGGAACGAAGAGCCCGCGGCCGCGCCGGCCGACCGCGGCGTAGAGCACCGCCGCACCCGCTGCGACGACGAGGCTCTTCACCAGAACGAGCCCGCGGAGCCCGCCGAGCACGTAGACGGCATAGGCGCCCAGCTGGAAGAGCCAGTGCACGTCGGGCCAGGGGCGCCCAGCGGCACTGACCGAGAACGGATCCGTGTGGAGCAGCGCCCGCGTCGCCACCATCTCGCGCCCTGCTGCGAGGTGCCAGAAGATGTCCCCGTCCGCCACCGGAGCGAGGCTCACGACGAAGGCGCCCGCGACGAGCGCCACCGGGAGCCACGCTCGCCGGTACCACTCTGCAGGTCGCCTTACCTTCGTCATGATGCACCTAGAAGGGAGAAACCGAGACGCCGATCGCGGCGGTCCACGGCTGGAACCCAGTGATGGATTGCGAGCCGGGCCGCGCGTCCGTAGCGCTCGTCGCTTTGCCGACGAGACCGTAGGGGACGCTCACTCCTAGTAGCACCGCGACGAGATCGTTCGACCACTCGATGGACGCATTTCCGGCGACGAGCAGGAGCGGCACGTCCTGCGGGATGCCGCGATCTTCGTCCGGCTTCAGGAAGCCGCTGAACGAGACACCGA
Organism: uncultured Polyangiaceae bacterium; assembly: GCA_964442485.1. Classification (GTDB taxonomy): domain Bacteria; phylum Myxococcota_A; class Polyangia; order Polyangiales; family Polyangiaceae; genus DASZVB01. Next base: position 22,681 of record CAYUAW010000028.1, read on the forward strand.
GCGCTGGCACGAAGGGGCCCAAGAAGTAACCTCCGTATCCGTACAAGCTTGCCATCGGCGCGCGGTAATTGCCGATGTCATTCCTGCCCCCGCGCCAGGCCGCGACCCCGCCAAGGACGATGAGGCCCCACACCTCGTCCATCGTGTGATCGAGCATCAACGAGCCGGTCACGGTCCCGATGCCGAGCTGCTTTTCCTGTGTGAGCAGATCGTTCTTGTACTTGGCGTGAGCCGTACCGGTCGGGATACCGATGGCTGCCGTCAGGGCGTTTTCGTTGATAGGCCCGAACCGGAAAGTGCCAAGCAGATTGATGTCACCGATGCCGGCATTGGACAGATCGACCTGCGGGGAGAGATTCAGGTAATTGTCGTACCACTTGTAGACATATGGAACGAAGACGCCGACGTTCCACTGCTCGTTGATGTCACGGCTGATCTGCTCGGTGGCGACCAGGTTGTAACCGTTCGAGAAGTGGATGTAGTTGAACTGCGAGATCGACTGGAAGAGCCCGCCGGTCGTGCTCCGGCCGATCCACTTCACGACGCCAGTGCCGCCGGTGCTGCCGGCGCCGCAACCGCCGACCGTCTCCCAGCTGGCGAGCAGCGGGCCGAGACGCGTCACGCGCAGAGCCGTCCCGGGATCGAGCGGCGCTTCGGGAGCCTTCGAGCCCCGGAGCGCCGCATCGAGCGCCTCGAGGCGTGCCTCGGCCCGCTCGCGCGCCCGGTATTCCTCCAGCGCCGGATAGAGGGACGCGACACCGAGAAGACCCGCAGCGATCCAGGCGCCGGAGCGCCCCTGCCCGCGTTCGGGCCGAGCGGGCGACCGTTTCACGCGGGGTCAGCCTCGAGGCACCAGTAGCGGATGCTCTTGTGATCCGTTGCCGAGAAGTCGTCGATGAGCGCGCCTTTCCAGATCTTCTTGAGGTCGGGGCTGAGCTTCAGCTTGTGGACGTCGCCTTGCGTGAAGCTTCGCAGCTTGCCCCCGACGAACTCCTTCATCTTTCCCTTAATTTTGGAGCGCGGCTGGAGCGGCTTGTAGTGCGCGACGAGCAGCGCTTGCTTGTCGAGCGGGCCACCGACGACCTCGTAACGCATCACGTAGGCGTAGTCGTAGAGATCGTCCGGCGGTGGCTTGGACGGGATCTCCACGAGCCTGGCGGTCACGGCGATGACCCCCGCCTCGTCGGGTTCCGAGAACGACGGCCTCACCCAGGAGGTGACAAACAGCAAGAATGCCGCGAAGAGGACGAAAGGAAACGGACGGATACGCATCGAAGCACCTTGAGCCGAGGCTACCTGAAGGAGTAACCCGACGATGGTTTTACGAGCGCTCGGCCGCGACGATTCCTCTTTGCGGTAAATATGCGGCATGCTTGAAGATTGCGCCTGCGCCGGCCAGAACAAAGTCTCTCACGCTTCCATTCGAAATGATTGTCGTCAAGTCTCCGGGGAGCTTGCGATTCTCTCGACCTCCTCTCTTCGTCGCCTCGAATGCCGTCGTCGCCAGACCTGCTTCAACTCGAACCTGAAGAGGGCAAGGCGCGCGGAGCCGAGCTCGATCGCGCGTTGACGTTCGCGTACACGACGGGCGGCTCTCAGCCTGCGTTCGATCGCGTCGGTGACGCGGGTCGAAATGCCGATCCATCGTGGCAGCGCGCCGCCTTCGCAGACCAGCTGTTCGTCCCGATGCTCGTCGAGAAGTGCATGCCGCTTCCGGCGGACGTTCCGCGGAGTGCTGCGCGACCCGGCCGAACGGCATCGCTCACGGCCGCGCTCTGCCAGCCGCCGCGCACGCACGAGGGCGTCGCCTTTCGTCAGCAGATCCTGCGAGAGCTCGCGGAGCGCGCTGAGCTCCGGACCGCCGCGACGCGTGCATACCTCCGCATCGCGGAGTGGCGCGCGACGCTGGAGGCGTCGGCGGTCGGTCAGCGACTCGATCCGCTGCGGCGCCGCATCGAGATCCTCTACGGCACGAAGTCGGTGTTCGAGGAGCTCGCGCAGAGCTTCGCGACGGCGACGTCGGGGCTCGAGCGGCTCTCGAGCTGGGCCAAGGCGGTGCAGTCGGGCGCGCCTTACCGGAGGCTCGCGGAGCTTCTGGAGAACGAGGCGCATCTCGCGACGATCGATCTGTCGATCCAGCTCGGTCGCGACGGAGAGGTACGACGCTACGAGATCGTCCGCGTGCACCCGACCCCGGACAACCCCTTCAGCACGTCGGCCTTCGCGCGCATCTGGGCGAAGCTGAAGCTCATGGTGCTCGGGCACCGCGTGCGTCCCGACGAGATCGCGAGCCGCCTCGTCGACCGTGTCTTCGAGGGGCTCGAGTCCGAAGTGTCGCGGCTCTTCGACGTGCAGCGAGACCTGGACTTCTACCTGGGCGCGATGGGCTTCCGCGAGCTCGCGCGCTCGCGAGGGCTCGCCGTCTCGCTGCCGGAGCTCGCGGAGCCCGGAGTGGAGGCGGGACGGAAGGTGGAGGGGCTCTTCGACCCGCTGCTCTTGCTCGAGAAGGGCACCCCCATCCCCTGCGATCTCGACCTTTCTCCGGAAGGGTCGCTCGTGATCATCACGGGGCCGAACTCCGGCGGCAAAACACGCCTCGTCGAGGCGATCGGCCTCTCGCAGCTGCTCGCGCACGCGGGGGTCTGGGTGCCGGCCGCGCGCGCGCGGCTACCGTGGGCACGTGGGCTCTACGCGTCGCTGAACCTGACGACGTCGGCGCTGCACAGCGAGGGCAGCCTCGGCATGGAGCTCCTGCGCATCCGCGATCTGTTCGAGCGCCTCGAGGTGGGCGGCCTCGTGGTGGTAGACGAGCTCTGCTCGGGCACGAACCCGTCGGAGGGCGAGGAGATCTTCGAGCTGGTCATGGCGCTCCTCGCCGAGCTCCGCGCGCAGGCCTTCGTGACGACGCACTTCCTGCGGTTCGCGAGCCGCCTCTCGGAGCAACGCCCGGTGCCGCGCCTCGCGTTCTTGCAGGTCGTGCTCGACGAACGCGACGCGCCGACCTACCGCTTCGAGCCGGGCGTCGCGAAGACGTCGCTCGCGCGACAGACCGCCGAGCGCCTCGGCGTGACGCGCGAGGAGATCGGCGCGCTCATCCGCAACAAGGTCGCGCGCGGCTGACTTGCGTCACCCGAAAAGCCCAGGCTGAATGGGTACCGGGTCCGTGCAGTCGGGCGCGTCGTAGTCGGGCTTGTTGACCCGCGTGCTCACCGGGATCGCGACGAGCGGCGGAGAAGGTTCGCCGAGCAGCGCGAGGAGCACCGCGGCGTCGCGGGCGCCCGGGGAGAGCCACTGCTCGAACCGCGCCGGTGCGAGGATCGCGGGCATTCGATCGTGAATGTCCTTCACGACCCGCTCCGCGGGCTTGGTGATGATCGCGAAGGATTCGACGAGCTCGCCGTCGGGTGCCATCCAGCGATCCCACAGCCCCGCCATCGCCAGCAGCGCCCCGCTCTCGCTCTTCAGATGGAAGGGCTGCTTGGTCCTGCCGTGCCGCTGCCACTCGTAAAAGCCGTCGACGACCACGAGACAGCGTCTTTTCTGGAATGACTCCTTGTAAGCAGGTTTCTCCGTGACCGTCTCGACGCGCGCATTGACGAGACGGTTGCCGATGCTCGCCTCCTTCGCCCAGAACGGCACGAGCCCCCAGCGGAGAAGGTCGAGGCGACGCCCCGGGCCGCGCGGGAGGAGCCGCACGACGGGCACGAGCTCCGACGGCGGGATGTTGTAGCGCGGGGTCGCATCGAGCTCGGGGACATGGCCGGTGATCGACAGCTCGTCTACGATGCGAGTCGGATCGGTCTCGGTGACGCGGCCGCACATGCCGCCAATCTTCAGCCGGCGCGAGGTAGTGGCAAGGGGCCGGGCTCGAGGGCGACCATCACCGCGACGATCGAGCCCTTCGGCGCGACCTCGCCCGGCGCGAGCGGTCGAACCATGAGCGTTCCACCCGGTCCGCGTCCCGGGGCGACGGCCACGCGCTGCGCGCTGTGCCCCACCAGCGCGTTCGGGGAAGGGAGCGCCCAGTCCGACGGCGCGATGGTGACCACGAGGTCGGCTTCTTCCGTCGCCTCGGGGACGCCCGAGAGAGACGCAGACGCTGTCGCCGCCTCCGGCGTCGAGGAGAGCGACGCTGCCGGAAGCTCGCCGGAGGTGGAAGGTATCGACGCCGAGCTCGTCGTGACCAGAGGCGCGACGGGCAGGGTGATCGCCGGATGTGGCGCGCCCCGACCCGACACCGGAGGAGCCGTCACCCGGGCAATCGCCGAGCCGGACGACGCAGAGGAGGCTCGCTTCGGTGCTGGAACGGTCGGTGGGGCGACTGGCTTCGCCGGAGCCGGTGACGGCTTGGTCAAAGGAGTTGCTTTCGCGCCACGTGTCGGCCGCCCGTTGGCCGGCGGCTCCGTGTCCGCCGAGGAAGAGACCCCCGGGCGCGACCTGGGACGCGACGCGCTCACCGCGGGTGCTTCCGAAACGAGCGGAGCGGGCGGCGACGACGCACCGATGGCGCGCGCGAGCATCGTCACGGCTCTGCCGAGGGCGAGCGCGCGGTCTCTCTGCCCTGTCGCGTTCGCCGACTCGGCGGCGTGCTTGACCTGCTCGAGCGCAGCGCGCTGGTCACCCTTGGTCCAGAGCTCGTGCGCGCTGTCGAGCGCTCGCCGTGCAGCGTCCGCATCCGTGGCCTCGATGCGCGGCAGAACAACCGAGTATCTCATTGTCGCTCTTCTCCCCGAGGAAGACGGCTCATGGAATCGTCCTAGGCTGGATCTTACGCTGCATCGGGCGGTCGGTGCCAGGCACTCGAGCGCTCACGAACCGCGACACCGTGGGCGTTCATCGCACGAGTACGACACGCGCCTCCATTCGCGGCGAGCGGATCGCGGCGCTTCGTCGCGCGAGTTCGCGCACCAAAAGAACGCGTCGCGTGGCCGACATGTGGGCTACGACGCCGGCGATGCAACGGACGCGCTTCGATTGCGGCGAGCTCTGCCACGCCTGCAGACCCGCGGGCGGTACTGCGCGCGCAGTCGAGCCAGGCTCACGCGATCGGCGCGGGCGCCGGCCCTTGAACGATCCGACCACCGTGCCGGTCGCGGAAGCTCGCGGGCGCGTGGTGGTCGAGAGACGCGATACCGAGTCAGCGGGCAAGTCGTTCGTGGGGCCGATGGGGATTGCAATGGAGCCCGACGCCGCCCTCCCGCCGGAGTTCACCCCGGCACTTGGCGGGTCTCCCGAGCTCCCCCGAAAGCCCCTTTTCGAGCGGGGCGATCCGGGCGACCATGGCGTGGCTACCTTGACCAAACCGACCGAGAGCAAACGAGACGGGGCGGCGTCGGCGGACAATCGCAGGCGCCAGGACCGGTTCAGCGTCGAGCTCGAGGTCTCTCTCGAGTCCGAGCACAATTTCTATGCAGGCTTCGTCGAGAACTTGTCGAGCTCGGGTCTGTTCGTCGCCACGCACAGCACTCGCCCGATCGGCTCGCACGTGGAGTTCTCGATCTCCTTCGGCGACTCGAGCGTGGCCGTGAAGGGCCTCGGCGAGGTTCGCTGGATCCGCCAGTACTCGGAGACCAGCGACGCGCACCCCGGCATGGGCCTCCGCTTCATCGAGCTTTCGCCGGAGGGCGCACGGAAGATCCAGGAGTTTCTCGTCGGCCGCGAGCCGATCTTCTACGACGACGACCTGTGATCGCCCTCTCGGGGCCGCTGGGTCGCCCGCGGGATGGGGGTGGGGTCGACGGGGTGCTCGGTGGCCGGTTCGGGCTTGGCTTTGTCGAGCACCACGAGGTAGACGACCCCGTCCGGAAGATCGATAGGTTCGTGAACGATGATTCTCCCCCGCTCAATCCTCGCACGGAAAGAACGCATGAGCGCTCGACTACCACGAAGTACGAGGGGGCGCTCGAAGCGAACGACGTATTCACGCGGCTTCGGCGCTGACGTGACATTCCGTCACACTCGCGTTTCTTCGTAGTTTCACCCGGCGCGGGCGATGAACGTAACTGCAGCCCATCCGCTGGCTGATCACCTGGACGCGCTCCCGCCGCGTCCGGAAGACGTACGACGCGAAGACGTCCTCGACCGCTTTCTCGCGTATGCGAAGGCACGCGGGCTCTCCCCTTACCCGGCCCAGGAGGAAGCGATCCTCGAGATGCTCGAGGACAAGAACGTCATCCTGAGCACGCCGACGGGATCGGGGAAATCCCTCGTCGCGACGGCGATGCATTTCCTCGCCATGGCCGAGCGACGGCGCTCCTTCTACACGTGCCCCATCAAGGCGCTCGTCAGCGAGAAGTTCTTCGCGCTCTGCGAGGACTTCGGCCCCGAGTTCGTCGGCATGATGACTGGCGACGCCACCGTCAATCACGACGCGCCCATCATCTGCTGCACCGCAGAGATCCTCGCCAGCATGGCCCTGCGCGAGGGCAAGGACGCCGACGTCGACTACGTGATCATGGACGAGTTCCACTACTATGCCGACCGCGAGCGCGGGGTGGCATGGCAGGTGCCGCTCCTCGTCCTTTCCCAGGCCCGCTTCCTGCTCATGTCCGCGACGCTCGGCCCCACCGAGCGCTTCGAGAAGGCGCTCACCGACCTGACCGGCGTGGAAACGGCCGTCATCACCAGCGCCGAGCGGCCGGTGCCGCTCGACTTCGAATACCGCGAGTCGCCGCTGCACGAGACGCTGTCCGAGCTGGTCCGCACGGGGCGGGCACCCGTCTACCTCGTGAACTTCACCCAGCGCTCCGCGGCGGAGGAGGCGCAGAACCTGATGAGCGTCGACTTCTGCTCGAAGGAGGAGAAGAAGGCGATCGCCGCCTCGCTGGTCGGGATGCGCTTCGACAGCCCGTTCGGCAAGGAGGTGCAGAAGCTGGTGCGCCACGGGATCGGGCTGCACCACGCGGGACTCCTGCCGAAGTACCGACGCCTGGTGGAGCGGCTGGCTCAGCGCGGGCAGCTGAAGATCATCAGCGGAACCGACACCCTCGGCGTCGGCGTGAACATTCCCCTTCGCACCGTCCTCTTCACGAAGCTCTGCAAGTTCGACGGCGAGAAGACCGCCATCCTGACCGTGCGCGATTTCCAGCAGATCGCCGGGCGCGCCGGCAGGAAGGGCTTCGACGACCGGGGCACGGTCGTCGCGCAGGCTCCCGAGCACGTGATCGAGAACCTGCGCCTGGAAGCAAAGGCCGGCAACGACCCCGGGAAGCGCCGGAAGATCGTGAAGAAGCGGCCGCCGGACAAGGGCTACGTGCACTGGGACCGTACGACCTTCGACCGGCTCGTGACCTCGCCGCCAGAGCCCCTCGTCTCTCGCTTTCAGGTGTCCCACGGGATGCTCCTGAACGTGCTCTCGCGCGGCGCGGGTGGCTGTCGCGCCATGGCGCGCCTCATCAAGGCATCCCACGAGCGGACCGCCCAGAAGCGGGTCCTCGCCCGCACCGCGGCCCAGATGTGGAAGGCGCTGCGAAGCGCCGGCATCGTGGAGGTGACGGACGACGGCCGGGTCGTCATCGACGCGGACCTCCAGGAAGACTTCTCGCTGAATCACGCGCTGTCGCTTTACTTGCTCCACGCCATCGAGCTCCTCGATCGCGAATCGGAGACGTACTCGCTCGATCTACTGACGCTGGTCGAGTCGATCCTGGAGAATCCCGATCTCGTCCTCATGCGGCAGCTCGACAAGCTGAAGACCGAACGCCTCGCCGAGATGAAGGCGGCGGGAATGGAATACGACGACCGCATGGCGGAGCTCGAGAAGCTCGAGTATCCGAAGCCGAACGCCGGCTTCATCTACGATACCTTCAACGCCTTCGTGCTCGAGCACCCCTGGGTCGGCGCCGACAACATCCGCCCCAAGTCCGTGGCGCGCGACATGTTCGAGCAGTTCCTTTCATTCTCGGAGTACATCCGCGAGTACGGCCTCGAACGCGGCGAAGGGGTGCTCCTCAGGTATCTGTCCGACGCGTACAAGACGCTCGTGCAGTCCGTACCGCTGCCGGCGAAAACGCCGGAAGTCGACGACATCGTGACGTATCTCGGCGCCATCGTCCGCCTGGCGGACTCGAGCTTGCTCGACGAGTGGGAGCGCATACGCGCGGGCGGAGTGGCGCCCGCGCCGGTCGAGGTCCCCGGGGAAGCCGACATCACGCGCAGCGAGAAGGAGCTCACGGTGCTGGTCCGCAACGCCGTCTTCGCGGTGCTCCGGCTCGTGTCGAAGAAGGAGTACGCGAAGGCTGCGGCACTCCTCGTGCCCGGCGAATGGACGCCGGAGCGCATCGAGGCTCGCTTCGCGGCATTCTGGGCGGAGCACGCCGCGCTACGCATCGACCCCGAAGCGCGCGCCCCGAAGAACACCCGCGTCGTGTCGCGCGAGGAAGGCATCTGGCGCATCGAGCAGACGCTGCTCGATCCGGAGGACGCGAACGACTGGCTCCTGATATTGCGAATGGACGTGGAGCGCACGCGCATCGAGGGTCAGCCCCTGCTCGAGCTTCTCGACGTCGTGTCCTGAACGCCGCGCTCGCCGTCGACTACCGCGCGGCGGGGAGCGGCCGGCAGAGCTCGTCGAGCGCTGGCCCGAGCTCGGGAAACTCGAACCGGAAGCCTTCGTCGATGAACCGCCGCGGGATGCAGCGTCGCCCCGTGAGCGCGAGGCTCGGCTCGGTGTCCATGAATCGCGACCCGAGCACCACGGCCCACGCGGGCGTCGGCGGGCTCCAGGGCCGGCCCACCGCGCCGCGCAGCGCTCGCATGAACGCGGCGTTCGTGACCGGGTTCGGACCCGTCGCGTTGTAGGTGCCACGAGCGTCGGTCCGGTCGATGCAATCCATCGCGAGACGCACCATATCGCGGAGGTGAAGCCAGCTGATGTACTGGTCGCCGCGGCCCACCGTCCCGCCGAGGAACCGCCGCGCGAGACGTGCCAGCATCTCGAAGACGTCGCCGCCACGACCGAGCACCAGGCCGATACGTAAGAGGACGCGGCGCGTCGCGGGGGTCGCCTCATCGTCGAAGGCGCGCTCCCACGCGACACAGACGTCCGCCGGGAACCCCGGCCCGGCAGGCGCGTCCTCGCCGCATTCGCGGGCGCCGGGGTCGCCGTAGAAGGCGAGCGAGCCCGACTGCACGAGCACCTCGGGCGGGTGCCGGGCGCGCCTGACGGCGGCTGCGACGGCGCGCACCGAATCGATGCGCGAATCCACGATTTCCCGCCGGTTCGGCTCCGTATGACGGCAATTGACGCTGCGCCCCGTGAGGTTCACCACGGCGCGGGATCCGTCCACCACGGTTGCCCAGTCACCGAGCGTCCTGCCGTCCCACCCCACGTACGTGACTCCGCGAATTTCGTGACGATCCGGCGCGCGCGTCAAGACGATGACGTCGTCGCCTTGCTCCAGAAACGCGAGAGAAAGGGCCCTGCCGAGAAAGCCGCTGCCACCGGCGAGGACGACCTTTTCCTTCATCGCAACACCGCCCTTTAGCATCCCCCCGGGTGCAAAGACCCGGCAATGCATGTACCTTGAAGGTGCGCGGGGTTGTCCGAAGCACGCCTAAATAAGACGGGAGGGTCGAGCGCCGCGTGGTCGGGGCTGACCGGCTTGTTCCTCCCCAGCTCGCTCGCCCTCGGGAGCCCCGAGGCACGCCGCCGGGCGGAAGTGTCGCTCCTCCTGTCGTTGCTCTGGCTGCCTCTGGTCGGCATCCGCGCAGCGGCGCTCGTCGTGAGCGGCATGGAGCGTCAAGCGGTGGCGGGCTTCATCGCCGTCGCCGTCGGGTGCCTGCTCCCGTGGCTTCTCCGCACCACTAGGTCGCTGGTCGTGTTCGGAAACGCCGTGGCGCTGGTGTGGTTCAGCACGATGACATCGCTGTGCATTCAGCGCGGCGGCATCGGTTCACCGTCGCTGATTGCGCTCGGCGTCGTTCCCCTGGGCGCGACCTTCATGGCCGGGACCAGGTCCGGCCTCGTCTGGGGCGCGCTGGTCGTGCTCGAGGTGCTCGTCTTCTATCTCCTCGAACGCGCGGGGATCAGGTTCCCCGATCGGCTACCTGCGAGCGGGCGCACCGCGACGCAGGCCCTCGGGGCCGTGCTCTTCGCCGTCGCCCTCACCTGGCTCGCCGTCGCCTACGAGAGGACCACGTCGGCAGCCGTAGAAGCGCTGCACCGCGCGGAGCAGGGCAGCCGGGCCTTGCTCGGCGCGATTCCGGACGTCGGGTTTCGCATGAACCGTGACGGCGTGACGCTCGCCGTCTACGGGCGTCGCGAGCAGCTCGCCAAGGCTCCCGCGTGGTCCGCCGGCGTCGCGATCGAGGACGTCGCGCCCGAGCTCGCGGGACCGCTCAGGGCGGCCCTCCGCCGCGCGATCGACAGCGGCGACGTCGTGCGCGCGGAGCTAGAAGCGACGGTCGGCGACGAGCGTCGTCAATACGAGGCGCGGCTCGCGCCGACGGGAGAAGAGGAAGTCTTCGTGCTCCTCAGAGATCTGACGGACGCGAGGCAACTCGCGCGCCGCCTGTCGCACGCCGAGCACGAGGCGAACCTGCTGCGCGCCGACCGTATGGCGTCCGTCGGGCAGCTCGCCGCGGCAGTGGCACACGAGGCGAACAACCCCCTCGCCTACGTGATCGCGAACCTGAGCTTCGTCCAGGACAGGCTGAACGAACTCGGCGGTACCGATCTCGAGGCCGCGCGCCCTGCCCTGGAAGAAGCGCTGGCCGAGAGCCGGCAGGGGGCGGATCGCGTCCGGCAGATCGTGCGCGATCTGAAGACGTTCGCGCGTGCCGACGAGGAGGAGCAGCGACCCCTCGACGTCGGGCAGGTCATGGATTCGACGCTGAAGATGGCGGCGACCGAGATCCGACACCGCGCGCGGCTCGAGAAACGGTACGGGGACGTGCCGCTCGTCGTCGCGAACGAAGGGCGCCTCGCGCAGGTGTTCCTGAACCTGCTCGTGAACGCGGCGCAGTCCATCGAGCCCGGCCGGGCCGATGCGAACGTCATCCGGATCGTACTGGACCGTGACGCCTCGGGCGCGGCCGCCATCGAGGTCGCCGACACCGGAGCCGGTATCTCCGCCGAGCACCTCCTACGCGTGACCGAACCCTTCTTCACGACGAAGCCGATCGGAGTGGGCACGGGGCTCGGCCTCACCGTGTGCAAGAACATCGTGGAGGGCTACGGAGGAACGCTCACACTCGCCAGCGAGGTCGGCGTGGGCACCACGGCGCGCATCGTCCTGCCGCAGGCCCCGCCCGACGCGGTCGTCCAGGCTCGCTCGGAGGCTGTGTCGCTGCCGCCCTCGAACGTGCGCTATCGCGTCCTTGCGATCGACGACGATCCCCTCGTCATCAAGGCCCTGAAGCGCGTCCTGCGCGACTACGACCTGACGACGACACAGGGCGGCCGGGAAGCGCTCGCACTCATCGCGAACGAGCGGCCGTTTCACGTGATCCTGTGCGATCTGATGATGCCGGAGCTGACGGGAATAGAGGTCTACCAGCGAGTGAAGGAGATGGGCCTCGGGCTGGAGCAACGCATGGTGTTTCTCACGGGCGGCGCCTTCACCGAGCAGGCGCGCGGGTTTCTGGGGACGGTGCCGAACCTGCGACTCGACAAGCCATTCTCACCGGAGGGCCTCGACAGGATCATCCGTCGCGCAGCCGGTGAGACGTCGCCGCCTTGAGCCGGCGTGGCCGGGACTAATGGCTGCTGCCCGCGCCGGAATCGTGACAGCCCGCGCTCAGATCCTCGACGGGGCCGTCGGAGAACGCGGGCGCGGCGTTGCAGGTCTGCACGCACTTGTCGTGCACCGCGCTGCAGGCCGCCTGCGTGCCCGTCTCGTGGCCGGTGATGTGGCAGTCGTGGATCGTGCCCTTGCTGCCGTCGTCCTTCGGCATGCAGGCCTGGGCGATGTCCTTGCACGACTGCGGCAGAAGGCAGTAGTCCATGAACCCGGTATCCATCGGAGTCGAGGTCCCTGCCGGCTTCGAATTGCTGCACGCGACGGCGAGCAATGTGACGGCGATTCCGGCGAGGACGCGGAGCCTGCTACGAAGTGAAGGCATGTTCATTTCGGTGGTCTACTGTTCGTCGGACTCGTAGCACGCCGCGAAGCGCGGTTGAGCGGACACTTTGTCGCACCTGGCTGGCATGCGCCCGTGGTCCGATACATACGGTGGCGCCATGGGATCGGTTTCGGTCTGCGCACAGTTATGGAGAAGCCCGAGATCCGAGCTCTGTAACGACTACCCAGGCATGGTCGACCGGGCTCAGCGCTCGGTCTATCCCCTGAGCTCGCGCTTCAGGATCTTGCCCGTGGCGGTCTTCGGGAGCGCGTCGCGGAACTCGACGATGCGGGGATATTTGTACGCCGCGAGCTTCTCTTTGCAGTACGAGATGATTTCTTCTGCCGTGGCCCGCTGACCGGGCTTGAGGGCGACGATGGCCTTCACCTCTTCGCCGTGGCTCGCGTGCTTGACGCCGATGACGGCGGCCTCCGCGATAGCCGGGTGGGCGTAGAGCACTTCCTCGATCTCCCGTGGGTACACGTTGAAGCCCCCACGAATGATCATGTCCTTCTTGCGATCGACGATGAAGTAGTACCCATCCTCGTCGCGGTGCGCCACGTCACCCGTCGAGAACCACCCATTCTTGAACACCTCGGCGTTGGCTTCGGGCCGCTTGTAGTAGCCCTTCATGACGTTGTGGCCCTTCACGCAGATCTCGCCGGGCGAAAACGGCTCGAGGACGTCGTTGCCTTTCTCGTCGACGAGCTTCATCTCGACGCCGTCGATGGGCACACCGATGCTGCCCGCCTTCTTCGGCCGGTCCAGCGAGTTGAAGCACGCAACCGGCGACGTCTCGCTGAGGCCGTAGCCCTCCAGGATGTTCACCCGGTAACGCTCGTCGAACGCGCGCATCACCTCCACGGGCATCGCGGAGCCGCCCGACGCGCAGCGCACGAGCGACGACAGGTCGTACTTCTCGGCGTCCGCGTGATGTAGCAACGCGAAATACATGGTCGGCACGCCCGCGAAGAGCGTCACACGATGCTTCTGCATGAGCTCGAACGCCGCCGTCGGCTCGAAGCGAGGCAGCAGTACCAGGGTTCCGCCGGCGTGCAGCGTCCCGTTCTGGACCACCGTCTGCCCGAAGCTGTGGAAGAGTGGGAGCACGGCGAGTGACACCGTCGACGGCACCAGGCGCAGCTGTCGCGTCGACGCATACTCCGCGTTGTAGAACAGGTTGAAGTGCGTGAGCTCCGCGCCCTTCGGACGCCCGGTGGTACCCGAGGTGTACAGGATGACCGCCGTGTCGTCGGGCATCGTGTCCGGGAGGTCCTTCACGGCGGGCCCGTCCCCGGTCAGAGCGGACATGGAATACGCTCCCGCGGGCGCGCTGGTGTCGCCGGGGTCGCGCTTCGCCACGATGAGCCGCTTGCAGCTCTCTGCGCGGTGGAAGCCAGCCGCCGCCCTGTCGAGCACGCTCTCGCACGCGATGAGTGCGACCGCGTCGGAATCCGTCAGGTGGTAGGCGATCTCGTCCGGCGTGAAGAGGACGTTCAGGGGCACCACCGGCGCCCCCAGGTAGTGCGCGGCATAGTATGCAATGATGAACGCCGGGAGATTCGGGACCATGATCGCCACGTGCTGGCCGCGATGGACACCGAGCCTGGCGAGCCCGCCCGCGAACCGCTGCGCGGCGGTGTGGACGGCGTCGTAGCTGAGCGCTACGTCGTCGAGGATGACCGCGGCCTTGTCGGGAGAGCGCGCTGCGCTGGCGCGCAGAATCGTGGCTAGATTCAGGGTCATGCCCGTACAAGATACCATTTAAGGCCCCACCAGAACGATCGGCCGAAACCGCTCTTCGCGCGCCGACTCGGGTCGTTTCGTCACGCTCCCACGGCCGCTCCAAACTCCGCGTTTCGCACCTGGTTTCACTGTATCGAGGCGCTTCGCGTTCATGGCACACTGCGCCGCGGAGAGTGCTGACATGATCAAATCCAGGGTCCCGACTTACGTCTGTGCGTGCGCCGTTGCGCTCGCTCTGTTCACGCCTGCCTGCGGTGGGAGCGAGCCTCCCCCCGAGACAGCGGCTCCGCCCGCGCCCCCGCCCCCGCCCCCGCCGCCTCCACCCCCACCGGCGACGACGGCGCCCGCGGCGCCGGCTCCGACTGCCGAAGCGCCGCCGCCTGCACCTCCACCCGCGCCGCCGCATCATCACCACGGCATGGCGGCGATGTTCTTCGCTGGCCTACGCGACGTCGACCTGAAGCCCGAGCAGAAGACGGCAGTGGACGGCATCGAGGCCGATCTCGAGAAGCTCGGTGACCAGCACAAGGAAGCTGGAAGCAAGCTGACGAGCGACGTCGCCGACGGAGTCGCCGCGGGGAAGATCGATCACAAGAAGACGGACGCGGACGTTCGCGACCTCACGAAGGCCGTCGAGGTAAGTGTGCCGGGTATCCAGGACGCCGTGACGCGTCTCTACAAGACACTGGACGCCGACCAGCGCAAGAAGCTCGTCGCCAACATGCAGGCGCACGCCGGTGAAATGCACGAGCACGACATGAGCGAGCACGGCATGGGCGAGCACGGCATGGGCGAGCACGGCATGGGCGGGATGCACGGCGGCATGGGTGGACCCGGCGGCGCCCCGATGGGCGGCCCTCCGCCGAGTGCACCCGGCGCGGCACCGATGGCCGGTGGTCCGATGGCCGGCGGCCCCGCTGCAGCGGGTGGTCCCCCCGGACCAGGAATGGCGCACGGTCCCGGCGGCCCCGGAATGGGTGGCCCTGGCATGGAGCACGGTGAGCACGAGCACGGCGAGCACGGTGGCCCCGGAATGGAGCACGGGATGATGCTCGAGAAGCTCGGAGCCGAGCTCGGGCTCACGCAGGAGCAGAGGGACAAGCTCAAGACCAAGCTCGAGGCCCAGATGAAGGCGGATCAGGCCCAGATGAAGGCGCGCATGGCGGCCTCCGAGAAGAAGATGAAGGCCATCGGCGACGCCTTCGTTGGCGACAAGTTCGACGCGAAGAAAGCGGGCGTCGGTACGCAGGCGCCAGAGATGGCCAAGACCATGGCCACGAAGGAGGTCACCTTCGCCGAGACGGTCCTGTCCGTTCTCACGCCCGAGCAGCGAACGAAGTTCGCCGCCGAGCTGCGCGAACACGCGGGCGGCATGGACTGATCGACGCGCGCGGACAGGTCGGGGTTTTCGCCTCCGTCAGCGGGGCGGAAATCCCGGGCGGTATCACTCCGCGGAGGGGTCCGCCTCGTCGACGGCTTCCACCATGCCGCGCGCCTTCGCGCGAGCACCCGCGTCCTGGTGCTTCTGCCGGAGCTGTACCAGACCATCACCGCCCGCCACGGCGGCGGGGGGACGCTTTCCGATCGGACGATGGCGCGCGATGTACGCGCAGTAGTCGATGCCCGTCCTGATCGCTTCGAGGGGCGACAGACCCCGCGTCAGCGGCCAGAAGAGGTTGCACGTGCCGCAGGGCTCGATCTCCCGGCGGCGCCCGGACGAATGCAGCTCGCGATAGCGGCGCGCCGTCGAGTGCCGGTAGAGCTCGAGCACCGAGTGCTCCTTCACGTCGCCCCAGCCGTACGAGCCGTCCTGATCCATGCAGCACAGGGTGATCTTCCCGCTCGCGAGGATGTCGAGGCGGTTCACGTGCTCGCAGCCGTAACGCGGCACCGGAAGGCTGCTGTTCACGTCGCCCTTGTAGTTGAAGAGCCCAACGATGAAGTGCTTCACGCCGCGCTCGTCGCAGTAGCGGACGAAGTCGTCCTGCTCCTCCAGCGTCGTGTCGCCGAGCCGCGTCATGCGAAAGGTGATCTTCTTCGCCACGCGGTGCTTGCGGCTCGCATCGGTGAGATACGCGAGATTGTCGAGAGTGCGCTTCAGCGGGATGCCCATCACCGAGCGGTACTTCTCGGGATTCAGCGTGTTCACGCTGACGAAGAGGTGATCGATGCCGAGATCGAGCATCTGGTCGATCTTCTTCGGCGCCATGCCGTAGCCGTTCGTGTAGAGGCGCAGCTTCGTCTTCGGGAGGCGGCGACGGATGTGCTCGAGCCGCGGCAGGATCTGCGGATCGGAGAAGGGGTCGCCCTGGATGAACGGCTCGATGGCCTCCAGCGGGAACTCACGGCAGTCCTCGATGATCTTCTCGAAGACGTCCTGGGCCATGGGGCCCTTGTCCCGCGCCAGCGCGTTGTTCGGGCAGAACACGCACTTGGCGTTGCAATGATTGGTGGTCTCGACCGCCACGAGACGCGGGTATTCGTTCATCTCTCGCACGGGCGGAGCCTAGAGGAGGCCGAGCGGTCCGGCAACAAGAAGGCCGAAATTGCCGGTAATCGCGTGAACCTACGACACGATGCCCCCCTCGTACGATGCCCAGGCGACGTGTGATTCGTGCAGTGCGACCTTCATCGTCGAGAGGCCGTCGGAGCCGGGGCCGAGCTCCCCCTTGCCGATGCGGCCCGACATCCGGTCGAAGATCTCCCTCGCGAGAAACTCAGTGGTGGTGTTCTGGCCGGTGAATGCTGGCTCGTCGTCGAGGTTCCTGAAGGCGAGCTCCGAGAGGATGGCGCGGAGCGCGTCGCTCGCGCGACCGATGTCGACTACGACGCCGCTCGGGTCGAGGGTCTGCCTGCGGAACTCGACGTCGACGACGTAGGTTGCGCCGTGCAGGCGCTGCGCGGGACCGAAGAGCTCCCCGCGAAAGCTGTGAGCGATCATGACGTGGTCGCGGACACAAACCGTGTACATGGCTCCGATCCTACAGCTGACGCGTGGAGAATGCCGCGATGCGCGCTGCGACCTCGTCGATGGGCTTATTTCCCGTCAGTACCGACAGCCGGCGCAGCGGGCCGTCGACCCAGAGGGTGGCCAGCCCGTGCACGACGGACCACGCGGCGAGAGACATCTCGAGCAGGTCGACGTCGAGGCCGCCCGCCTTTCGCGTCTCCTCCACGGTGGTCGTCAACAGCACGAAGCTCTGCTGCGATACCTCGAGCACGGAGGGATAGTCCGCCCATCCGTCCTTGTCCGTGCGGTACATCACGCGGAAGTGACCGCGGTGGGCCACCGCGAAGCGGACATAGGCGACGCCGAGCGCCTGCAAGCGATCGATGGGGCGGGGCCCGGCGTTCCTCGCAGCCTCGACCTGCTCCGCGTGGAGCGCCCGGAAGCCCTCTTCGGCGACGGCTGCGAGCAGCGACTCCTTCGTCGGGAAGTGATGGTACGGCGCGCTGTGGGTCACGCCGGCGCGTCGAGCCACCTCGCGCAGCGTGAGGTTCGATACGTCCTGCTCCTCGGCGAGCTCGAGCGCCGTCTCCACGAGCACGCGTCGCAGATCCCCATGGTGATACGAACGCCGGGCTTTCTTGCGGCGCTTCGCCGGCTTCGGCATGCCAGGCGCATGGCAGCGGCTTTGGACCGCCGTGTCAAGCACTTCACCCCATTCCCAGGCCTCACGTGCCCAGACACCGAACATCGCCCTCCATTGACTGCTGAGGAGGCCGCAGAACGAGTCAGTCGACCTCAGTAGATTCCCATCGACGCCGACGTCGTCTCCGACGCATCAAAGATGCGGAACTTTGCAACCGCACCCCGTGAGGCGCCGCCGCCACGCCGTAGCGCAACGCGAGCG
>CAYUAW010000029.1:0-19889 GCA_964442485.1 uncultured Polyangiaceae bacterium
CTACTGGGTGCTGAGCCAGCCGCGCCGCAGGGCGTACTGGACGATGTCGGCTCGGGTCTTCAAGGCGAGCTTCTCCATCGCACGAGTCCGGTACGTCTCGAGGGTGCGCGTGCTGATCTCGAGCCTTCCGGCGATCTCCTTCATTGCGTGCCCCTCCGCGATCCTGCGGAGGACCTCGGCTTCCCGGTTGCTGAGCGGGGCACCGACGTGCGAATGCTCGGACGCCTGCGGTTCGCATCCGGAGATCTGCGCTGCGACGGCGGGATCGATATAGACGCCCCCGGCCGCAATCACGCGGATGGCGCGAACCAGGTCCTCCGCGGCTGCACGCTTCAGGACATATCCCACGGCGCCGGCCGCGAGCAACGCTTGCAGGAAGCCGCGCTCCTCGTGGACGGTCAGGGCAAGGACCTTCACCTCGGGATGAGACTCCTGGAGACGCTGCGTGGCCTCCACGCCACCAAGCCTCGGCATCGACAGATCCATCACCACGAGGTCGGGGAGCAGAGTCGCGATCGCCGCGAGCGCTTCGACGCCGTCGACCGCTTCGCCGACGACGAACATGTCAGGCTGGGCGTCGACCAGTGCCTTCAGCCCACTCCGGACGATGGGGTGATCGTCGGTGATGAAGATGCGAAGGCGAGACCCCGGCTCCATCGAGCTCCCTCATACGACGTCCGAGCCGGGGCGTCATCCCTGAGCCTCGACTTGCCCGTCTCCACGGCCGGTCGCCGCACTGGGCTCCGCCCCCCAGGGCACCTCTCAATGGCCTGAACCCGGCCGAAGACTGCCCTGTCCGGTTCCGGCCGAGAGCCAGAGAGAAGGGCGCATCAGGGAGAACCGCTCGAGCACCGGAAGGAGCTCCGTCGTGAGCTCGACCTTCACGCCCTGAGTCAGGCTGGCGACCATGTTTGCGCCCTGCACGGCCATCTTGAGGAGAGCATTCGCGCGCTCGAGGCAGACGATGGAGCCACGCAGGTACCCCTTCGGGCGCCGACGCATGCGCTCTTGCCAGACCGTGCGCGCTGCGCCGTCGTAGGTCTCGACGGTCCGCCAGTCGTGAATCGCGAAGAGGCCGCCGGCCGCCTTGATCTCCGCAGCGTGATCGCGCAGCACGGATTCCTCGAAGCGATGATAGGCCTCCGCCGCCTCCCGCGTGGCGTGCGAGACGGTGAGGTGTGAGACGACGATGCCGGCACCGCAATACCAGACGTATCCATAGTGCGGATCGACGTGCTGCACGGGCCAGTCGACGAACGGAGGGCGGCGCGGGGGAAGCAGAAGCAGATTCTACGACGCTCCGCCGCGGGTGAGCTTCAAAACCGAGGGGCTCCGGCAAACTAGATGGATTCTGATGATTTCTTCGCGACAGAGACGCCCTGGCGGCGAGCGGGTGCTGTATGTGTCGTCGTGCGATGGTGAGCCTCAAGGCGCGCGTACTCGGTGGATGGCTCGGCGACCGCATCCTGCGCGACGTCGTCGTGGAAGAGGTCAGGCAGCTCGGCGCGAGCTACCTGCACGTCGTGCTCGGTGCGGCGTGGCTCAGACAGGAACCGCCGAGCCCCGGCGACAAGGTCCAAGTCTTTCTCCCCGACGTCGGCGCGCGCACGTTCACCCCGTTCGACGCGGACGCGCGAAGCGGGCGCTTCTCGGTCATCGCGTACCTCCACGGCGAAAGCCCAGCGACCGGCTGGGCTCGTTCGCTCGCCGTCGGGACCGTCGTGCGCTTCCTCGGGCCTCGCCCGTCCACACCGCTGTCCCCGCTCCATCGCCCGCTCGCGTGCTTCGGCGACGAGACGTCGCTGGGCATCGCGCGCGCGGTGACGGCCCTCGGCTCGCCCGCCGATTGCCGGGTGCGCCTCGAGGTAGCATCGGTGGAGAGGGCAGGGGAAGCCTGCGTGGCGCTCGGGATTTCTCACGATTCACTCGTCCTTCGGCGTCGAGACGACGCCCATCTCGGGGAGATCGCGCAAGCGCTGTCGGCATTCGCGGGCAAGCACGGCACCGTGCTCTTGACCGGACGTGCAGCCTCGATTCAACGCGCGCGCGCGCTCCTCCGCGCCAGCGGCGAGGGGCGACGCCAGGTCGTTCGTGCCTACTGGGCGGACGGCAAGCGCGGCCTCGATTGAGCGGCGCTCACTCTCTCGCGTTCACGTCGGTGTGTCATTTCGCGACGGTCCCGGCGCTCACATCGCCGGCTCCGCAACGCGCCGGCCACGGCAGTGAAACCTTCTCCCTTCCGGCGAGAATGCGTGAGCGTCGGCGACTTTGAAACGAGCATGCAATGCGCTATGGCCTTCATCAACGAAGGTTCCTTCGGCCGCTTCACGCACGTTCCTTGGAGACCGCTCCGCATGTTCGGCTACGAATCCGTCGCGCAGCTCGCCTCTGACATCCGCGAGCACATTCACCGTGTGCCGCGCGACATCGACCTCGTGGTCGGCATTCCGCGCAGCGGGATGATCCCGGCGTACCTCATCGGCCTGTACGTCAACCGGCTGGTCATCGATCTGGAAACGTTCCTGGCGAACGGTGCGACCGGGCACGGGCGTACGCGCGCAACGGGCGCGGAGGTCGGCGAACCGTGGGCAGCGCGGCACGTGCTGCTCGTCGACGATAGCGTGTCATCGGGCGAATCGATGCGTCGCGCCCTCGGGCGGGTGCGGAGCACGCCATTCTCGGGGCGCCTCACCACGTGCGCCGCCATCGTCCTCCCATCAATGGTGAAGGGCGTGGACCTCCACTTCAGGGAAATGGCGCGGCCCCGCGTCTTCGAGTGGAACCTGTTCCATCACCCGGAGGTGGAAAACTCGTGCTTCGATCTGGACGGCGTCCTGTGCGTCGATCCCACGGCACGCGAGAACGACGACGGGCCGAGGTACCTCGAGTTCCTGAGTGCTGCAGAGCCGCTGTTCACGCCCACGCAGAAGATCGGCCACATCGTCTCGGCGCGTCTCGAGAAGTACCGCGCCCTGACCGAGGCCTGGCTCGCCCGCCACGGCATCGAGTACGGGGCGCTGCACCTCATCGACCTGCCGAGCCAGGCCGAGCGCCAGCGGCTCGGAGCCCACTCGTCCCACAAGGCGACGATCTACCGCCAGACGAACGCGTTCCTGTTCTACGAGAGCGACCGGACGCAGGCCGGAGAGATCGCGCAGCAATCGGGGAGGCCCGTGCTCTGCACTGCGGACATGCAGCTCTATCTTCCCGGGATGCTCGGAGTCCGCGCGGGCATCGCGCGCGCTGCATGGCGCCTGCGCACGCCCCTCTATCGGCTCAAGGGATGGCTGCGACCGCCGACGGAGCTCGGTCTTCGCAGCAATGGCGGCGGCTCTCGCTCGTGACGGCGGAGCTCAGGTGGAAACCCGTGCGATGTTATCGATACGCAGGCGGATCGCGTCGACGACGCGGTGATGCTGTTCCGGCGCGAGGAAGGCCATGTGCTCCCCGGGCACCCGGATGACGTCGACCGAGCCCGTGACGGCAGCGCGAAACGGCGCGCCGGGGTCTTCTCCCGCGGCCAGCGTCGACTCCGCGGACACCACGACCGCCTCGGCGCGGAGAGGCTCGGTCGCCACGGGTCGTCGCTCGAACCGCTGACGGAGCCGCTCGCGGAGACGTTGCCCCGCGCCGAGGACGCGACGAGAAAAGCTCGGGTGCGAAGGCTCGCGAGCGCCTTCCCCGTCGAAGAAAAGGACGAGGGGTACCGGGCGCCCGCGCCCCTGGAGACGATGAGCGAGCGCGAGCGCCGCTCCGGCCGCTCTGTCGAACCCACCGACGACGACGGGGCCCGCTGGACACGCGGCAAGGACCTCCGGCTCGATGAGCGTGGCGAACGCATCGTCTGCGACCTCGCTCGCGCTCGCCTGGAAGAAGTGTACTGGCTGCTCGCGCTCGAACAGCTTGGGAAACTCGCGGTACAGGAGCGCGAAGTGGCCGCCACCGATGAGAACGACGGGCGGGCGCCGCCCCTGACCGTTGTACGTGTAAAGACGGTGCGACACCTGCGTCGGCTCGGCGCTTCGCTCGATCGACTGCACCATCCCTTCGATGGTCGGTCGCTCGAGGAACCGCGGTAGCGAGAGGGGGAGCCCGAGCTCGCCGTGGCACGCGGCGAGCAACGTGAGCGAGAGCAGGGAGTGGCCGCCTATTTCGAAGAAGTCGTCGGTAACGCCGATGGGCTCGCGTTCGAGCACACGCTCCCAGACCTTCACCAGGCGGAGCTCGCGCTCGCCGCGCGGCGCGGTGACCGTCCTCCCGCCGCCGACACTGCGCGGCTCGGGGAGCGCGCCGCGGTCCACCTTGCCGTTCTTCGACAGCGGGAGAGCGCTCACGAACACCACGCGCGACGGCACCATGAACGGAGGGAGCACTCTGCCTGCCGAGGCCTTCACGGATGCCTCGTCCTGTTCGGCGCCGGCCTCGGTGACCAGGTACGCGATGAGCGACTTCTCCCCGGACGCGTCCACGCGCGCGCTGCACACGGCCTCGCGAACGCCGGACAGCGCGAGCAGTGTGATCTCCACCTCTCCGAGCTCGACGCGAAAGCCGCGGATCTTCACCTGGAAGTCTGCTCGCCCGAGGAACTCGAGGTTCCCATCGGGGAAGTAGCGAACGAGATCCCCCGTCTTGTAGAGCCGCCCAGGGTGCGTGGGCGGCGCGAAGGGATCCGCGACGAACCGCTCGGCGTTCAGCACGGGTCGGTTGAGGTAGCCCTCGGCGACGCAGACGCCACCGATGTACAGATCGCCGACGACGCCCACGGGCACCGGCTTCATTCGCTCGTCGAGCGCGTGATAACGCGCATTCTGGATGGGCCGACCGTAGGGGATGCTGGTCCAGCTCGGGTCAACGTGCTCGATGGGAAACCAGTTCGACCAGATCGCCGCTTCGGTCGCGCCGCCGAGCGACACGACCCGGGCGCGCGGAAAGGCCCGCGTCGTCGCGCCGGGCATCTTGATCGGAATCCAATCGCCGCTCAGCAGCACGAGACGAAGCGCGGCGTCGAAGGCGCTGGTGCCCACTTGACCGAGGACGCGTTGCCACGCACCGGGTGCGGAGTTCCAGATGGTGATGCGCTCGTCGTGGAGCATCCTGACGAGCTCGGCCGGGTCCGCGAGCGCGGCTTCGTTCGCGATCACCACGGTGCCGCCGGCCCCGAGGACGCCGAAGATGTCGTAGACGGACAGATCGAACGAGGGAGAATTGACGAAGAGAACCCGATCCGTCGAGCCGACCTCGAAGGTGCGGTTCACCCAGTCCAGCGTGTTCACCACGGCGCGGTGGGTCAGCACGGCACCGTTCGGCTTGCCGGTGCTTCCGGACGTGAAGATCGCGTAGCAGGGGTCCGCTTCCGTCGCGTGCGACTCGCGCAGAGTGAACTGCGGCGCAGGCGGCACCCCGGCCGGGTCGAGCGTCTCGTAGGCCGCGAAGAGCTCCCGGTGCTGCGGCCCGGTGACCACGAGCGACGCGCTTGCGTCCTCCAGCATCGACACCAGGCGCGCACCCGGCTCGCGGGGATCCAGCGGGACGTACGCGGCGCCGGACATCATGACGCCGAGGAGCGACACGACGAGGTCGGTGCCTCGGCCCGAGCACACACCGACGAACGTCCCGGGACGCACGCTGCGTTCCTGCAGGGCATGCGCGACGGAGCGCGCTCGCCGTTCGAGCTCGCGGTAGCTCAACCGCTCTGGGCCAGACTCGAGCGCGATGGTGTCCGGCGCCTCGCGGGCACGCGCCTCGAAGCCTCCCTGAACGAGGTGCGCCGGCACCACGCGGGCCGTCGTGTTCCATTCCAGGAGGAGCTTCTCGCGTTCTTCGGGTGGGACGACGTCGATCTCGCCCACGGTGCTCCGCCCGTCGTCCGCGAGCTCGCTGAAGACGAACGCGAGCGACGCGAGAAGCCGCTCTCCCGTGTCGGGGCGAATCCGGCGCGGATCGAAGAGCAAGCGAGCCGTGAGCTCATCGTCGGCCTCGACGAGGACGTTCATGGGGAATGAGGGCTTCTCGTGAATGCTGCACCCGACCGCCTGCCAGCGCCTTTCCCCCGTCGCGCGCAGCGTGGCGCGGAGGCCGCGCGTCTCGAACGTGAGCAAGCTCTCGAACAGCGGCAGAGTGCGGGGAACGCCGCTCTGGCCCTGGATTTCCGAAAGGGGCGTGTGCTCGTGGGCGCGCAGTGCAACCGCCTGCCCCGCGAGATCGGCGACGAGGGCCGCCAAGGTCGTCTCGCTCGAGAGCGTCACACGCAAGGGCAGCGTGTTGATGAAGACCCCGACGATACCCGCGGCCTGGCCCGTCAGCGCCGTGCGCCGGCAGTGGCGTGTCGAGCCGAACAGCACCGTCGTTTCCCGGGTGTAGCGATGGAGCACGATCGCCCACGCCGCGGCGACCAGCGCACCGAGGGGCACGTTCTCTCTCCCGGCGCGCGCCCTCAGCCGGCCGAGCAAGTGGCCCGAGAGCGAGCTCGACACCGTGACGTAGTCGACCTCGCCCGAGCCCCTGTGGGTGGGCTCCCCGCCCGGCAACGGAGTCGGCATCCGCTGCTCGTGCAGGAGCGCCCTGAAGAAACCGTGGCTCGTCTTCCGATCCTGCGTCGAGAGCCACCCGACGAAATCGCGATGCGTCGACGCCGGAGCCGCCAACCGCGGCTCCCGGTGGTCGCGGAGCGCGTCGTAGGCCTCGAACACGTCGCGGAGCACGATCGGAAAGCTCCGTCCGTCCACGATGCCGTGATGCACCGTCCACACCAGCTCGGTCCGTTCCGGCTCGACGGCGAACAGCGCAACGCGAAGAAGCGGCGCTTGCTCGAGGTCGAAGCCGCGCGCACGGTCTTCGCGCAGGAACGCCGCGCGCCGCTCCTCGCGCGCGCCAGGCGCAAGCCCGGACCAGTCTTCCACGTGAACCGGGATCACCACTTCGGCCTGCACGCGCTGACAGGGAACCGGCAGCCCTTGCCAGACGAAGCACGTCGACAGGCTCGGGTGAACGCGCGCCACGTGCGTCCACGCCTCGCCCAGCGCGACGGCGTCGATGGTCTCCGTCAGTGTGAAGTGGAGCTGTTCGACGTCGTACCCTCCCCCGCTCGAGCCCTCGCGGAGCGCCTGGTAAAGCATCCCCGCCTGCAGCGGGGTCAGCGGGAAGGCTTCCGCCGCGACGCCCTTGCGACTCGTGACGAATGGCTCGGGAACGGCGCTCGTCGTCATTTCAGTGCGTCTCGAGGTACTTGATCTGCACGAACGGGGTCAGCACGCCTCCCACCGTCTGCAGCGTGGGAAGGAACTGCTCGAGGACCTCGCTCCAGCTCGCCAGCGCGGTGCGCGGCACGAACACGACGTCGCCGGGCTCCAGCGCGAACGGCGCGGCGTCACCGTCCAGAATTTTCTCGACGTCGACCACGAAGAGCTCGCCGCGATCCCCCTCGCTTCGGATGACGCGGGTCTCGGAAAGGACGCCCTGTGCGCGCTCGCGGAACCCGAAGCCGGCCGCCGCCAGCGCCTGCAGCAGATCCAGGCGTCCGTTCATGAACGGCACCGCACCGCCGCGCGGATTGCTCCCGAAGACCCCTCCGAACACGAACGCTTGCTCGGACGCGTTGTCCGGAACGAAGACCACGTCCCCCGAACGAAGGTGGATGTTCTGCCTCAGATCACCCTCGTTCAGCAGCCGCCGGAAGTTGATTGGGAGGCGTCGGTTCCCGCGCGCGACGTAGGCGTTGCGCAAGCTCGCACGCTCGAGCGCGATGCTGCCGCCGAGAGACAGCGCCTCGAGGAGCCGGAGCGGACGATCGCTGTACTTCAGCCCCGGCTCCGTGAAATGCCCGAGCAGGTAGTAGCGGATGCTGCCGTTGAAGGCGACCTGGACGGTCACCTTGGGCTCCTTGATGAAGAGGACGAGCTTTTCCTCGAGGAACGCACGAATCTCGTCGGTGGTCTTGCCTGCCACCTTCACCGAGCCGATGAGCGGGAGCTGGATCGTCCCGTCGGTGTCGATGACGAGCCCGAGCCCACGCATCCCACCCTGCGTGACGCCGTTGACACCCGCGTACTGCGCGAGCGAGAGCTCGGGGTGCCCGTAGACCGCGACGATCAGCGAATCCCCTGGCCCCACGTGGTAAGCGTCGCCGTCTCGCTCGCCTACGGCCGCCTCGAACAGTGCAGGGTCCAGGATCTCCGTCTTGCGCGTCACGACCGGCGAGGGAAGCGACTTCACCGTGACCGGTGGGTTGCTCGCGCACCCGGCCCAGCCGGGACAGCACAGCAAGAAGAGCAACGCCTGCGCGCGAGTGCCCCGCAAGCTCACGCTCCGTTCGCCCGGCTCGTGCCGGCCGTCGACGCGATGACCTCGTCGATGCGCGCGCTGATCAGCCTCACGAGGTCGCGGTTGGCGGTCTCCGAGTCGAGGAAGGTGAGGTGCTCGCCGTCGACCGTCTCGGCCGCGATCGGACCTTCGATGTAATTTCGCCAGCCGTACAGTGGATCTTTTATGCGCGGCGCGAGAAATTGCTCGGGGTGCGACGCACGCACCAAGAGGAGCGACGTGCGGATGCGCCGCTCCACGGGCCGGTACATCATCACCGCACGATAGCGCAGGATGGACAGCAAGATCTTGCGCGGGTCGTCCTCTCCGGGGCGAAACTCGGTGCCTCGAATGCTGGGCGGAAGGGCCTCGAGAATCCGCCTGCGCAGCGACTTGAGCTTCTCGGTCCGCTCGTGACCGAGGACGATACGCATCCGTCGGAGGACATGAACGTGCGGCGGGATCAACGTCCGGTGATAGCGAGGAGCAAAGCCGTCGATCGAGACCAGCAGAGGGACCTGTCGCCCGTGCTGAGAGAGCCGTCGGGCGAGCTCGTAACCGATGGCGGCGCCCATGCTGTAGCCGCCGACGATGATGGGCCCTTGCGGGCACGCCGCGCGGACCTGCACTTCGAACACGGCCGCCATGTCTTCGACGCGGCAATCCGGTGGTTCCCCCTCCTCGAGGCCGATGAGCTGCAGCGCGAGCAGCGGCTGCTCTTCCCCGAACTCCTTCACCAGGTGGCGAAAACCGAACCCGTGCCCTTCGTGCCCGGAGATCAGGACGAGCGGAGGGCGGGTACCGCCGCGACGAAGGACGACGAGGTGCGGCCAGGAACCGGGTGCCACGGTGGACGCAAACGGTGGGAGCCCCGTGGCGCGAATGCTTGCCTCTTCTCGACTCAACGACATACCGACATGAACCCCGAAGTCAGTGTGCTGCGCCAAGAACGCCTGCTCTCTAGCCGCTGTTCGGCTTCGAGCCCGCCGCCAGGAAATCCGGCTGCCGCACGGGGTGGCTCATCGGCGGCGCCGGACCCCGCCCACTCGCGCCGTCCTTGATGAGGACCAGCGCCATGCCGTAGGCGGCGGAAGGACCGGCATCGTTCACCACGAAGCCGTGGCTCGCCGCCTGCGACTCCAGTCGCTCCACGTGCGTCACGGCGAGCTTCCGTGCAGTCCTCTTGAGGCGCAGCACGCTCAGCACGCAATCGACGTACGGCGTCAAGATGAGTGGGTCCGACACCAGCGGAAAGCTCGGGCTGTCGAGCAGGACGAAGTCGAAGTGAGAGCGCATGTCCGAAAGCGTCGCGGACAGGTGCGGATTCAAGAGAAGATCCGACGAAGAAGGGACGCCCGCGGTGATGCAGTACACACCGTCGGAGTGCTTGCGAACGACGTCCGCCCAGTTGTACCGGCCCGTGAGCACCTCGCTGAAGCCCGGCGCCTGCGGCTGGTGGATGTGAGTGTGGTGAGAGGGCTTGTGGAGATCGACGTCGATCATCAGGACGGTCTTGCGGTCCGCGGCGAGAGCGGCCGCAAGCCCGAAGACGACCGTCGTCTTGCCGTCGCCGGGTGAGGGCGAGGTGACCAGAATGACGCTGCCCTCGCTTTCCGGAGTGCGCCGCTCGGCGAAGTAGAGGTTCGTCCGCAGCATGCGGAATGCTTCCGCGAAGCCCGAGGTCAGGCCGCCGAAGGCACCGATACCGCTGCGCCCGCTCGACTTGGGCCGGCGCGGAACGCTCGCGAGCACCGTCACGGGACCCAGCGTGCTCATGACGTCCGCCTCGCTCTGCAGAGCGCCGGAGAACGTCCTCCTCAGAAGAACGAACGCCACGCCCGCGAAAGCGATCGCCACGCTGATGGCGAGTCGGATCAGGAGATTCGGCGAGTCTTCCAGGTACGACTCCACCGGCGCGTCGAGCACCCGGTTCTTCGACACCCGCGACGCCTTCACGATCGCCATCTGCTGCTGCCGCTCGAGCAGGTAGGAGTAGATCTTGCTGTAGACCTCCGACTCACGGGCGAGCTGGGCCAGGCCGAGCTGCGCTCCGGGCACCGTCTTGAGCCGCTCTTCGTTCTCGCCGACGACGTGGTTCAGCGTCTCCAGGTTCTGCTGCGCGCGCGTCAGCCGGTTCGCGACGTAGTTCCGGATCATCTCGAGCTGCGTGTCGACCTGAGTGTGCTGCTGTCGTAGCTCCGGAGAGGCAGAATTGAAGCGGTCCTCCAGGCTCGAGAGGTCATCGCGTGCCTTCGAGAGGGTCGTGGCGAGGTTCTGCAGCACGGTATCGGTGCCCTCGCCCATGAGGAACGCTTCCAGGTGGGCGTTCGGATCCTTCAGAGCGCGCTTCATGTCGGCGAAGGTCGCGACGTCGAGGCGTGCAGCAACGCGCTGCTCCTCGTACTTGCCGATCTGCTCGACCATGGCGCGGGCAGCGTCGTCCAGCACGACCGCCTTCGTGTTCGTGCGGTAGTCGGCGAGCTTCTTCTCCGTCTTGTCGAGCGACTCCCGGATGGTCCCGAGCTGGTTCGAGATGAACTGCTCGGCCGCCGTCGCGTCCTCCGTCTTCCACGACTGGCGCGTTTGCAGGTATGCCTGGACCAGCTGCCGCAGGAACGTCGCGGCGAGGCGAGGCGACGGGTCCGTGAACTCGAGCGAGACGACCCCGGACGCGGCTCCCGCGCCGGGCGCCTTGGCGAACGCGACGGTGAGGTACTTCGCCACGTGGTTGAGCTCGTCCTCGAGCGGCGTCACCTGGACGTCGAACGAGTCGCCAGTGTGGGGCCCGCCCGCGGTACCAGCGCCGAGTGTCAGCTCGATGCCCTCGAGAGTCGCCGGCACGCCGAGCGTACCGTTGCCGACGCGCTCGGGCGACCGACGGAAGAGCGTGCGGATCAGCCAGCTCGGATGCGTCCACAGCTCGTACTGCGTGTCCGTGATGAAGGTCGCACGGTACCTCTCAGGGCTGTGGTACGTGTCCGCGAGCTTCGCGTTGCTCGCGACGAGGGTGGGCACTGCGACGTCCAGCAGCTTCGGGTTGCGGAACGCGAGGAGCCACTGCAAGTAGCGCGGCGTGCGCCAGCCTATCGGCGCGAGTGTGACATTCAGCCCCGACTCGAGCACCGCGCGCTTGACGAGCAGATCGCTCTGCAGGATCTCCGTCTCGCTGGTCAGATCGCTGCGATCGCCGTTCGAGAGGTTGATCTCGGCGTTCCCTGCGGCCTCCGCAGCGCTGGCACCGCCGTCGAGCTCTCCGAGGTACAGACTGCCATGCGACTTGAACTGCATGGTCGCAGCGAGGGTGACGACGATGACGGCGGCCAGACCGACGGCCGCGATCTTGAAGATGACCCCGCGGCCTTCTTGCAGGCTGCTCCACAGCTGAACGGCGTCCATCTCCTCGCCAGGCGGCCTGGGAAACCCGGAGCGCGGGGTCGCGCTTCTATCCCGCAATCCGGCCGTTCGTTCCTGGCTTCCGTTGTCGGCGTCGAGCTCGCTCATGGCGCAAGCCGTCCTTTCGGACTCGCGCTACTCCGGAGCCCGGTGCAAACAGCCTCACCGTTAGCGATCGATGCAAGCATGAAGTCTGCAACAAAGCACACAACAATGATGACGCGATTCGGTTCTTACCTAACGGTCGCAAAATCCTTTGTCAAGGATGTGACCGCGCCGATCCAGTGTGTGACACACACTCGTTTCAGCTCGATGACGAGACTGCTTCGCTCGCGTGCACGCTCCGTTCCGTGCTCGTTCTTCTGATGCAACCGTCGCGAAGTGCTCGACGCTTACTCGTCTCGAACGATCGTCGCCTTCTGCCACACGCGAGCCTCGGCGCATGTACCTTCGTTGCGCGCAGAGGCTCGTTCATGCATGCACCGGATGATTTCTCGCGATAGCGAGCGCGGAGAAATTCGCTACCGCTTCCGGAGGCGCGTGTTAACTCGTCGGGGTGCGAGCGCATTGCGCTCGGCGAGACGAGACGATGTCTTGGGCTCCTTCTCTGAATCGTGCGAGTGCGATCTTCCTGATCGCTGCGAGCGGCTGCGTCGCCCCCACCAGGGCCGGGGCCGCGCCGATCTCCGTCGCGAGGGAGAACGACGTCTGGTGGTTCAAGGATGCAAATGGGAAGCGTTTCCTCGCGCAGAGCGTCGTCCATGTGACGTTCGACGGCGACGATGTGCTCGATACAGGCCGCCGCCCGTACCGTGAAGCGGTCGAGGCGAGCGGTCTTCAGAAGGCATCGTGGGCGGAGCAGACGGCGAAGCGCCTCCGTACGTGGGGGTTCAACTCCGCCGGAGCGTGGTCCGACGGAGAGATGAACCGGCTGGTCCCCTACACGCTGGCGCTGAACTTCCAGAAAGAGCTCAAGCCGGGCAAGGAGCCCATCATGGATGTGTTCACCCCGACGTTCGAGGCGGCGGCGAACGCCTACGCCGCGCACGCCTGCGCGCCGCACGTGGCGGACGAACGCCTCATCGGATACTTCAGCGACAACGAGCTCCGGTGGGGTCCGGATTGGCGCGGGAAGGAGGAGCTGCTCGAGCTGTACCTCTCGCTGCCGGAGGCGGCGCCGGGACACGTGAAGGCAGAGTCCTTCCTGAGATCACGTCATCCGAGCATCGAAGCGCTGAACGACGCGTGGCACGTCACGGCACTCGACTACGAGCACGTGCCGCATGGCCGCGGCTCCGCCTTCGAGGAAGACGTCGAACGGTTCGCCGGAACGGTCGCGGAGCGGTACTTCACCGTCGTGGCCGCCGCGCTCCACGCCGCGGACCCGGCGCACCTGTTCCTCGGCGCCCGCTTTCAGACGGTCGTACCACCCCGCGACAGCATTCTTCGTGCAGCGGCGGCGGCCGACGTCGTCTCCATCAACGTGTACGGGTTCGACCCGACTGAGCTGACCGAGCGAGCCTACACGCTCGCCGGAAGGCCCGTGCTGGTGTCGGAGTTCGCGTTCCGCGCCGACGATTCCGGTCTGCCGAACAGCAAGGGCGCAGGGCCGCGCGTCGTGAGCCAGAGAGAGCGTGGCGCCGCCTTCGCGCACTTCGTCAGCAGGCTGATGGCGTTGCCCGAGGCCGTCGGGTACCAGTGGTTTCAGTGGTCGGACGAGCCGAAGGAAGGCCGCAAGGGCGGCGAGAACTCGAACTACGGGCTCGTCACGATCGGGAACGAGCCCTACGGGCCGTTCATCACGGCGATCACGGCGATCAACCAGGCCGCCGCTGGGCTGCACGCGCACGCGACGCCGGCCACGTCGGCCCCGAAACCACGGGAACGGGGAAGGCCGTGAGAGTCCTCCTGCTGGCGACGAGGGACCCGCGCGGTGCCGCGACTGGAAGGAAGATGGTACTCAACACCATCATCCGGTGCCTCGAGACGCTCGGGCACGAGCTGCACGTCGCCTACTTCGCGAAGGGCGGGGCGAGCGAGCCAGGAGGAGAGCGAAGCGGGGCCACGACGTATCATCGCCTGCCGCTGCCGGGCGCGTTCCAGCTTCTTCGCAACGGGGGCCGCCTCGCTCTCGACACGAGCTACACAATCAACGAGGCGCTCTACTTCTCGGTCGCCGGTCGTGACCGTTGCGCGGAGACCATCGCCGCCGTCGGGCCCGAGCTCATCGTGGTCGACATGCTGCGGTGCGCACAGTTCGTGAAGAGCGGCGACGTCCCTGTCATCCTCGACCTGGACGACCTCCTCTCTCGACGGTACCGCGAGCTCGCCCGTGGCAGCTTCACCGCCGAGATGATCCTCGGCTACTACGCCGAACGAATCCCCTTCTTGCCGCTCGTCGGGCGCGTCGCGCAGCCGTTCCTCGCGACGCTCATCGCTCTGGAATCTGCGCGCCTGGAGCACAAGGAGATCGACGCCGTCAGCCGCTTCGACGCGGTCACTCTGGTGAGCCAGCGCGAAGTGGAGATCCTGCGCGCCTCGTGCGACGCCCGTGTCACCGTCACGGCGATCCCGATGGCCATCGACGTCCCGGCCCGGCACGCGGTGCTCTCCGACCGCCCGTCGCGCCTGGTCTTCGTCGGGAGCCCCTCATACTGGCCGAACCGTCAGGCATTGATCTACGCGGACGACGTGCTCTTTCCGCACGCGGAGCGCCGCCTCGGCGCGGCGCTCACGCTGACGGTCGTGGGCACCGCAGATCAGAGCCAGCGCAGTTCGTTCAGCCCGCGGATGCGCTTCACCGGCTACGTGGAAGACCTGGACGCGGTCCTCACCGACCACGACATCTTCATCGCTCCCATCGTCAGCGGTTCCGGCATAAAGACGAAGGTCATCGAGGCGATGTCGAGGGGGCTCGTCGTGGTGGGAAGCCCCAGGGCGTTCGAAGGGCTCGCCGTGAAGCACCTGGAGCACGCGCTCGTCTTCGAAACGCCCGACGAGTTCGCCGACGGCCTCGACTACCTCCGCTCTCATGTCGGCGACGCACGCCGCATGGCCGAAAGCGCCTTCCGCTACGTGTCCGAGACGTTCACGTTCGAGGTGATCTCCGAGCGCTGGCGCTCGACGGTGCAAGCGCTGTATCCGCGGTCCCTCACGCCGTCACCCGAAGCATGAGGCGCCCTGCCTCGGAAACAGGTCGAAGCCCATGAACGTCGTCATGCCCACCACCGCGCGCGCCCGGAACGTCGCTGCGCCGCGAGCTGCGCAGGTGAGCCTGGGGCAATTGCTCACGCTTCTCTTCAGCTTCGCCCTGTGGATCCCCGGCGTCGGTGTGCCGGCCGGCGCCACTCACGGTATCCAGCTCGCCGAGCTCCTGGCGGCGCCGCTCGCGCTCTGGCTGTTCGCGACCCGCCGTAACACCTTCGACAGGAACGGCGTGAGCATGCTCATCGGGGTCTTCGTCATCCTGCTGAACTGGCTCTTCGTGTTCATCGCGAATCGCCAGGTCGCGCAGTCCGGCGCGATCCTCGGATACTACGTCGCCATCGTCTTCCCGACGCTCATCGTCGGCGGCCTCGTCTTCGGCGACGAGAGGCTCACGAACACCTTCATCCGCGGCGCCGTCGCGGGAGCGGTGTTCACCTCGGTGCTGTGCCTCGCGCAGGCCGTGCTTCCGAAGACGGTGACCGACTTCCGGAACAATCTGTCCTTCCGGCTACCTCCGCAGGGCAACCGCACCTTCGGCCTCTTCCCGGAGGCGTCGATCGCCGCGGGTACGCTCACCTTCGCGATCGGCGTCGCTCTCGCCGGGCTGTTCGACCGGACCGTACGTGAGCGCTACCTCGAGCTCGGTCCGTTCCGCGGCAAGGGCTGGGCGGCCTCGCTCCTCGCGCTCTTCATCGCGGCGTTGCTCTCGACCCGCTCGAGCTCGGTGATGGTCATGCTCCCGGTGCTCGCCTTCGTCTCGTCACACCGGTTCTTCCGCGGAAGCCTCGGCAAGAAGCTCGCGTACGCGGCCACGGGCACCGTTGCCCTCGCGCTCGGCGGGGCCTTCTACTACGTCGAGATCTACAGCGCGCGCATGGAGAACAGCGCCGCCGTTTACAGCGGCGCCGATCGCCTCGTCTCGATCGTGGGAGCGTACGAGAAGCTACGCGACAGCGACTTCCTGGGCGCCGGGCTGGGCGCCAACAACGACATCGCCGCCTACGCCAATCGGGCCGCTGGAGAGCTCGAGCTTCCCACCAGCGGCGATATCCAGGGCGTCAACAGCTTCGTATTCGGTCGCTGCCTGGAAGAAGGTCTGGTGATGATCGCGGTCTTCATCGTGGCCATCGTTCGCATCGGGCGCGCCGCGGTCTCGCGGGAACGGGTGGTGACCAGCGGCGTTCTCGTTCTCCTCGCC
This sequence comes from uncultured Polyangiaceae bacterium, assembly GCA_964442485.1. Lineage (GTDB taxonomy): Bacteria > Myxococcota_A > Polyangia > Polyangiales > Polyangiaceae > DASZVB01. The sequence goes on from CAYUAW010000029.1 coordinate 16,097, forward strand.
GTGAATACTCTCTTCAACGCCATGTGGATCGCTGGATACCGGGGGCTCCTGATGTTCTGGCTCCTGATCCCTCTCTCGTTCGCGTTGAAGCGTCCACGCCAGGCGACAGAGGGACCGGCTCTCGCGTGAGTACACGTGGAGTCGGTCAAGGCCCCCCCTTATTAGTATGCGTTCTTGTTGACGAACCCCTTCCACATGGTCATCACGAGAATCTTCAGATCGAAGAGGAGCGACCAGTTCTGGATGTAGTAGAGGTCACACTCCGTGCGGCTGTCTATGGAGGTGTTGCCTCTCCAGCCGTTGACCTGTGCCCACCCTGTGATCCCGGCCTTCACCTTGTGCCTGAGCATGTATTCCGGCATGTTCCGACGGAACTGGTGAACGAAGACCGGCCGCTCGGGCCTTGGCCCGACCAGCGACATGTCTCCACACAGCACATTCCATAGCTGGGGTAGCTCATCCAGGCTCGTGCGGCGCAGGAAGGCGCCGATGGGCGTGCGCCGGTCGTCGTTCTGCCGGCACCAGACGGCCCCGGATTCGGTCTCAGCGTCCACTCGCATCGAGCGAAACTTGAGCATCCGGAACGTCCGGCCGTCGAGCCCCATTCGCTCCTGCCCATAGAGCGCCGGCCCCGCGGACGTCAGCTTCACCAGCGCACCGATGAGGAGCAGCACCGGGCTCAGCAGCACGAGACCGACCGCCGACAGCACGAAGTCGGTGACTCGTTTCAGGACGGCACCCATACCGCTCATCGGCGCGTCGTTCAGCCGAACGATGGGAACGCCCTCGAACTCCTCCACGTCGCACCCAAGGGTGACGTGCTCCTGGACGTCGAGAGCGATGCGCACTCCGACTGTCTCGCCCCGGAGCTGGTTCAGGATCCCGTGCAGATGAGCCTGCCGCGAGCGAGGAAGGCTGATCACGACCTCGTCCACGTGCGCCGACTCGACGATCCTCCGGACCTGCCGGAAGTCGCCCAGGACGGGCACACCGAAGCATTCCGTCCTGTCGTCCGACGTGTCCTCCGTGACGATCCCGGCGACACGCAGGCCGATCTCCGGGTAGCGTGCCAGTCGGTCGATGAGGTGTCGCGCCGGCCCACCCTCTCCCACGACCAGCACGTGGCGCAGGTTGTGCCCACGTCGCCGTACGCTGCGCAGGAGCGTCCGCAACACGACTCGAAACACACCGAGCGCCACGGCGCCGATCGTCGCGAAGTAGATCATGACGAGGCGCGAGTACCTGAAGTCCTCGTACATGTACGTGATCGAAACGAAGGCGAGGAGGGCCAGCCCATGTGCCTTCAGGAGAGTCAGAACTTCGCTCTTCCGGCCCCGCATTCGATTCGATTCATAGGCGCCCGCGAGTGTCAGCAACGACATCCACAGGATGGCCACCAGTGGGGAGAGAGACGCGTATCGCTGGAAACTCGGAAATCCTTTCGAAGCGTCGAAGGGCGACACATAGAACCGGACCCAGTACGCCGAGAGCCACGCTCCCACGATGACGACCACGTCCGCCCCCCGAAAAAGCTCAGCGACGACATGCTGATACCGCTTCAACATCGACTTCCTCTCATGTCTGTTTAAGTGAAATGACTGCGCACACGTTCGCGTGCAGGCGCAGTGTCGAGAACTGCGTACTCCTTTGTATAACGAGCCCAGGGCTCGCTCCGACTACACACGGCGGACTCAGTCGATATGAGCTGACGCTCGTTGCCAGGCTAGGTGCGTCGCACTCGGTGTCTGCTGCTCACGGTGTGGTTTCCGCCATGAATTTTTTCGCGCTCAGACTTGCTGAGCATTGCTCCGGCTTCGCTTCATTCTTCCATGACGCAGTTTGTTATCTTGCTCTCCGGGTAACTAGTCAAGTGCGCTACCAATCAAAACCTGCACTTTTCTCCGTGTATTTCGCATCGACACACTTCGCCATCGATCCGGAACGGGCGCGTCGATCAGGTGAAACTGACACGAAAGAAACTGCGCAAGTTTGGGTCGTGTGTTCGTTGTCGAAACAACGCGGACGAAGACGATGAGCAACCGCGAGCACTCTCGCGGCGCGTGTACCGGCCTGTTCCGTTGAGCCCTGCACTGCGAACGATCGACTCGCATGCGTCACGACGACTCGATTAAGCGGCCGGCGTGACCGCCTCATCATGACGGGTGACCCCACGACGTGCGCGTGATGCGCGCACTCGATCGAGCGTCCAGTCGAGTCCGTTCTGCGGATAGTTCGGCGGCTCGGCGCGAATGAACCGTATGTTTCATTCGCGCGCACGCCGCGCTCCCACATCGATCTTTGGTCGTCCGAACGGCTCGCTCCGCACACACCGCTCGAGCCTGCAACTTTCGAACCGCGCTGCGATCATTCGACGTGCCGTGAGCAGTCTGCAAGCGATGCCACGAGCTCGCGCGGCGACGATGCAATCCTCACGACACAATCCGGGCGCACAACGTTTCCGTCGTTCGATACGTCGACGAGTCGCGTCCTCACGTCGCTGGTGGCGGCGCGCGCGGCGACGACAGACAAGCCGGCCCGGCCGTGTCGCCGAACGCCGAACCCGAGCGTCACCCCCCTGGCCTGCTCACACGCGGCCGTCGATCTGCTGCTGCCGCTCTATGCTCTCGAACAGGGCCCGGAAGTTCCCGCCGCCGAAACCATCGTCGCCCTTGCGCTGGAGGAGCTCGAGGAACAGCGGGCCCGCGTTGGGATCGTTGAAGAGCGACGCGGCGTCCTTCATGAAGATCTGCAGCAAGTAGCGGCCGTCCTGCTCGCCATCGACCATGACTTGCAGACGCCGTAGCGACTCGATGTCCTCATCGATGCGGTTCACGCCCAGCTCGAGCAAGCGCTCGGGCAGCATCTCGTAGTACGTGCCGGGTGTCGGCATGAACGCGACCCCACGCTCGCGCAGCCCTTCCACCGCCCGGAGCAGGTCCGACACCGCTAGCGCGACGTGCTGCACTCCAGCGCCCCGATGATCGAGATAGAAGAGATAGATCTGAGAGGCCTTGAAGCAGGGTGGCGCGGGCTCGTTGTTCGCGAACTTCAGGCCAGACTGCGGGTCCCACATCACGGTGGACTTGAGCCCGGAGCCGCCGAAGTGGCCCCTCTTCACGTCCTGCGTGTGAAACTCGATCTCCCAGAATCGCTCGAAGCCCATCACCTGCTCCATCCACGCGAGCGCGGGCTGGAGTGTCAGGAAATTCGTCGTGAGGTGATCGACGCGCGAGATCCCGAAACGATTGGTCCCGCCGAGAGGCGTCTGTAGACGCCTCAGGTTCGGCAGGACGGGCGTCTTGCCCTCGTGCTCGACGAACCGAAACAGTGTGTCACCGAGGGCCGTCGCGATGTCGAACCAGGTGACGACACCGCCCTCGACGTTTCGTCGCTCGATGCCGGTGAGCACCGTCGCGCCGCGCTCGCGGAGCAGCGCGAATGCCCGCTCGGCGTCCTCCACGTCGAAGACCACGCGGCCGACACCCTCGGGATGGCGCTCGAGCCACTGAAAGCTTTCGCCTCTCGTCCCCAGGGGCTCGATCAGCACGAAGCGCACCTCTGCGGCCTCGACGACGCTCGCCCTCGCGAAGTGTTCCGCCTCGAACTCGGGGGTCGACACCGCCACCTCGGCGAAGTCGAGGTGATCGCAGTAGTGATCCCGGCTGCGCTTCAGGTCCCGGACGAACAGGTGGATCGACGCGATTCGCTGGATGCCGAGCGGCTCGTTCCGGAAGCTCATGGCCCGTCCGGAAGATAGGTCGGCGGCGCGCGTTGACTACTGTGGCATTTTGGC
>CAYUAW010000029.1:19989-32690 GCA_964442485.1 uncultured Polyangiaceae bacterium
TTCGCCGTATCGGCGCGTCGCTCAGAAGCGGCCTTCCATGGCGGCACCGAACGTGCCGGGAGCGATGACCGGCGCGGCGCTGATCCGCGCCTCCGCGGGGCCCGCCTCGTGATGCGCCCGAAAGAGCGCGATCGCCCCGCCCGTCAGGAGCGCTGCAGACGCGATACCGAGCCCGACGTATGCCACGGTGCGGGCGTCGCGCGCGTCGTTCACGTAGCCTTGGTGCTTCTTGATATCGTCGAGGCTGCAGTTGATGCCGGTCGGGCAGATGCCTTCCGCCTTGTCGTTCGCCGACTTGTAGAGGATGAGTGCCGTGCCCGCGAGAACGGCGCCCACGCCCAGCCCACCATAGATGACAAGTGGAACGGTCAGATCTGGAGCCGGCGCTTTGGGCTCGACGGGCTCCGCTGCGGACGTCGGCGTGGCCTCGCCTCCCGAGGGCGCCGGCTCCGGTCGAGCCTCCGCCTCCTTTGCGTCCGCGTCCGCGAGCTCCGGCACCTCCACGGTGGCGTCCCCCGAGCGCGGCACCTCCACGTGCGCCGTCCAGGGCTTCTTTCCGGGCGCGGTGACCTTGACCTCGTACGCGCCGGGATCGACGAACTGGGGAACGCCCCACGCCGACGGCAGCACCTCGACGCCGTCGCGCTGGATCGTGAGGCCGCTCTGCTTGCCGCTCACGTCGATGGTCAGCCGATGGATCATCGGCTCGAGCGCCTTCGCGCGCGCGTCCGCCACCTGCTCGCGCTCCCCCTGCCCGGCCTCGCGCGCGATCTGGGCGACCTCGAGAAACAGCGTCCGCGCGGTGGCCGTCCGCCCGACGTGCTCGTAGCAATCCGCGAGATTGAACTTCGTTCCGATGCCCGGATCGAGCTTCAAGCTCTGCTCGAACTTGGGGCAAGCCGCGTCATACCGACCGTCGGCGACCAGGCCTCTGCCTTCCCGGAACAATGCGCGCGCCGCCTCGGCGTCGTGCGCTTCGTCCGCACGCGCTTCGGGAGCGCGCGCGGCAATGGCCACCAGCACGACCACCGGGATCGAGATTCGAAACCGCTGCTTCATCGTCTACCTCGTGTCGCCGAAGAGATCCTTCGCGGGCGTCGCCGGCCCGTCCGAGGCCTCCGCGGTCGCATGCTGCGTCCTGGTGTCGGAGCGAGCCAGGCTCTGCGCGCTCGCCGGACGTGACGCGGTCTGCGTCGCTTGAGCGGATGACGGAGGCCGCTTCGTGGTGCCATCCGAGGTGTCTGCGGGTACGCGTCGCGCGCCGTTGTCGACATGCGCGGGCGCGGCGACCTCCGCATGGGCTCCCGGGGACGCTCGGAGTGAACTTTGCGTGACGGGCGGTACGGCCGGGACTTCCGCTGGAGACGTCGCGACCGGCGCCGGCGGCTGCTGAACGATGGCAGCGTCGCGCGCAGCGCGTGAGGAGCCGGCGTTGGCGGCAACGATGACCGCCGTCGCGCCGAGCACCGACGCGCCGAGACCCACCAGCGCCGTCATGAGGAGCCACTGCGCCGAAGGTGCGCGGGCGACGGGCTCGGCCTTGACGGTGCGAGCCCGCGCCACCGGAACGATGGCCCGCGACGGAGGTACCGGCAGACGCGGCGGACGTAGGCTGGGCAATGGCATCCTGGAGACGCGATCGATGACCGAGAAGCCGTCGCCGGACGCGAACGGCGTGAGCGCCTGTACGACCTCCGCGATGCTCGAGGGACGGTCGAGGGGTGACTTCGAGAGACAGCGGGTCACGAGCTCTTCCAGGTCCGGCGCCACGTCACCGCGCACCTCGCTGACGGGACGCGGTTCGTCTGCTGCGACCGCAGCGAGGAGCGCCGCCGAGGTCCTCGCGCGGAAAGGAGGCACCCCGCAGAGCAAGGCGTAGAGAACGGCTCCGAGCGACCAGACGTCCACGCGCTCGTCGACGTAGTCCGCGGAGCGGATCTGCTCGGGCGCGAGGTACGGAAGCATCGTGGCGAACGCGGACGGCGCTCTGCCGGCGTCGTTCGCGTCTTCGGGTGCGGTCCAGTCCACGACCTCGGAGAGCTCGAAGCCCACGACCTTCACCAGCGGCGACTCGTCTTTCCGCCGGGCGAGGAGGATGTTCGACGGCCGCAGCGAACCGTGGACGAGCCCGAGCCCGTGTGCTTCGGCGACCGCTTCCGCTGCCTGAAGCACGTACTCCACGGCTTCCTGTACGGGAAGAGCTCCGCGCACGCGCAGGACCTCGTCCAGATCCCAGCCGTTCATGTCGTCGAGCACCACGAAAGGAATACCGGAGCGGATCCGGCCGACGTCGAGGACGCGCGCGGCGTGCTCGCTCCTCATCGTCGCGACGGTACGTGCGCTCCTCATGAAACGCGCGAGCGCATCCGGTCGACGAGTCGCGCGCGGTAGCAGATAACGGACCCAGACACGCTGTCCGAGGTCGAGATGCGACGCCTTGAGCGTCACCACCATGCTGTCGCGAGCGTGGACGCCCTCGACGCGGTACTTCCCGGCGATGAGTCCGCCTTCACGCGGAAGGCTCGCGCCCGGCATGTCCCGCGCTTCACCCCGGAACGTTCCGCGCGCGCGGCTGAATCCCTGATGAGTCGCCCTCGGGACGGGCCCCGACTCTCGAGGTATCGGCGCACCGTCCTCGTCGAGGCACTCTACTTCCGCGTCGTCCGGCGTCTCTGCGGATGCGCCGTCGTCGAAATCCGACTCGCCCGGACGAAGCCGTTCGTTTCGTTCTGCGGTCGCCACGAAGGGGAACCTACAACGCCGACCGCTGCGACGAGGGTGACAACATCGTCAAACGATTGAGCCTCGATGGACACACGCATCGTCGGGAGAGCATACGACTCCCACACAATGTATCCTTGCAATCGTTACAGAGCCGCCCAGAGCGCCGCTGGTATAAGGCGCCCATGGAGGACAACCCGTCGACGGTCGCGAGCGCCCAGCTCTCGAGCGCGTGTCTCGACCCCAAGCTGGGCGCCCTGCGACAGACGACCCGACTGGGTATAGTGACCAAGAACCGAAGGTTTTCGAGCATCGCCTGCGCATCCCCCGCGATGCGGGAGACGCTGTTGCTCCTCGAGCGAGTGGCGAGGACGGAGGTCACCGTGACGCTCGTCGGCGAGACCGGCGCCGGAAAGGACGTGCTCGCGACCGCCATCCACGCGGAGAGCGCACGCGCGAGCGGTCCCTTCGTTGTCTTCGATTGCGGCGCGGTCGCCGCCAACCTTGCGGAGAGCGAGCTGCTCGGTCACGAGCGCGGGGCGTTTACAGGCGCGGTCACGACCCACGCTGGCGCCTTCGAGCGGGCCAACGGTGGCACGCTGTTTCTCGACGAGATCGGCGAGCTCCCGCTCGACCTGCAGCCGCGACTCCTGCGGAGCCTCGAAAATCGTGCCGTTCGTCGGGTCGGTGGCTCCGAGTACCGTCCCGTCGACGTGCGAATCGTCGCGGCCACCAATCGGGACCTCGCGGCGACCGTCGCAGCCGGAAGATTCCGGCAGGACCTGTACTTCCGCCTGGCCGGCGCGGTGGTGCCCGTTCCCGCGCTCCGGCATCGGCTCGAGGACATCCCGCACCTCGTCGAACGCCTGCTCGGCGATCTGGGTCGCGCGGACGTGACCGTCACCGACGACGCGCTCCGCGTGCTCTCCGAGCATCCCTGGCCGGGCAACGTCCGCGAGCTGAAGAATACGCTCAGCTGCGCGCTCGCTCTCCTCGACACGAACGTGCTCGACGCGAGCGATCTGCGATTCGTCGCCCTCGGGGGCGGAGGCTCGCTCGAGCGGCTGCCGCTCGGCGGCCTGCGGCTCACCCAGATCGAGCGCATCGCCATCAAGCAGACCCTGGAGCAGGTGCAAGGCAACAAGTCCGACGCGGCCCGTGCCCTCGGCATTGCCGTCTCGACTCTCTACGAGAAGCTCAAGCGACACGGCCTGTGAAGAAGCGGACCCCCTCCGATTCATGGAATACCCATTCCGGAATCCGGAGGGTTCAGGAACCGAGAACAGTGAGGTCCGTGGCGACCTTCACCACGTCCCCCACGCAAACTCCCAGGTAGCAGGGCTTCTTGATGTGATAGTCCGCGAGCGTGACGGACAGCTCTGCATGCACCTGAAAGGTGTCGCCTTTCCTGGTGATCGTATAGGTGAAAGGAGCGCTCTTCGTGACCCCGTGCAAGGTGAGTGCACCGGTCGCCGTTCCAGTGGATGAACCCGATTCCGGCAGCTTGATCGCGGACTTCTCGATGACGAGCGTCGCATCCGGGTGCTTGTCGGCCTCGATGGCCTCCTTCAAGTGCTTGTCCCGGAGGCCGATACCGGTGTGAAACTGCGTCGTCGGAGCGATCAGCGTGACCTTGCCGTCGGCCTCCGAAGCTCGGATTCCGCTCGATTCGCCGTTGATCTTCAGGCCCGCAGGCCCGGCGGCCTCGAACTTGACGGCGGATTCGCGGACGACGGGCGCCGAAGTGCCGGCGTTCCCCGACACGGTCAGAGCACCGAGTGCCGTCGTCGTTGCGATGAAGAGAAAGCTTCGGTTCGTCATTGAATCTCCTGCGTCGTGCAGTGCGAATTTCGTGCCCGTCGTGCGAGCAAGAGGAACGCGCCGAAGGCTACGAAGGAAAATGCGTCCCCCGAACCCGTGGAACCGGGCGCTCTCGTCGCGACGGCGCAACCCGTTTGCAATGGCGGGGGCAACGTGGACTGCTCCGTCGGCGTCGCGACCCCGTCGCCGATATCCGGCGGCGGGCCGCCGTCCTCAGAACTGCCCGGCGGAGGGACGACTGGATCGGCGATGTTCGGGTCGCGTCCCTCCTTCAGCTCGGTGATGTCCGGAACTCCGTCGCCGTCGCTGTCGATCCCCTGGGCTTCCGAGCTCTTCAGCGCTGCGTCCAGGCTCCCGAGATTTGCCGCCATCAAGCCCAGGCGCTGAAGGGATCTGCCGAACGGCTTGTTCACCGTGTTCGTGCCGCCCGTTTCGTTGGTGTGACAGAGCGCGGCGCAATCAGGTGCGTTTCGGAGCTTGAGATCCGACTTGATGCGATCGGGAAATGTCGGTGACGCGCGGACGGAGCCGCTGACGAGTACGACGGCGCCGAAGACGCCCGCCCTCCACCCCACGCCGACCCGACCGCGCATCTTGCAGTTCATGGGTGCTCCTAAAGATAAAGGTGATACTGCGCCAGGAGGAGCTGAGCCCCCGTGCGACCAGCAGGGCTCGAGACGGATTCGAAGACACCGTCGATCCGGATGTCCATGTGGCTGAAGAAGAACCAGTTGAACGTGACCCAGCCCGAGTACGAGGCGCCGAAGCCTCGCGGACCGAAATCCCCTGCTTCACCGGTCAGCTGGTAGTGAATGCCCTGCCACGGCTCGATGTCGGCCTGCAGCATCCCCTGCGTCCCCGCCGAGCGCGGCTGGTCCTTCGGTGAGTCGAGCACGTAGTCGATCTCCGAGGTGAGGACGAGCGGCTTCCATGGTGTCGCCCAGCGTCCGAAAATGCCGTGCGCGTGTCGCCACATCGGGACGAGGTACTGGGGGTCGAGGTTCACGTGCGCGATGCGACTGCTGACCCCGGCGGCCAGCGAAGTGACCGGCGTCCACTCGAAGTAGCCGCTGTAGCCGCGTTCCCTGTAGTCGTCCGGGCGGATCTGGAAGTTGCCCAGGATGGCCATCACCTCGCCGCGCAGGTTGCTGCCGGAGTAGCTGAAGGCGAGCCCGTGTTGCTGGTTGTCGTCGATGTTCGTGCGAGTCGCAGTCCGGATGGAGAGCGTGTGCAGGATATCGCGCACTCCGAACGGCAGATTCATCCGCCCGGCACGCACGAGCATCGTCCGGTCTTCGTCGAGGTGGTATCCGACCCAGTGGTAACGCGAGACGAGGTTCTCGTCGGGACCGCGTGTGATGGCAGCCTGCAAGCCTCCCTTCGGCTCGTAGCCCAGGCTGCCGGCGGCAACCCATCGCCCGGCCTGGATGGTCGCCGAGAGGTCGGTCTGCATCCAGATGACCTGATTCGCGAGCGGCGAGTCTCCGATGCGCTGGGTGAGGGACATGACACGGAAGGAGCCGCCGAGATCGAGCCAATCCGGCAAGGGGAGCGCGCCCCAGGCGAACTTCGCCCCGGGTCCTGGCTCCGCAGCTTCGTCCCGGGCGTGCTCGCCGTACTGCGTGCGGAGCAACACCTCGCCCATCGCGCGCCCGTAGGCGCTGAGCGGGCCACCCCCGGACGGATCGACGTGACACTGCGCGCACGCGGTGTAGTCGTGCCGGATCATCCATGGGTACGCGCGCGCGTCGCCGGCGCAAAGCTCGAGCACGGCGAGCACTGCGACAGCGAGCATCGACCTGAGAAGGTTGACCGGTGCAGGCAATCGACGTGCGCGTGATTACGTTTTTGCGTGCGCATCGTCAACGCTACTCGACGTGGCGAAGGGCGATCGCTGGTCGTCACTCGGATCGCTCAGGCGCGTGCACTCGATGCGATGTATTGTTCACCTGTCCGTCACGCGCGCGGGTCGCGCGAGTCGGCACCGCGCCGCACCAACAAAGTCACTCCGACCTCGAAACTCGCGGTATAGAGAGTCCCTGTTCCGCTGAGCCTGCGAGAGTCGGGGAGTTCAGGATTTCCGAGGTGCAATCGAACTGGCGCGTACGACGCTCGATCCATGGGTCTGTGGCTGCAACGGTGCTCGCCGTGAGCGCCGGCATTTCCACGCCGGCGTTCGCCTATTGCAGGGCGACCGCCTGCGATCCGTCGAAGATGGACTGCGGCCAGAGCGCGCACGGGTGTCAGACCGAGGGCGACGTGCTCCGCTGGAAGAACGGCGACGTCGAGCTCGCCGTGGATGAGGCGGGCTCCATGTTCCGGGGTATCTCGGGCGAGGACACTCAGCGCGCCGTGGAGGACGCCCTGACCATCTGGATGAGCGCGGATTGTCCGAAGGGCGGTCATCCGTCATTCACGGGCGGAACGACGCTCGCGGCGGGCCTCCACGCCGGCTTCGTCGATGCGGGGACGAATGAAAACGTGGTCGTCTACGTCGATGGGCCCTGGCCGTACGAGACCGGTGCCGTCGCGAAGACCGAGCTCGGCTTCTCGCTGGACACCGGCGACATCCTGGATGCCGACATCGTGTTCAACGCCTCCGACTTCGCCTTGAGCCTGGACCCCACGAACCCCGACGACGTCGATCTGACGGCCGTGCTTGCGCACGAGATGGGTCACGTGCTGGGGCTTGCTCACAGCGATGTCCCGGGAGCGACGATGCAACCGGAGACGAAGGGGTTCGCAACGGCGGCCCTCAAGAGCCTGGAGCCCGACGACATGGCCGGGATCTGCGCCATCTATCCTCCGAAAGTCGCGACGAAGCCTTCGGCGACCGGAAGCGGAGCCTCGAGCGAGACAACCGACGGCAGTCCCGCCAGCGGTTGCACCGTCGCGCGCGGATTCCGTTCGACCTCGACCCTTGCGTCGTTCGCTGCAACGAGCGCTCTCGTGCTTCTTCGACGGCGAAGGCGAGGCCGCTTCCACCCGAGGCAGCGTCAGGGACGTGGAGCCAGGTAGCGCTTTTCAGTCAGGGTGCCGAGGAACGCGACGATCGCATCGATCTCCGGGTCGGTGAGCGCTGGAGGGTCGCCCGCGTGGCGATTGTACGGCGCGGCGCCGACGTTCACCTGGTGCCGGTATTTCGCCGGCACCGAGTCGAAGGGCACACCGGACCTGTACCAGCGCCGGGCGTCCGTCGTGCGCGTTGCGTAGAAGGCGACCACGTCGCGCAGGTCCGCGAACCCGCCGTTGTGCATGAAAGACTGCCGGATCGCCACGTTGCGCAGCGAGGGCGTGCGAAAATTGATGCAGTACATCGGCTCGCTGGACGGCGTGACGGGGTCGGTGCGCTCGCAGAGGCCGAGGTCTGGCGTCGGCGACGCCGGGATCTTGTCGTTCAACGGCGCTGCGACGGCGTCGTAGCCGTAGTCGGTGAAGAGCGACGCGGTCGGGTCGTGCGCGGCTTCGTCGACGAGATGGCAGCTGGCACACGCGCCCTTGTTCTGATCCTTGAAGAGACGAAGGCCTTCGGCCTCGAGCGGCGCGAAGCGGTCCTTGCCGCGAACGACGTCGTCGAACTTCGAAGAAAAGGGCGCCATGTCGTCCGTGAGAAGGAAGGCCGAAAGAGCGGCACCGACGGAGCGAAGCGTCGCTTCCGGGTTCTTCAGCGCAGCGGGAAATGCGCGCTCGAACGCGTCCGCGTAGCCGCCGCGCGCGATCTTTTCCGCAATGGTCGCGCCGTCCTTGCCGTTCATCTCGTCCGGGTTGAGCAGCGGCTGACGCGCGAGAGCTTCGATGCCGTCGACCCGGCCGTCCCAGAACAGCCCGCCGGCGGGGGCCGTCCCCGGCTCGTCGCCCTCCTGGAAGAATCGAAACGGCGGGACGTAACGCAGGTAGAGCAGCGAGGGGCTCGCACGGCGCGCGAAGTGCCCGGCGCGGCTGCCGCGGGGTACGCCGAGCTTCGAGCCGTTCGTCGAGGAGAAGCCGCGCGCAGGCGCGTGACAGCTCGCACAGCTCGTCCCTGCCGGCTCCGACAGGCTCGCGTCGAAGAAGAGCGAGCGCCCGAGCTCGATGAGCGCAGCCGATCCGGTCGGTGACGCAACCACCGCGCGGGATGAACCGAACACTGCGAGCGCGGACAGCGCCGCCACGAAGAGGACTCCGCGGTGCATGTGGCGGCGCGAAGCATGAGTCCTCGCTCGACACGCTTCAAGAGCACGACGAGTCGTCGGCGTCCCTCGAACGGAAACCGGAAGGGCAGTTCCGAAATCCGGATGCCACCGGATCGGTTACCGACGTCACGAATTCAAATCCATGGGTTTGGGCGCATTCGGGCGAGCAAGCGGGCGCAGCGCCCCAGTCGACCGACCGGCAAGGAGTTTGCTGAGGGTGGTCGCGAACAGGACGGATTTCAAAATGCGACATAGCCGAGCCCGATTCTTTTCCCTGGCGCTGACCGCGCTCGGGACCGCAACCATCGCCTGCTCCGGTACCGGGGGAACGTCCGCGCCACACGTCGACGACGCGACCGCGGGGAAGATCGGCCTCGCTCTCGATCTGGCGCCCGGCGTGACGCTCGACACCGTGAGCTACTCGATCACGGGCCCCGGAGGATTCTCGAAGACGGGGACCCTCGACGTCAGCACCAGCACGACGATCTCGGCGCTCATCGGTCCCATCCCGGCGGGAACGGGGTTCAGCATCACGTTGACGGCCGCGAGCACGGACGGCTCGACGTCTTGCAGCGGCTCCGGGTCGTTCGACGTCACCGCACACCAGACCACGCCCGTGACCGTCCACCTGTCCTGTCAGGCGGCGCCCACGAAGGGGAGCGTCCTCGTCAACGGCTCTGTGAACGTGTGCCCCCAGGTGGACGGCATCACCGCAACCCCGAACGAGGTGCTCGTCGGAGGTTCCGTGGGCCTCGCAGCGAGCGCGCACGATTCCGACGCCGCACCGTCTCCCCTCACCTACCAGTGGACCTCGAGCTCCGGCACGTTCACCGATGCGTCGTCACCCAGCACGCGCTTCACGTGCACGGCGGCCGGCACCGCGACCATCAGCTTGACCGTCTCCGACGGGGACACGTCGTCGAACTGCGCGGGTACCGGCAGCACGACCGTGACGTGCACCGACCGGACCGCGACCACGTCCTGCAATCTCGGCAACGGCGCAGGCCCCATCAAGCACGTCATCTACCTCCAATTCGACAACACGCACCTCACCCGCGATCGTGATGCGGTGCCGTCGGACCTCGAGCAGATGCCGAACCTGCTCAACTTCATCCGCGGCAACGGCACGATGATGGCGAACGACCACACCATCCTCATCTCTCACACCGCGGGGGGCATCCTCGCCTCGCTCACGGGAGTGTACCCGGACAGGAACGGCCAGACGGTGAGCAACAGCTACGTGCGCACCAGCAGCACCGGGACCTTCTCCTTCCCCAGCTCGTTCGCGTACTGGACCGACCCGACCGGCACCACGAACATCCCGAACATGGTCGGTCCCGACGGCTCGTACGTCCCGGCTCCCTGGGTCGCCTACACGCGCGCCGGCTGCGACGTCGGCGCGGTCGCCTCTGCCAACATCGTGCTCGAGAACACCAGCACCGCGGCGGGGGGCGACGTCACCAAGGTGTTCGGCAGTGGCACTCCGCAGTTCACGGAAGCAACGACGTCGAACGCCGCCTCGTCGGGAAGCGCGGCCCGCGCGCTGGCGCAGACCGATTTCGTCGGATTCGCCGTGCACTGCGCGAAGGGCTCGACGCTGTGCGCGTCGGGCGAGACGGATTCCCTGCCGGCAGAACCCGGCGGGTACGCGGGCTTCAAGGGCCTCTTCGGCGCTCAGCAGATCGACCCTGTTCTCACAGGCATGGGGCCCACCGTGCCCGTCACGGATCTCCTCGGAAACCCCATCGTCGATCCCTTCGGGCAACCCGGGTTCCCCGGCTTCGACGGCATGTCGGCCGCGGTCTCCCTGGCGTACGTCGCCTCGATGCAGGAGCACGGCATTCCCGTCACGTACGCCTACATCTCCGACGCGCACGATTTCCACGGTGTGTCGGGCAATGCGCACAACGCCTACGGACCGGGAGAGGCCGGTTACGTCCAGCAGCTGCGCGACTACAACACGGCGTTCGGCAACTTCTTCACCCGCCTCGCCGCTCACGGCATCGACAAGTCGAACACCCTCTTCGTCATCACCGTCGACGAAGGCGATCACTTCTCGGGTGGCATGCCCACGCCGGCGAACTGCGACGGAGTCAACATCCCCTGCGTCTGGACCAACCAGGTGGGCGAGATCAACGCGAACATCGACACGCTCGTGCAGCACCAGCTCCCGGCGATCTTCTCGAGCTTCCTCGCCAGCACGGCGCCCAACACGTTCACGGTGCACGGCGACTCGGCGCCGCCGTTCTATCTCGCGAAGAAGGGCATGGGCCCCCTGGGGCAGACCGACCCCGACACGCGCGCCTTCGAGCGGGCGGTCGCGGGCCTCACTGCGGTGAACCCGTTCACCGCCGCGACGGACCCCTTGCTCGCGCAGATGGCGGATCAGACCGGGATGAAGGCCCTTCACATGTTCACGACCGGCGACCCCGCGCGCAATCCGACCTTCGCCTTCTTCGCCGACGCGAACTACTTCATCACCGACTTTCCCACCTCGACCTGCGAGACGTGCATCGGCTCTGCCTTCGCGTGGAACCACGGGGACATCCAGAAGGAGATCGGTCAGACGTGGGCCGGGTTCGTCGGACCGGGTGTCCTGTCGCAAGGCGACCAGACCATCTTCACCGATCACTCCGACTTGAAGCCCACCATCGACGCGCTCGTCGGCCTGCGCGACACGTATCAATCGGACGGCCGTGTCATCACGCAGGCCCTGGCCCCGCACGCCGTCCCCGCGGCGGTCGGCGCGGACCAGGCCACGGCCGAGTCGCTCGGCGACTACTACAAGCGAATCAACGCGCCGTTCGGCCAGTTCGCGCTCGACATGCTGTCGACCTCCACGAAGGCGCTCAAGGGCTCCGACTCGGGCGACGCGACGTACACCTCGAAGGAAGCGTCGATCGCGTCGCTGACCAGCCAGCGCGACGCGCTCGCCGTGCAGCTCCGCACGGCTCTCGACAACGCCGAGTTCGCGTCGATACCGATCGACGCGATGCAGGCGGCCAGCTGGGTGAGCCAGGCGCAGGCGCTGCTCGCGAGCGCCGATGCACTCGCGGCGGCTCCGTGAGGGGAACCCTCCCGGTCGCGGCCGTCGTGGCGCTGTCCGTCACGGCTTGCCACCGCTCCGCGGCGACGTCGCCGTGGGAAGGGCCGGCGCCGTCGGCCATCCTCGCCACCGTCGGCGACAGGAAGATCACCGTCGCCGACCTGGAGCAGCAGATAGGCCGCAAGCCGCCGTATCTGCGCGCGCGCTACGCGTCCGCCGAGCAGAAGAAGACGCTGCTCGACGATACAGTGCGCTTCGAGGCCCTCGCGCAGGAGGCCGCGCGTCGCGGCTACGACAAGGACCCCGAGGTCGTGCTCGCGGCGAAGCAGCAGATGATCTCGCGGCTCATGGCGAAGGACTTCGAGTCGACGCAGAGCGCGGCCGGGATCCCAGATGCCGACATCGAGAGATACTACGGGGAGCATCGGGCAGAGTTCAGCAAGCCGGAAGAGGTCCGGGTCAGCGAGATCGTCACCTCGGACGAGTCGAAGGCGCGAAAGGCCTGCACCGAGGCGAAGGCACGCGCGGGGGTGGCTGGTCCGGATCTCAGGTCGTTCCGCGATCTCGTCTCGGCGTACTCGGAAGACGAGGCGAGCAGAGCGAACGGCGGCGACGTCGGCTCGTTCTCCAGCGACACGACCGCCGTGCCTTCACCCGTCGTGGAGGCGGCGTTCCGGCTCAAGATCGGGGAGATTTCCGGACCCGTGAAGGCAGGCGGTCGCTGGGTGGTGTTGCTGCTCACGCAGAAACGGTCGGGGTTCGAGCGACCGCTCGCGGACGTGAAGGACGAGATCCGCCAGAGACTGTTCCGGGATGCGCACGAGAGGGCGATGGCCGCCTTCATCGAGGCAGCGGAGGAGCGGGCGAGCGTCGCGCGCCACGACGAGAATCTCGCCAAGGTCGTCGTTCCGGAGGCCACTGCGAACCGCGAGCTCGCGCGA
>CAYUAW010000029.1:32790-34056 GCA_964442485.1 uncultured Polyangiaceae bacterium
CGGCACGCCAGAAATCGGGAGCGACACCCCGCTCACGGCGTCGGGGCAAGCGCGACGCCACGGAACGCCGTGTTGCCCGCTGCGGTCGCGAGCACGGCGGGCGTTCCGGCGAACGCGCCGTTGTAGCCGCTGGGGTCCGAGAAGGACACGAGCTCTCCACCACCGGTCGCCGTGGAGCCGCCCTTGCGCACCGCGAACAGAACGACACTACCCGCCGATACGGAGCCCGTTATGCCCCGGTACGTGTCGGAAGCGGTGCCGACGGTGCCGTTGGACGTCCAGTTTCCCCCGACGAGCGAGTACTTCGTGATGCCGATGCTGTCGTCGGTGAGATAGAGAACGTCGACGCCCGGCGTCGAGGGGTCGAGATCCACGAACAGGAATGCATATGGGCTTCCTGTGGAGGGCGAGATTCCGGGCAGATTCACGATGGTCTGCCCCGAGGTCGTCGGCAGGCCAGTACCGACGGCACCGAGCCGCACGGCAGAGCCCGACGAATCCGACGCGTAGAGCTGGGAGCCGAATATGTCGATCTGGCGGAGGTTGGCAACGGTGGTGCTGAGCTGTACCGACGTGGTCGCGCCGAGCGTCGTGTAGCGCACACCGCCGGCGGCCCCGGCGATCCACAGGTCTACACCGTTGGAGCTCGCGGCGGAGCGGGGGTTGTTCCCGGTGGCCGCGTCGGTAAGCGCGGTGGTCGTGTCGACGGTGCCGCTCGCGTCGAGGCGGCCGATCGTGCGCGGGGTGGTGGCGGACGCCGAGCTCGTGAGGACGAGGGTACCCGGGATCGCCGCATCGTATCCGGTCAGGAGAACGTACTTGCCGTCCCCGGACCGCGAGATGAGCCCTTCCGACGTCGCCGTTCCGCTCGCGACGAGGCGATGATTCGCGCCGCTCGTCGCGGTCGGCATCAGGGTGGAATGCACGAGGACGCCGCTCGGTGAATACTCGTCGAGAAAGACCGGATTGCCGGTGTTCACCAGCGTTCCCGAGCCGTCACCGACCCGGTAAAGAACGACGTCCCCGCCGCCCGCGCCGCCGCTCCCACCCGCGCCGCCGCTGCTCGTGCCACCGGTGCTCGTCGTGCCGCCTGCTCCGACCGTGCCGCCAGTGCTCGCCGTGCCGCCAGTGCTCGTCGTGCCGCCAGTGCTCGCCGTGCCGCCAGTGCTCGTCGTGCCGCCAGTGCTCGTCGTGCCGCCAGCTCCGACCGCGCCGCCAGCTCCGACCGCGCCGCCAGCTCCGACCGCGCCGCCAGCTCCGACCGCG
>CAYUAW010000029.1:34156-39743 GCA_964442485.1 uncultured Polyangiaceae bacterium
ACCGCGCCGCCAGCTCCGACCGCGCCGCCAGCTCCAACCGCGCCGCCCGTTCCAACCGCGCCGCCGGCTCCGCTCGCGCCGCCGGTCCCTGCGCCCGCGGTCGAGCAGGTCACGGTGACTGTCGCGACCTGGTCACAGGTCGGAGACGTATCGCCGTCCGACACCATCATCGTGACGGTCACGGTCCCCGGAGTGGTGCACGTCAAGACGGGATTTGGCGCGGAAGCGTCACTCAGGGAGCCGGACGATGCCGCCCAGTGGTAGGTGATCGGCGCGGGGCCAGAGTCGACGTCGTGCGAGAAGCCGGAAAGCGCAATCGTCGAGCCGACGAACACGCTGGCCGGAGTCGCGTCGATACCGTCCGGCGTCGCGCAGACGTTCAGCACTCCATTGACGAGCACGCTCCCGGCATGGGCCGCCTCCTTGCAGTTCATGCGGACCGACGCCATGGTCGTCTGGCCCGCAGCGATGTCGAAGGTCGTCGAGCCCGAACACGTATCGGCGCCCTCCACCGAGGTCGCGCTGAGGGTGATCGCGAAGCCCGTCCCCGCCGGCAGCGGGCCGATGGTCGACGAGATCACGGTGCTGCTGCTCACGTCGAGCGTGCCGGACTTCGTGAACCCTCCGGGTCCGGTGATGGCGTACGCGACCGTGTCGAGCGTCGCGCCCGGAGCCAGCTGCAGAGCGACGCCGAGCGATCCGTGACCGCGTTGCCCGGCCGCTGGCGAGCTCGTCGAGGGCGCCTCGCTACCACAGCCGACCGCGGTGAACCCGCCGAGGAGGGCCGTGAGCGAGCAGAGTGCAACGATGTTCCTACTGGTCTTCGGTGTGCGCACAGGACGTCCTTTGGCAAGAGCTCGCACTCGAGCGTGCCCCTCAGCCCGGCTCGAGCGGGCGCGAGCCGGGCTGCCGGGCGCTCCGGATCATCAACCAGCCGATCACGGCGAGGAGCAGGCCCAGGAGCGTCGCCGCGCCCGTCGGCACCGGCACGCTCGGCCCTTCCTTGCACGTCATCGGGACCGTCACGGGCGTGATGTCATTGGTGGTCACGTCGAATGACGCGGAACCGGTGCAGCTCAGGCTGAGCCCGCTCCCGCTGTGCGCGGTGAGCGTCGCCTGATAACCGGTTGCGAAAGGGATACCGGAAACGACGACGCTGATCCCGGGGCTATGCGAGACGTCGATCGACCCGCTCTTGTCGAAGCCGTCGCGCTTGATGTCGTACGTCGCTGTATCGATCTGGGCGCCGTCGAGCACGAGGCTGAAGCCGACGGAGCCTGTGTCGGCGCTGACCTGCGCCGCTTGTTGCTCCCGCTGGCCCTTCTGACTCGGCGAATCGGTGGCCGTGTCCGCCATGGGCCCGTACGAGCCGCATCCGGCGACGAGGGCGCTCGCGGCAAGCACACATCCGCATGCGCGCGCCCAGCGCAGCCGCGCGAAGGCGAATCGGAAGAATCGTTCTGTCATGTGGAATGCTCGAAGACTACGAATGGAATCCGGAGAGACGGCTGCTCGCGAGTACTTCATGGTGAGCACGTGAGGGTCACTGTTGCGGAATCGATGCACGGCGTGCCGTCCGACACCGCGACCATGATCGTCACGCTGCCGACCGAGGTGCACGTGAAGGTGAGGGTCGACTGGACCTGTCCGTTCAGCGTTCGTCCGTTCGCGCTCCACCTGTAGGCGAGCGCATTCGGCCCGTTGTCCGCGTCGTGCGCGCTGACCGAGAGACTCATGTGGCCGCCCAAGCGCGCCTCGGTCGGGAGCGCCTGCAGCGCATCGATGGCCGGACAGATGTTGGTCGTCGCCGTCACCTGGGCTTCACCGGACGGAATGCCGCAGGTCAGGTGAACGACCACCGTCGCTGTTCCACTCGCCGGCACGTCGAACGTCGAGACCCCTTCGCAGACGGTCATGCCGTCGCTCGCGGTCGCGGCGAGATCCATCTGGAACCCCGTGCCCGGAGGCAACCCCGACACCGGCACCGAAACATCCGCGCTGTCCCCCACGGCGACGGTGCCTGCGCTGCTGAAACCGTTCGGACCCGTGATGCGATAGCTCGCGCTCGTCACCGTCACGCCGGAGCCGAGGTCCAGCGCCTGCCCCGAAGCGCCAGCGCGACCCGCCAGCTCGGAACCCGAGCCCTGCCCGCAGCCGGCGAGAGCCAGCCCGCACCCACACAGCCCAACGAATCGACTGAGACGCTTCACGATGCCGGGCCATGAGCAATGAGCGTACCGGCGAGATCCACGCTGACTTCGTGCGTGCTGCACGAGCGCGATTCCGGAATCCGAAATTTTCTATTCGGGATCCGGTGGGTTGCCGCAACCCGGTACACCTGATCGGAGGGGACCGGTTCTCGACGCCTGCGACCCGATGGGTTGCCGGAAATCGAGGACCGCTTTCCGGATTTCGGAGCGTCTCGCCGCTCCACCCGACGCGTCGAGCCGGAACTGCGATGAATCGACGGAGCGCGAAGGCGGCGGGCTCTGGCGCGATCTTTGTATTACCGGCCGGCCGGCGGCGTCGGAGATGAACCCGCCTTTGGAACCACGCCCCGGAGGACATCGTGAGAAGACTGCTCGGTAGAGTTTCCGTCCTGACGTTGATCGCGACCGGCGCTTCCGCCGCCCTCGCTGGCTGCTACGGCGAGGACGAATCACCCGCCGGAGCGGGCGAAAAGAGCCTCGCAAAAGAGGCGACCGGCTCGGTCGGAGTCGCCCTCACGCTTGCGGACGGGACCACCCTCTCCAGCGCGACCTACACGATTGCAGGCCCTGGTGGGTTCACGAAGACGGGCCCCATCGACCTTCAATCCGCGACCACACTCTCTGCGACCATCGGCGGGCTGCCGGCGGGGACCGGATACACCATCACGATCACGGCGACCGCGACCGATGGTTCCACCACGTGCAGCGGCTCCCAGGGCTTCGCCGTCACGGCGCACGCGACGACCGCGGTCACGGTTGCACTCGACTGCCACGAAGCGCCGACGAAAGGCTCCGTGCTCGTCAACGGCGTCGTCAACGTCTGTCCCGTCGCAGACGGGATCTCGGCGGCACCGGCGTCCGTGGCGGTAGGCGGCACCATCGCCCTCGATGCGGCGGCTCACGATTCCGACAATGGACCGTCGCCGCTCTCCTACCACTGGACGGCCTCTTCGGGCACGCTCGCCAGTGCGTCGGCCAGGAGCACGACCTTCACCTGCACCCAAGCGGGCACCTTCACCGTCACCCTCGGGGTCTCCGACGGAGATCCCTCGGCGAGCTGTGCGGATAGCGTCGCCGTGACCGTCAACTGCACGACCACGGAAGCCGGCGTCGTCACCAGCGCGGCCCTCACGCCGGGAAGCGCGACCGAGCCGAACACGAGCGCTGGATACTATTCGGGCGCCAAGGTGTGCGTCGATTCGAACGACAACGGCAAGTGTGAGAGCGGCGAGACCTACGCCGTCACCGATGCGACCGGGCACTTCTCCATCGACCTCCCGGGGCCCACGGCGCTCATCGCCGACATCGGAACTGCGGCGGTGAATACCGCGAACGGCGTCGTGAACTCGACGCGCAACGTCTTCCGCGTTTCCATCGACCAGGTCGGGGAGCAGGGTTCCAACCTGGTCATCGGTCCGCTCTCGTCCGAGGTCGTCCGTCAGATGGAGGCGAACCACTCGAGCTACGCGACCGAAAAGCAGAACCTGGCGACCCGCCTCGGGGTTCCCGTGTCGCAGGTCGTCGCCGATCCGGGTCTCGCAACCGGTGCGACGAAGAGCGCGCTGACTCGCGAAGCCAACGTGCTCACCGGACGCTTCGCCTACGCCATCACGAAGCTCGACCGCGGCGACCTGTACCCCGACGCGCTCGCCGTCCCCGGCGGGGACCCGGAGCTCACCGGGCTTGCTGGCGTGACCCCGGCGACCGCGACCACTCCCGAGACCCGCACCCCCATCACCTTCCACCAGGCGGAGCAGGCGGCGTTCGAGGTCGAGGGCATCCCGCGCTACGACCATATCTTCATCGTGATGCTCGAGAACAAGTCGACGCAGGCGATGTTCAACTCGGCGTTCGCCCCGAAGATCAACGCCTACCTTCGCGCCGGCAACTTCGCGTCGAGCTACTACGCTACAGGCAACCCGAGCGAGCCGAACTACACGGCGCTCGGGGGGGGCGACGACTTCGGCATCACCGACGACTCGCAGTGGAACTGCGACGCGACGGGGCCCAACGCGCCGCAGGATCTCCCACTTCCGACCAACACGCAGCCCGGGCTCGGGAGCTCTCCGTTCGCGGCCACCTGCACGCAGACGGTGGGCACGAACCACAACATCGTCGGAAAGCCGAACCTGTTCACGGCAATCACGGCGGCGGGCATGACCTGGAGGACTTACAGCGAGTCGATGAACCCCGGGCAGGACTTCCGGACGGACAGCGTCGCGGACAGCGCCATCACCGCGAACGACAACGTCTACGCGCCGGGTACGCTGGCCGGGAACACGACCGCCGTCGGTAACCCGAACCTCGTGCTCCCGATGCCGGCCGGCCTCTACAAGACGAAGCACCACCCCGGGATGGCGTACCAGAACGTCCGGAGCGCCCCCGAGTTCAAGTACTCGAACCGGACCCTCGGCGGTGGGCAGTGGGACGCGAACCTGTCGCACGGCTCGAAGTACGTAGTCCCCGCGGGTTACGACAGCGACCAGCTCGGCACCGATCTGAACGGCGGCGGCGTCGGTGCGCTGAACTTCGTGATCCCCGATCAGTGCGACGACATGCACGGCATCTCGGTGACGGGGACGGTGACCGGCACCGGCGCAACCGGCACCGCGAGCGACTGCAGCAGCGTGTCGAACAACGTGAACGTCAACACGGGCGGCAACATCCTGACCCGTGGGGACAACTACACGGACTTCCTCGTGAAGAGGATCGAAGCGTCGCCGGTCTGGACGAACACGCAGAAGAAGGTCGCCATCGTCCTGATGTTCGACGAGGGCAACGCAACTGCGCCGGACATCAACTCGTGCTGCGGCTGGAAGGCGGGCAAGACGTCCGTCGACAATCCCCTGATCCAGAACGCGGACGGGACGTGGTCCGAGGACACCTCCAACCCGAACTACGGGAAGGGCAACCAGGGCCACGGCAAGAGCGTCTTCATCGTGCTCACCAACCAGCCGAGCGCGCCGAAGGGGATCGCCGATACCGACGTCTACAGCCACTTCTCCTTCGTGCGGACGCTCCAGGACATGTTCCTTCTCGCGGATCCGACGAAGGATAGTTCGTACATGAACCGCGCGAAGTACACCGAGAAGTTCATCGCGCAGAACATCCTGAATCTGCCGGAGTATGCCGGAAGCGCGGATACGCACTTCGATTCCGTGCGGCCGATGAACCACGCCTACGCGATCCCCGCTGGCTACGTGCCCAGGGGGACCGCGGACGACACTCGCATGCTCCCCGTCGGCCCGGACCCGAACCAGACCAGCATCTGGGCCGTCAAGTAGAGAACGGAGCGTCGGGTGACGGCCGCGTCGCGCGCTGGCAACAGCCGGCGAGCTCGTACTCCGAGCTCGCCGCGCGCCGCCGTCACCCTTTCG
>CAYUAW010000030.1:0-14662 GCA_964442485.1 uncultured Polyangiaceae bacterium
ACTGAGTCACTTTTGCGTCTCCCGGCGCGCGAAGGGTAGGATCCCTGGATGACCCGACGTCGCGGCCACGAGAGCGTGTTCAGGAAGGGCCTCTTCGAGGGGCGCGTCGCGGTGGTGACGGGTGGTGGGACGGGGATCGGGCTGTCCATCGCCGAGGAGCTGGTGCAGCTCGGTGCGCGCGCCGTGATCGCTTCGCGGAAGCTCGAGCGGCTGGAGGTCGCCGCGAAGGGCCTGTCCGCCGACTACGGGGCGGAGGTGATGCCGGTGCGCTGTAACGTGCGCGAGCGCGGCGAAGTGGACGCGCTGTTCGACGCAACGCTGAAGCGCTTCGGGAAGATCGACTACCTGGTGTGCAACGGGGGCGGCCAGTTTCCCTCACCCGCGGAGCTCGTGACCGAACGCGGATGGGACGCGGTGATCGAGACGAACCTGACGGGGACGTGGAACCTCTGCCAGGCGGCCGCGCACAAGTACATGATGCAGCATGGCGGGAAGATCGTCGCGATCGTCGCGGACATGTGGGACGGGTTCCCCGGCATGGTGCACACCGGAGCGGCCCGCGCCGGTGTGGTGAACATGACGAAGACGCTCGCCGTGGAGTGGTCTCGCTACGGCATTGTCGTGAACTCGGTCGCGCCGGGAGTCGTCGCGTCGACCGGCATGCACAACTACCCTCCGGGCCTCCCGGAGGCCGCGCAATCGCAGGTGCCGCTCAAGCGCCTGGGGAGGCCGGAGGAGATCGCGGGTGCAGTCGCGTATCTCCTGTCGCCGGTCGCCGATTTCGTCACGGGCGAGACCCTCCGCGTCGACGGCGGCGGCTCGCTCTGGGGGAGCAGCTGGCCGTGCCCCGATCCCGAGCCGATGCCCTCGATAGAGATCCAGCCCTGGCCGGAAGAGCGATGGCCGGAGCACGTGACCGCGAACTCCGCGAAAGGTGATGGTTGAGCATGGAGCTTTCCGAGTCGGAGGGCGCAATCCGGGACCAGCTGCGCCGGTTCATGACGACGGAACTCGAGCCGCGGACTCCCGCATTCGAGGCGGGGAGCGAGCTGCCGTACGCCCTCATGAAGAAGATGATCGTAGAGCTCGGCCTCGCGGCGGGCGCCGAAGCGATCGAGAGCCGAGCTCCGCGAAGGGAGCAGGACGGGGGCGGCTCCGAGATGCGAAGATTCATGCGTCTCGCCGAGACGCTCCTGATGGTCGAGATGTGCCGCGTGAACCCTGGCTACGCGCTCAGCTTCGGCGCGAGCGTCGGGCTCTTCGGCCGCAACGTCGCCGAACGCGGCACCCCGGAGCAGGCCGCCGAGTGGGTGCCGCCGGTGCTGCGTGGCGACAAGATCGGGTGCTGGTGCCTGACGGAGCCCGACGCCGGCTCCGACGCGCTCGGCGCGATGCGCACTACGGCGAGGCGCGCGGGAGACGACTACGTGTTGAACGGATCGAAGACGTTCATCACGAACGCGCCGCACGCGGACTTCTTCCTCGTCTACGCGAAGAACGACGAGGGGCTCGTGCAGGC
Source organism: uncultured Polyangiaceae bacterium (assembly GCA_964442485.1). Classification (GTDB taxonomy): domain Bacteria; phylum Myxococcota_A; class Polyangia; order Polyangiales; family Polyangiaceae; genus DASZVB01. The sequence continues at coordinate 1,520 of CAYUAW010000030.1, forward strand.
GTTCCTCCTTTCGCGCGGGGCCGCTGGCCTCTCAACGTCGCCGCCGTTTCCGAAGATGGGAATGCGAAGCTCGCCGACCGGCGCGGTGTACCTGGAGGACGTGCGCGTTCCGTCCCGGCATCTCCTCGGTGGCGGCATCGGGGATCGCGACCATGTCCGCAAGTCGCTCTCCAGCGAGCGCATCGGCCTGGCGGCAATGAGCTACGGAATCGCCGAGCGATGCTTCGAGATCGCCGTCGCCTACGCGAAGACCCGCGTGCAGGGGGGCAAGCCCATCGCCGAGCACCAGCTCGTCGCCGCGCGCCTCGCGCGCATGTACGTCTCGCTGTCGAACGCCCGACGCATCGTGTACGCGAGCGCTCGCGGCGAGCCGATGACGGCCCTCGAGGCCAGTGCCGGCAAGCTTTACGTCGCGGAGGTCGGCACCCAGGTCGCCATGGACGCGATCCACGTCCTCGGTGGCAACGGCTACATGGAGGAGTACGTCGTTGAGCGGCTAGCTCGCGACGCGAAGCTCGTCGAGATCGGCGGCGGCACGACCGAGATCCAGCTCATCACCATCGCACGACACGTACTCGCCACCCCCTGAAACGCCGCATCGAGGTGGCCACCAAAGGAAAATATTTGGCGGAAACGGCATACATTCTGGCCAGTTAGGCTACCCGCCGAACCGGCCAGTCGGCCGATATGCTACATTGCCGAAACATGGCAATGATCTCCCCCCGTGCTTCGCTTGGCTGCACCGTCGCGGTCCTGGCCTTCGGGTGTTCCGCGTCCACGGGCTCTGGCAACCAGTTCGGACCCCTGGGAAACGCAGGCGGAGCCGCTTCCTACGCGGGAGCGCCAGCCGGCGGGGCCTCTGCCGCAGGCGCGCAGCCCGGAGCGGCGGGTAGCGACCCGGGCAGCGTTCCGACTTTCATGATCACTCCCACGGGGCAGGGCGGCATGGGGGGCATGGGCGGCGCTTCCTGCGCGGCCACGTCGTCCGCGGCGGAGCGTGTCGTCACCACGACGATGACGGAGGTGAAGACGCCGGCGCCCGTCGCCGTCTACATCATGCAAGATCAGTCGCTCAGCATGCTCGGCGCGAAGTGGGCGTCGGTGCAGCAGGCGATCCAGGCCTTCGTGACGAGCCCGATGTCGGCCGGTATGGATGTGGCCATCAAGTTCTTCGCCGCCGGGAACCTGCTCGACTGCACCGGCATGGACTATCAGACCCCCGACGTCCCCATGGGGCTCCTGCCGATGAACGCGCAGCCGATCACCGACTCGGTCAACATGCACGCCCCGTCGACCCTGACGCCGATCGAGCCGGCGCTCCGCGGCGGGGTGAACTTCTGCGAGATGTACGGGGCAAGCCACCCCATGGAAAAGTGCGTCCTCGTCTTCATCACGGATGGCTCGCCGGATCTGTGCGACGGCGTCGCGGCGGATCTCGCGCAGGTCGCCGCGGACGCGAAGGCGAAGGGCGTCATGACCTTCACCGTGGGCATGGACGGCGCCGACTTCAACATGCTGAACGCCATCGCTGTGGGCGGTGGGACGGATTGCACGCCGAACACGCCCGGCGCCGCCGATCAGGCGTGCGACGTCCGCGGTGGCACGCAGTCGTTCGTCGACGCGCTCAACACGATCCGCGGCACCATCAGCACCTTCACCACGCAGCAACACGTCATGACGACGGCGCTCGCCTGCGAGTTCGCGATCCCGAAGGTCCCGGATGGGCAGATGTTCGACCGCGACAAGGTCAACGTCAGGCTCACGGCGATGGGCGCGACCACGGATTTTGCTCGCGTTCAGTCCGCGGCCGACTGCGCGAACTTCAACAACACGGGCTGGTACTACGACGATCCGACCAACCCCACGAAGATCGAGGTCTGCTCGAGCACCTGCGCGACCATCAAGGCCTCGACCGGGGGCGATGGCGTGGTGACGATGGCCCCGACGGGCGACGCGCCTCGCGTGGACGTCCTGCTCGGCTGCGCAACGCACGAAGCCATTCGCTGAGCCTCGGGCAAGGGCTGCTCAGGCGCACTTCTGGCCAGAGCCCGAGTGGCCTACCCTCCCGCGCGCGTGAACCTTGCCGGCGGCTTCTTCTATCATGTGCGCGCAGCGTCGGCCGGCCGGCGGTGGCGCCCGTTCACGGATGCGCTCGGTGCATGGCTGACTGACTGTCTCCCTGCCTCGCCCCGGCTCGTGCTGGTGGGGCCGAGCGCTGCCTATTGCCTGGAGGACGCCTTCCTCTCGCGCTACCCGGAGATCACTGCGCTCGAGCCGGACCCCGTCGCGCGGTGGCTGCTCGCGCGCCGTGCGCGACGGCTCGGGATCCGCTCGCTCGAGTTCGTGACTGACGATCGGCTGGTCGCTCCCCTGGTCGAAGGTCGCCCCGCACTCGACGACGTGCTCGACGGCCTGCCCGCCGCGAGCGTCGTCTTCTGCAACGTCCTCGGGCAGGTGCGGTTCCTGCTCGCCGAACCGGAGCACGAGAAGTGGCAACTCGCGTGGACGGAAAGGATCACGCCGCGGGTTTGCCGTCACCCGTGGGCGAGCTTCCACGATCGCGTCTCTGCCGCCGTGCCCCCGCGGCTCACCATGCCACACCGCGCTCCGAGCCGACTCTCCGACCAGGAGATGGTCCGGACCTTTTACGGGGGCGTAGCCGGCCGGGTGGAGCTCCTCGACCATCTCACCGGGAGGCTCTTCCCGGAGGATCTGTCGCATGCCTACTTCCACTGGGAGCTCGAGCGCGGCGCGCATCACCTCATCGAAGCCGTCGGCCTGCCGCGGAGCGGCACCGTAACCCTTTGAGATTACCGCGATATCACTCCGCGAGAAATCGCGCGGCAGCTTGTCGATCGACGCCGCCGCCGTTTGACGTATCTCTGAGCGGCGTGGCCAGGTCAGGACGGCCCAAACGCTCGGAAGGAAGATACGCGCATGATGCTCAAGGTTCTCATCGGTGTGGTCGTCGTTCTCGCGGTCCTTTCCGTGGTCATCGCGATGCAGCCGGACACGTTCCGCGTCGAGCGCTCCGTCGCGATCGCGGCGTCTCCCGAGCGGGCCTACTCCCAGGTGGTCGACTTTCACCAGTGGAGCAGCTGGTCGCCCTGGGAGAAGGTGGATCCGGACATGAAGCGCACCTACGCGGGTGCTCCGTCCGGGGTCGGCGCCGTGTATTCGTGGGCCGGTAACGGAAAGGCCGGGGAGGGCCGCATGACGATCGAGGAGGCCGCGGCGCCTTCGAAGATCTCCATCAAGCTCGAGTTCATCAAGCCGTTCCAGGCGACCAATCTGGCAACCTTCGTCTTCACCCCGACAGCAGCCGGAAGTACGGTGACCTGGTCCATGGACGGGAAGAACAACTTCTTCTCGAAAGCGTTCCACCTGGTGATGAACATGGACAAGCTCGTGGGGGGCGACTTCGAGAAGGGGCTCGCCGCCATGAAGGCAAACGCGGAGCGGGCGTCCACCAGCACCCAGGCCGCCGCGTCGACCGGCAACTGAACCGACCGAGGAGAGAGACGTGAAATTCCTGATGACCTACACCGCGACCCACAACACGCCACCAACCCCGGAGCACATGGCAGCGATCGCCAGCTTTTCCGAGGAGATGTCGAAGAAGGGCGTGCTCTTGATGACTGGCGGGCTACAGCGGCCGACGAAGGGGACGCACGTCAAGTTCGCCGGCGGCGACTTCAGCGTTACGGACGGCCCCTTCGCGGAGACGAAGGAGCTCATCGACGGCTTCGCGCTGATCCGTGTCGGTTCGAAGCAAGAGGCGCTCGACCTGGCACGCCGTTTCATGAACATCGCCGGGGAAGGCGTCGGCGAGATCCTGCAGGTGTTCGACGCGGGCGACGTTCCCGGGTAGCAGTCAGCGGCGATAGCCCCGGCGCCCGCGAGAGTACGGGTGCCGGTAATAGTAGACGCGCCGGGGGTGGAACCACGGGTGCGCGTACCACGCGAACCGAACCGGACCGACGCGCCCCCAATAGGGACGCGGTCCGATGCCGATCACCCACGGTGCTCGAATCCATTCCCATCCGTACGCCGGGTAATAGACGTACGCGTAGGCGTCGTCGTCGGCAGGCGTGACGTACGTGTACGCCTGCTCGTACGGCATCCAGACCCAGCCATAGCCCTCCGTGTACACCCACTGTCCATTCGGGACTCCGGCGTTCGGTGTGTAGACCGGGCGCGGATCGGCCGCTGCGGGCGGCGGAGCGGCAGCGGCTGGAGGGGGCGGCGTGCTCGGCGGTGGCGGCGCGGTCGCTCCGGACGCTGGCGGTGGCGGTGGGGCAGTCGGCTCGGGGGACGGCGGCGGCGGCGCTTCTTCTTCGGGCTCTCCAGCGGGTCCATCAGGTGTCTGGATCTGTGACGGGGGTGACGCGGCGGTGTTCGCCGAGCCGTCGTCCGCGTATTCGGCGCCGCACGCCGATACCCCTGCGATCAGCGGGAATGCGAGCAGGGTCGACCACGCGCGGGAATGAGAACGTGCAGTTCGGTCCAAGGGATCACCTCACGGGAGAGCGGTTCCAACGAAGGTAGCAAGAGGCGTTCCCGGTGTGGTTCCCTTGCGCGCAGGCGCCGTCAGCCAGGTGAACCGGCCTCTCCATACTTGTGCGCAGGAACGGAGCCCGGTGCTCCGCCGCGCGCCACGGTCGCATGCGGAACGTGTCGCGAACGCGTCGTCGTCTTCGCGCAAGTGTTGCCGTCGTGACGAGCGCGGTTTGGCAAATTCTGTCCCGCCGACCGACGACTTTCGTTCGCCAGCGAGGTACCGCGCTCCATGCTCCTACGAACATTTCGTACGCCTTTTGCTTCCCTGCTCGCGCTCTGCATTGCCGCCTGCTCCGGTGACAACGGCGCGAATGGCAAGGACGGCGCTCGTGGTCCGAGAGGCGACGCGGGTCCGGCGGGTCCAGCGGGACCTGCGGGTCCAACGGGACCGGCAGGACCGGCAGGACCGGCGGGTATGGATGGCAAGGACGGGAAGGACGGACTGCGTGGTCCAACGGGCGACGCAGGTCCGACCGGCCCCCGTGGTCCGCGCGGACCGGAAGCCGATGCTGCGGTGCCAGTCGTCCACATCGATGTGGCAGCGAAGTTCGACACCAAGACGCCGATCAAGCACGTCGTCGTCATCTTCGGCGAGAACATCTCGTTCGATCACTACTTCGGGACGTACCCGACAGCGGCTAACGGCGCAGGCGAGACGTCCTTCAAAGCGGCGGCCGGCACGCCGAAGGTGAACGGCCTGACGACGCCCCTCGACGTGATGAACGGCTTCGCGCCGCTGTCCAACATCGACCTGGTCGGCTCGAACCCGAACTTCACGAACGCCACCAATGGAGCGGACGCCGCGAATCCGTTCCGGCTCGGGCCCACGCAAGGCGGCACGCCGGACATGGGCCATAACTACAGCCCGGAGCAAGCGGCGACGCACGGCGGAGCCATGGATCTGTTCCCGAAATCCGTGGGCACCGCGGGTCCGCCCCCTAACTCGCCCGCTGCCGCGAGCACGAAGGGCCTAGTCATGGCGTACTACGACGGCAACACCGTAACCGCGCTGTGGAACTACGCGCAGGCGTACGCGATGAACGACAACTCGTGGACGACGGTCTTCGGGCCTTCCACCCCCGGCGCCATCAATCTGATCTCGGGGCAGACCAACGGCTTCGACAAGACCAACAAGGACCCCACGACGATGGCCGCGACGCACGTCGTGGCCGACGGCAACGGCGGCTTCACGATGATCGGCGACACCGACCCGCTCGGCGACGTCTGCTCGACCGCTGGCGACCAGAACACGATGAAGGGCCCGAACGTTGGCGACCTGCTGAACGCGAAGGGCATCACGTGGGGCTGGTTCGAGGGAGGCTTCGATCTCGGTCTGACCAACGCAAACGGAACGACGGGTTGCGCGCGCTCGACTCCTGCAGTTCCGGGCGTGCCGTCGGTGAGCGCGGACTACATCCCGCATCATCAGCCCTTCCAGTATTACGCCTCCACGCAGAACCTGACGCACGCACGGCCGAGCTCGGTGGACGCCATCGGCAAGACGCTCGAGGCCGACGGCAAGACGAAGGATCCCGCGAACCACCAGTACGACAGCCACGACTTCTTCGATGCCGTGGAGGCGGGTAATTTCCCGGCCGTCAGCTACGTGAAGGCGCCTGCGTTCCAGGACGGGCACGCGGGCTACTCGGACCCCGTCGACGAGCAGGCGTTCATCATCAGCGTCGTGAACGCGGTGGTGGCGAGCCCGGAGTGGAAGAGCACCGCGATCGTGCTGGCTTACGACGACTCGGACGGCTGGTACGATCACCAGGCGCCGCCGATCGTCAACGTTTCGACCACCGCGGTGGACGTCCTGAACGGTGCCGCGTCCTGCAACTCCACCACCGCGCAGCAGAAGGGCGCCGCTCCTGCCACGCCGCTGCTCGGCAACGACGGCAAGCCCGCGCTCGGGCGCTGTGGGTACGGAACGCGCATGCCGCTGCTCGTCATCTCCCCCTTCTCGAAGAAGAACTTCGTCGACCACACCCTTACCGATCAGTCCTCCGTGCTGAAGTTCGTGGAGGACAACTGGCTCGGAGGGCAGCGCATCCAGACCGGCGGTTCATTCGACACGGTCGCGGGTACCATCGAGAACATGTTCTCGTTCTGATGCTGCCATCCGTGGCAGCATCGGAACGCCGATGACACTGACTCGGCGGCGGTTCCTTCGTGACGGAACGAGGCTGGTGGCGGCCGCTGCGGCGGCGCCGCTGACTGCGGCGCTGCCAGCCTGCGACCGCCGTGCTCCGGGCGGCTCGACGCCGTCCAGGTCCGCACCCTCGGCGGTGCAGGCGCGGCCCCAGCCGAGCTACCGCCCTTCGGACCTCTGCGGCGACGCCTCCCGACGGCCCGCCGCGAGGGACGTGAGGCCCGCGGTGCGCAAGCCGTTGCACCCGGACGCCCTTCCGCGCTTCGTTGACGCCTTGCCCATCCCGCGCGTGCTCGAGCCCTCCGGCAGCCGTCCCGATCCTCGCGATGGCAAGACGCTCATCCCTTTCTATCGTGTCGCGATGCGGGAGGCGTCGCTCGCGATCCACCGGGATGTACCGCCCACGCGCTTCTGGACGTACGGCGGTACCTTGCCCGGGCCGACCATCGAGGCGCGGCGCGGTGAGCCCATTTTCGTCGAGTGGTCCAACGAGCTTCCGACAACGCACTGTCTGCCCATCGATCACACCCTGTGCGGCGCCGGCGCCGACCGCCCCGACGTTCGCACCGTGGTCCATCTCCACGGCGGTCGTGTTCCACCCGAGAGCGACGGCTACCCGGAGAGCTGGTACCCACCTGGCAAGTCGCTCACCTCCTACTACCCGAACGGCCAGGACGCGACGATGCTCTGGTACCACGACCACGCGATGGGCATCGAGCGGCTGAACCAGTACGCCGGCCTCTTCGGCGTGTTCCTGCTGCGGGACGAGGTGGAGGACGCGCTCCCGCTCCCTCGCGGCGATCGCGAGATCCCGCTCGTACTTTGTGATCGACTCTTCGACGCGGACGGTGCTCTTCATTACCCGACGTCAGGTGATCCACAGTCGCCGTGGGTGCCGGAGGTGTTTGGTGACGCGCTCTTGGTGAACGGGAAGCTTCGCCCGTATCTCGACGTGTCGCCCGGCAAGTACCGCTTCCGTGTCCTCAACGCCTCGAACGCGCGGTTCTTCTACCTCTCACTGTCGAACGGCGAGAGCTTCCAGCAGATCGGTAGCGACCAGGGGCTCCTCCGCTCGCCGGTGTCGGTCAAGACCGTCACGCTCTCCCCCGGCGAGCGCGTCGACCTCATCGTCGACTTCGCTTCCGCTCGCGGCACCAGCGTGGTCCTTGCGAGCCAGGCCTTCGAGCTCCTTCAGTTCCGGGTGAGCGAGGCGGTGAACCCCGTGGATGCGCCGCGAGAGCCGAAGGGCGCGCTGCCCGCCGTGCTGCGCAAGCTCGTGCCCATCTCTCCCGGCATGGCAGCGAAGACGCGGCGGCTGAGCTTGCGAGAATATGAGGAGTCCGGACATCGGATGCTCATGCTGCTCGACGGCAAACGCTTCGCCGAACCCGTCTCCGAGAGGCCCGTCCTCGACTCCGTCGAGATCTGGGAGCTCCTCAACGTCACCGAGGACACCCATCCGATCCACCTGCACCTGGTTCGCTTCCAGGTGCTCGATCGTCAGCGCTTCGATTCCGATGAATACCTCACCTCGGGCGTCGTGAAGCTCTTCCCTGGGCGCGTTCCCCCCGAGCCCGCCGAAGCCGGCTTCAAGGACACCGTGCGCGCCGACTCCGGTGTCATCACCCGCATCATCGTCCGCTTCGAGGGCTATGTCGGCCGCTACCTGTGGCATTGCCACCTGCTCGAGCACGCCGCCAACGAGATGATGCGCCCATTCGAGATCGTCGCGCGCTGAAGTGGCGGCGCGCGCTGCGAGCAACGTCGTCTCGCGGTTCACATTTGTCGCCCGAGGTGCTCGACGGCCTAGTGATGCTCCCGACTGCGTGCTGAAGCGAACGCGTCGCGCGTTGAAGCAAACGCGTCGATCGCGTTGAAGGAAACGCGTCGATCGCGTCGAGACTTCGATTGCATCGGCGCGCGATTTCGCTCGTTCGTTACCCTGACAAGCCATGTGGATGAACCTCATTCACCATCACATGTGTGCTCACACAACAGCAGAGTCAATTTCCGTCGAACACAGATTTTATCAACGATTATTGGCCCTTGGCGGACACATCGCCGCGTGATAACCAAGAGAAACCTTACAGCGGTGCCTCGCGAACACGCTTGAGCTCCGCACGAGGAGAAGGTGTGGAAGTCATGACCCGATTGGGCCGCACTCTGGGTTCCGTGCGTTTTGTTTCGCAGTTCGTCGTCGCCGCCTCGGCGGTTGCGGTCGGGTGCTCGGCATCTGGCGGAACGGGCCAGGATACGAATGGCGTCAACGGAACGGGAGCAGGCGGGGCCGTTGGCGGTTTCGCGAGCGCTCCCGCGGCGGCTGCTGGCTCCGTCGCGATGACACCGCCGTTCAATGCGGCAAACTGTCCCGTGCCGATCTTCCAGAAAGCAAAGTGCACGAGCTGCCATGACGGCAGAGGAACCGCCGGCACGCCCATGGGGCTCCTCACGTACGAGGACTTCATCGCGCCGTCGCATTCGAACCCGGCGATCCCCGTCTACACGCTGGTCGGCGCGCGCGTGCAGGACACGATGAAGCCCATGCCGCCGACGGGCATGCTCGATGCGCAGTCGATAGCGGCCGTGGAGGACTGGGTCGCGCACGGCGCTCCGGATTGCGGCTTTCAGCATCGCACCGGCGGGACGGGCGTGGGGGGCACGACGTCGACCGGTATCGGGGGGGTGCCGCCGACGGGCGAGGGGAGCACACCGCAAGTCGGTCCTGGTTCCGGTGGATCGCCGATCGTCTCCGGCGCGGGCGGCGCACCTCCTGGCGGGGCCGGCGCTCCACCGGGCGGCGGCGGCGCTCCGACGAACATCGACGTTTCGCAGTACCTGAGCCCCGACGGCACTTACTTCATCAAGGAACCGCCGGGCACCGCTCCCATCGGTCCCGACGAGCCCACTGCCGAGTATTGCTTCAACATCGTCGGGCACGGGAAGGCGAACACGCCCCTCGCGCAGGACCCGACGCCGTTCACCGTGGCGAACAGCGAGTTTTACCACGAGTTCGACTACAAGGTGCCCTACACGAAGACGATGGTGGCGCTCAGCACGAAGCCGATCATCGACAACAACAAGGTGCTGCACCACTGGTTGCTCTTCCACATCCAGAGCGATACCGGCACGGACGGCGCCAGCATGGACGAGATCGGGCTGCAGATCGGCAAGGAGATGATCACCGGGTGGGCGCCTGGTGGTGATCCGCTCGTGATGCCTCCGGGCGTGGGGCTCGAGATGCCGAAGGTAGGTGGGTTCTTGACGCTGGAGACTCACTACTTCAACAACACGGGTGCCGCGGCCCAGGACCGAAGCGGCGTGCGAATCTGCATGACCTCGAAGATCCCTCCGAACGTCGCGACCCTCACCTGGCTCGGAACGGAAGGTATCTCCATCCCGGCGAACGTGATGGCGACCGACTCCGGCACCTGCACGCCGGGCGGCGGTAACCAGACGGGGGACATTCACATCCTGCAGACCACGCCGCACATGCACAAGCTCGGCTCGCACATGAAGACCGTCATCAACAGGAAGGGCGGCGGCACGGAAACGGTCGTGGACAACGCCTTCAGCTTCAACGATCAGCGCGCGTACCCCGTCACGAACATCGTGCACCCGGGCGACACCCTCACGACGACCTGCACCTGGACCAACAACACGCCGCAGACCGTGGGCTTCGGCACGTCGACCACCGCCGAGATGTGTTACAACTTCATCATCGCGTACCCGGCGCACTCGATGCCGAACCCGCTCGGCGGCGGCATCGAGGGCAGTTCGAACATGTGCCTCAGGTAGCGGCGGCGGGCGGGCGGCGAAGGCCGTCCGCCGCGCCCCCTCAGTGCTCGTGCCGTTTCGGTCGACGTCACCGTCGCCGTGGCGGCAGAGAGAGCTCAACCGGAACGGGTGACGTCGTGAGCCACGAAGGCTCTCGAGATGGCGTCGAGGAGCGCCCGCTCGTCGAAGGGCTTCGTGAGGGCGGCGTCGAAGACGTCGTCGATTTCCTCACTCCCCGACATGAGCACCACGGGCAGGTCCGGACGCACCACGCGCGCCGACCGCGCGAGCACGGCGCCGGAACCGTCGGGGAGCGAGATGTCCGTCAGGAGCAGATCGAACGTCTCCGCCCCGAGCGCTTCCGCAGCGGTGCGCGTGCTCGCGGCGGTGACGACCTCGTAGCCGGCTTCTTCCAGGCGCCCCGCGACGAAGTCGCGGATCGGTGCGGCGTCGTCGACGACCAGGACGCGTTTCTTGCCCGATCTGGGGGCGACGCGCGACACCATGGCGATGGATGGCGGCGCGCCGTCGACGGTGGGCAGGTAGAGGCGAAACGTCGTGCCGGCGCCGGGAGCGCTCTCCACGGTGACGAAGCCACCGGCCTGGGCGACGACGGTCTGCGTGATCGCCAGACCGAGACCTGTGCCACGTCCGTCCTGCTTCGTCGTGAAGAACGGATCGAATACGCGCGCCACCGTCCGCGCATCCATGCCCTTGCCGTCGTCGGTGATGCTGATCACGATGAACTCGCGGCCAGGCGCGACGCCGTACTTGCGCGCGACGCCCTCGTCGAGCAGCTCGACGTGCGTGCCGACGCATACGAAGCTGCCGTGCGAGCGCGTGGCGTCCGCGGCATTGCCCACCAGGTTCAGGATGACCTGACGCAAGCGGACGTCGTCGAGCCGTACGAGGGCTCCGTCGCCGTGCAGGGACGTCTTCACCTGCAGCGAGCGGCCCGCTACTGCCTCGATGAGAGGCAACGCGCCGCTCAGGAGATCGTCCACGACGATGCGATGCAGGCCGGTAGGCTGCTTTCTGCCGTAGGCGAGCAGCGAACGAGTGAGCTCGGCTGCCTGCTCGAGGGCCGCGTCGATGGAGCGGAAGCGGGCGTCGTCGCGCTCCGTGCCCAGGTCCCGCTCGAGCATGTTCACCTCCGCCATGACGACCATGAGCAGGTTGTTGAAGTCGTGAGCGACGCTGGCGGCTAGGCGCCCGAGGCTCTCGACCTTCGTCTGCTGCAGGAGCTCCGTCTCGAGCCTCCGTCGATCGGTCACGTCGAGCGCAAGGGTCGCCGTACCTGCGACCTCGCCGGCCGGCGTCTTCAGCAGGGTGTTCGTGCAGATGAGATGGCGCGAGTCGCCGCTGCGGGTCACGACGCCCATCTCGAAGCGCGGCACCACGGTTCGGTTCTTCATATCGTCCAGGAACCGCTTGCGGATCTGCGCCTGCTGGGCCGGCGCGATCATCATCCCGAACCAGTCCCTGCCGACGAGCTCGTCGCGAGAGAACCCGCTCATGCGCACGAAGGCGTCGTTCACGAAGGTGGCGCGCCCGTCGGGGCCGAGCGTCACCGCGAGGAGGTCGACGTTCTCGAGCAGCGACCGGTAGCGACGTTCGAACTCCACGCGGGTGAGGTCCGACTCCGCCTGCGCCGTGACGTCGGCGAGCACGCCCTGGATCGCGATGGGCTTTCCCAGGGCGTCGCGCACGACGCTGCACGTGTCGCGGACCCATCGCGTCGAGCCGTCCGGAGCGCGGACGCGGTAGGCGATCTCCGCCGGCAAGCCGCGCGCGACGCCGGTCTGGAATCGGCTCAGGACCGGACCCCTGTCCTCGGGAAAGATGCGCTCGATCCAGCCCTCGGCGCCCGCCTTCAGGAACTCTTCGGCGCTCGCGCCGAACTGGGACGCGCGCGGGCTCACGTAGTCGAGCTTCGCCGTTCGGCTGTCGAACGAGTACACGACGACCGGCAGCGACTCGACCAGATGACGGTACTTCGCCTCCGTCCCCTTCGCCGCCAACTCCGCGGCGCTGCGCCGCTCCGTCTCGAGCGCCAGGGCGACCACGTGCCCCACGTTGGAGGCGAACTCTATCTCCTCGCGCTGCCAGGTTCGCGGCCCTTTCACGTGCTCGTGGCAAACGACGCCGAGCAGGCTCCCGGGCACCACGATCGGGATGTCGAGGAGCGCCCCGATGTCGTGCTCATGGAGGTACGGCAAGAGCTCGCGGGTGCGCGGGTCCTCCAGCGCGTCGCGCACGGCCACGGCGCTCTCTTCGGTGAGTGCCTTCACGTAGCTGGGGCAATCAGCCGATTTGATCCCGATGCCGTCGACGACCACGTCCGCGCCGCCCTCGATCTGCACGATGCATTGCAGGTGCTCGCCCGAATGGTCGAACAGCCAGACACTGGGACGGTCGATGCCCAGCGCCTGCCCGGACAGCCGCGCGACGTCCACCAGAGTGCGCGCCAGATCCACACGCGACGGGGGCCGTCGTCGAAAGAGCTGATGCAGGGACTCGGCGTACGTGTGAAGCCGTGCCCCGAGCGTCTCCTTCTTCCCGAGCCGTTCGCGGTACTGTGCTTCGCGAGTGCGCAACTCGGAGAGCTCGCGTTCGAGCCACGCGCGCTCGGTGTCCACGGCGTCGGTCATCCTCTCTGG
>CAYUAW010000030.1:14762-24857 GCA_964442485.1 uncultured Polyangiaceae bacterium
CGTCGAAGCCCGTCGTGGCAAGGCCCCGCGATGCAGTCGATCTCATCGTCTCGCCGGAGAAGCGGGCGCGCGTCGAGCAGCTTGCGCCGGAAGCCAGGGGGTTCTTGACGAGCGAGGAGCTGGAAAGAAAGCTCTACGAGCTCGAGCTCAAGCGCGGCAAGGACGCTGACGCCGTGAAGGCGCTCGACAGGCTCGCGAAGGGCAAGTGGGTGCTCTTCACTGGAAACATCGGCGCGATCACGCCCGAGGGCTGCGAGTTGCCCATCCGCTACACGCCCAAGGATCCGAACGACTCGCTCGGCCTCACGAGCGTCTGGGTGCCGATCCAGATCTCGGCGATCAAGGGCTATGACGCGACCGAGTACAGGGCAGGCGAGCTCACCGCGATCCTCGCGCGCTACGAGGGCGGACGGAAAGCGACGCCCGGCTACGACGTCGTGTTGCTCCGGAGTTTCCTCGCGCCGTAAGCTTCAGCGGAAGAGCGACGGCAGCGCTTCCGCGCCTGGTCGATCCGAGCGCTCGAGGGCGACTTGCTCGAGCGCGCTCATCACTGCCAGGGCGACGTGCTCGCGCAGGGGACGCGCCGCCACCTGCACGCCGATGGGTAGCCCCGCCGACCCGCGCTCCGTCTCTAGCGCCGCCCGATCCATCCGATCCGAGCTTCGCTCGGTCGCCATCTGTTCGGACTCGAACACGCGGGTGAACGGCACGACACCTGCCGGATACCCGAGCACGTTGTAGATCGCGGTGTACGCTCCCATGATGCCGAGCTCAGCGGTCGCGCCGTGCCGCACGGCAGGTAGCGCGCTCGCGGGGGAGAGCAGCACGTCGATCGGACCAGCTGCGGCGCGGTCCAGCGCCGTGAGGACCCGCGCCCGATAGCTCGTGAGCGACGCGACCGCTTCCCAGTGGCTGCCGGTGTCGCGGTGTCCATACGCGTGCAATAGCGATTCGAGCTTTCGTCGCCTCGTGAGCCGCATGACCGGGAGCAGAAGCGAGAGCAAGGGCCGCGGAGCCGACGCCAGCGCCGTGAGGCGCTTGATCCTGAAGTCCTGCGGTGAACCGTCGAGGAAGCGAAGCATCCCACGGCCGCCGTCTCCGGCGAGGATCTCGTGAAAAAGCGATAGCGCCTCCATGATCCCGGGCGGCGTGAACGCGACGACCCTGGCGCCGCGCCGTTCGAGCGCCTCGGCGGCCTCGTGAACCGCGCGGACCGCGGCGCCGCACGCGGGGAGGAAGCCGTCGTTCACGTAGTAGCCGACGGTGAGCTTCGAGAGCTCCACGGCTCGAGGATCGCCGAGCGGTTGACCATCGTCGGGTTTCTGGCCTCCGTTCGCGAGCTCGAGGGCGAGGACGACGTCCTCGACATGGCGAGCGAGTATGCCGAGCTGGCTCTGAATGGCGAGCTGTCCGATTGGCATGCTGCCGCGACCGAGATCCGGCAGCCTGCCGGCCGTCGCCTTGAAACCGACCACGCCGCACGCCGCTGCAGGGTTGCGCGACGAGCCGCCAAGGTCGGTGCCGAGCCCGAGCGGCGACCCGAGCGCCGCGATGATGGCCGCCTCACCCCCCGAGGAGCCGCCCGGAGAGCGATCGAGCGCCCAGGGGTTCTGCGTGCGCCCGTAGAGCGGATTGTCGGTCTCGAGGAACATCAGAAGCTGTGCGACGTTCGTCTTACCGACGACGACCGCGCCTGCGCGCCGAAGGCGTGCCACGTACGGGTCGTCGCTTCCTGGAAAGTCGTGGCGATGTGCGATGACGCCGAACGTGCTCGGCAGCCCCGCGAAGTCGAGGCATTCCTTGAGCGTGATGGGAACGCCGTGAAGCGGGCCCACCCGCTCGCCCGCCGCGAGCTTGCGATCGAGCTCGTGCGCTTCCTCGCGGGCGTGCTCGTAGCGCTTCACCACCACGGCGTTGAGCAGTCGGTTCACGCTTTCGATCCGGTCGATGTGTGCGCCCACCACCGCCGAAGAGGTGACCTCGCCCTGCTCGATCATCGAGGCGAGCCGGCGAGCGCCGTAATGAAAGAGCGGATCTCCCATGGTCGATCTTTCAGGGTAGGGCGTCAGGCGAACGGGACGTTCTGGCGCAGGAAAGTCTTCATTCTGTCCGTGATCTCCGGAAGATGTGCGGGAAATGTCATGTGACCGCCAGTGATCCAGTGAAGCTCCGGCCTTCGCCACCGTTCCCATTGACGACGGACGAGCGCGGGATCGATGTGCGCGTCGTCTCGCGCCTCGACCCACAGCTGCCGCTCGGGGGCGAGCACCGGGACGGCGTCATCGAACCCGACGCGCCGAAAGATCTCCCGGCGCGCCGGCTCGTCGATACCCCATCGTCCGAGGTCGCGCTTCAGCCTCCACAGGATTGCGGCGTTCTCGACCGCCTCCGCGAGCATCAGGTGACAGACGATGGGGATCACGTAGTCGGGGGTAGGCTCGAGGCAGGCGAGAAGCATCGCGAGCGACCCGCCGAGGCTGATCCCCGTCGCGCCCACCTGCTCGTAGCCCTGGCGCCGCAGCCACCCCATCATCGACCGGACGTCCCACAGCGCCTGTCGGATGCTCTCGAAGGAGCGGACCAGATCCGCCGTCCAGTAGAACTCGCCGGAGAAGAGCGCGCTCCGCGTGTTGCGCCTCCCGTGGAAGGGCAGCGAGACGTGAACGATGTCCACGTCCAGGTGCCGCAGCCAGCGCGGAAACACGAAAGCCTCCTCCACCCACGAGCCTGGCTCCAGCCAGCCATGAATGTAGACGAGGCACCCACGCCGCTGTCGGCGCTCGGGGCGGAGCCACCGTGCGTAGGCCGTCTGATTACACCGGTACTCGGTCGCGTGACGCCTCGCGTAGGCGGGCGACAGAATAGGGTGCGCGCTCGGCCAGGAGAGCGTGGTCGTCCGGAGCAGACGCGACGCCATGGAGTCATGCGCGCGAACGGCCAAGAGCGGTGGCGGCTCGGGATTCAGCTTGGCCAGCGATTGGTCGAAGTAGGGGGCTAGCTCGCTGGCGGTGTTCTCTTTGGGGCCCCGGAGCCCATGCAAAATCCTGGAGAGCCCACCGGCGATCAGATCGACGTCGTGACCCAGGCCCATTCGGGGCGAACTTAACACCGAAGCTGAACTCTTCCGGAAGCGGTGTGGCGGAAAATCTGGCGCGAGGGCTCGTGACCAGCCGGCTGGGCGCCGGTGTTCGGTGCTAAGAATTGCGCCACGAACCCGAGACAGAGGTGAGAATGTCACTGAGCCCGTGGGCCGAAAAGTGCACGTCAGTCCGTGAGAAGAAGGACACTGAAACGCTGGCGGACGTCCTTCGTCCCGCCATGGCCCTCGCCCCGGACCGGGTCGCGATCTACTTCGAAGAGCGGCGCATCACCTATCGCCAGCTCGACGACCAGGCGAACCGCATCGCGAGCGCGCTCGTCGGCCTCGGCGTGAAGACGGGCGATCGCGTCGTCGTGCACGTCGACAACCGCCCCGAGTTCATCGAGATCTACCAGGGGATCATCCGCGCGGGCGCGATCCTGGTGCCGACCAACGTGATGTACACCGCCGACGAGATGGAGCACATCGTCTCGGATTCGGGCGCTGTCGTCGCGTTCGTTCGTGGCGACCTCGTGGAGAAGCTCACCACCCGGCGCGACGGCTTTCCCGCTCTGCGCGAGGTGATCGCCGTCGGACCCGCGGCCATCGCCGGCTTGACGGACTTCGCCGAGCTCGCGGCTCGCCCCGGCACGCGTCCACGGGTCTCCATCGAGCCCGACGCGACCGCCTTCATCCAGTACACGTCCGGCACCACGGGCAAGCCGAAGGGCGCCATGGTGACCCACACCAACGTCCTTTCGGTGATCGACTCGATGAAGGATCTCGCGAACGTTCCCTCGCTGGAGGAGGACGTGATGCTCCTCGTGCTCCAGCTCTTCCACGCCTACGCGCTGAACCTCGCCCTGAATCGTTCGTTCCTCGCCGTGACGCCGTTCGTGCTCGTCACTCGCTTCGACGCGGAACGCGTCATGCGCCTCGTCGAGCGGCATCGGGTCACCATCTTCTACGGGGCGCCGCCCATGTACTTCGCCATCGTGAATTCCCCCGACGTGGGCAAGGTCGATCTCTCGTCGCTCCGCATGGCTTTCTCCGGCGCTGCTCCTCTGCCCGTCGTGATCCTCGAGCGCTTCAAGGAGCTCACCGGCGTCGAGATCTGCGAGGGCTACGGCCTGAGCGAGACGGCTCCGACCCTTTGCTCCAACGCCGCCGGCCACCTCAACAAGCCGGGCACCGTCGGGCCGGCCATTCCAGGCGTCACCATCCGTCTGGTCGACGACGAAGACCGCGACGTCGCTCCGGGAGAGGTCGGCGAGATCATCGCGAAGGGCCCGAACGTCTTCAAGGGCTACTGGAGACGCGAGGCGGAGACCGCAGAGGCGATGCGCGGCGGCTGGTTCCACACCGGCGATCTCGCGCGCATCGACGCCGACGGGTACTACACCATCGTCGACCGCAAGAAGGACATGGTCCTCGTCAGCGGTTACAACGTGTACCCCATCGAGGTGGAGAACGTGCTCCTGCGCCACCCGAAGGTGCTCGACGCGGCCGTGGTCGGCATCGCCGACGCCTACCAGGGCGAGTCGGTCAAGGCCTTCATCGTGCTCCGGCCAGGGGAATCCATGGAGCAGAAGGAGCTCACCGACTACTGCCGGCAGCACCTCGCTGCCTACAAGGTGCCCCGCCACGTCGAGTTCCGCGAAGACCTCCCGCGCAGCGTCACGGGCAAGCTTCTGAAGCGAGAGCTGCGAACTAGCGACGTTCCCAGCAAATGAGCGAAGAGTAGAAGAGAAGCAGAGAAGCGAGGGCTGCCCCCTACCGGTCCGCTTTCGCTGCGCGAAAGCCGGCCCACCACCCCCAGGCCCTCGTGCTCGGCCGAAGCGGCCTCCGCGCGAGGGCGGGGGTGGTCCGTCATTGTCGCCTCACGCCGCCGGCGTTAGAGCTGTCACGATGGTCGTCGAAGAGCTCCGCAAGATCCTCGGGCCGGACAAGGTGCTCGTCGACGAAGCGAGCCGCAGGGGCAAGCGCCGGGACTTCTGGGTGCTCTCGCAGCTCGCTGACGTGAACGGCATCCGCGAGCCGCTGCCGGCCTGCGTGGTGCGGCCAGAGGAGTTGTCGGATGTCGTCACGGTGGTGAATGTCTGCAGGGCTGCGCGCGCTCCGCTCGTACCGTACGGGCTCGGCAGCGGCGTGTGTGGCGGCGTGCTGGCGTCGGAGCACACCGTGGTGCTCGACATGGGCGGGATGAGCCGTGTGCGGGAGCTGGACGAGCACAACCTGGTCGCGACCTTCGACGCCGGGGTGCGCGGCTCCGACGCGGAGAGCGCTCTCGCCGCGCGCGGGCTCACCCTGGGCCACTACCCGCAGTCCATCGGCATCAGCAGCGTCGGCGGCTGGATCGCGACGCGCGCTGCCGGGCAGTTCTCCACGGCGTACGGCTGTATCGAGGACATCGTGTTCGCGCTCGAGGCCGTGCTGCCGAACGGCGACGTCGTCGAGACGCGCCGCACGCCGCGCGCCTCGGCAGGCCCGGATCTGCGGCATGTGCTGCTCGGTAGCGAGGGGACCCTCGGCGTCGTCACCGGGGTCGCCTTGTCGGTCCGGCGCGCCCCGGAGCGGCGCCTCGGGGCGGCGTTCTACCTTCCTTCGATGGACGCGGGTTTCGAGATCCAGCGGGAGATCCTGCAGCGCGGCCTCGAGCCGCCCGTCCTTCGCCAGTACGACACCATCGAGTCCGACCGGATGTTCTCGAAGTACTCGCGCTCCGGTGACTGCCTGCTCGTCCTGGTCCACGAGGGAGCAGGGGCGAAGGTGGAAGCGGAAGCTGCGCTAATCGAGGAGATCGCCCGGCGAGGCAAGGGTGAGCCCGCACCGCCGGAGGCGGCCGAGCACTGGCTCTCGGAGCGCAACCACGTCCCCAGTTTCGAGCAGTTCTTCGTGAACGGCGTCGTGCTCGACACCATCGAGATCGCGGCCACCTGGGACAAGATCGGCGGGATCTACCGTGCCGCGCTGGCCTCGCTCGCCGAGGTGCCGGGGATGCTCACCGCGTCGGCACACAGCTCGCACGCCTATCGCTCGGGGCTGAACCTCTACTTCACCTTCGCGGCGTGCCCTCCCGAGCGCAGCGATATGAAGGCGACGTACCTCGAGTGCTGGCGTCGTGTGATGCGCGCGACCGTGGACGGCGGCGGCGGCATCGCGCATCACCACGGGATCGGGCGCATCCGGCGCGAATGGCTTCGTTCGGAGCTCGGCGACGGCGGCGTGACGCTCCTTCGCACCATGAAGCGCGCGCTCGATCCGGAGAACTTCATGAACCCCGGCGCCCTCATCCTCGAAGAAGGAACCCATGACGACTGAAGGCTTCTCGACGCGTTCTCCCATCGATGGCACGGAGGTCGTCGCACGCGCCTACGCGCGGCCGGCCGACGTGAGGGCTGCGCTCGAGAGAGGCGTCGCCGCGCAGAAGGGCTGGAAGCACGTGCCGGTGAAGGACCGCGTCGCTCTCGTCACGAAGGCCGTCGACGCCTTCGTGAAGAAGCGCGACGTCCTCGCCGAGGAGATCACGCGGCAGATGGGCCGGCCGATCTCGCAGTCCCCGGGCGAGGTCCGCGGATTCGAGGAGCGCGCGCGCTACATGGCGAGCGTGGCCGAGGAAGCGCTGGCGGACGTCGACGTCGGAAAGAAGGAGGGCTTCACACGGTTCATTCGTCGCGAACCGCTCGGCGTCGTGCTCGCCATCGCGCCGTGGAACTATCCCTTCCTCACGGCCGTCAATTCGGTCGTCCCGGCGCTGCTCGCCGGCAACACCGTGCTCCTGCGCCATTCACCGCAGACGCCGCTCGCCGCCGAGCGCATCGTGGAAGCGTTTCGCGAGGTGGGAGCGCCGGACGGAGTGCTCCAGTTTCTGCACACGACGGACGAGGACACGGACAAGCTCGTGGAGACGCCGGGCGTCGACTTCGTCGCATTCACCGGCTCCGTCCGCGTCGGGCACCTCATTCAGCAACACGCGGTCCGGCGCTTCATCCCGGTCGGGCTCGAGCTCGGGGGCAAGGATGCGGCGTACGTACGCGCCGATGCGAACCTCGAGCACGCCATCGAGAACCTAGTGGACGGGGCATTCTTCAACAGCGGGCAGTCGTGCTGCGGCATCGAACGCATCTACGTCGATGCGGCCCTGTACGATCGCTTCGTCGAGGGATACGTCGCCCTCACGAGGCAGTACCGGCTCGGCAACCCGCTGGACCCTTCCGTCAATCTGGGCCCGCTCGTGCGAGCGAGCGCCGCGGACTTCGTGCGCGCCCAGATCGCCGAAGCCATCGCCGGCGGTGCGCGCGCTCTCGTGGACGCGAAATCATTCGCAGCGGATTCTCCTGGAACGCCGTACCTCGCGCCGCAGGTGCTGGTCGGCGTCGACCACACGATGCGGGTCATGACCGAGGAGACCTTCGGCCCCGTCGTGGGCGTCATGAAGGTCGGCGGCGACGACGAAGCCGTCCGGCTCATCAATGACAGTCCTTACGGCCTCACTTCCGCGATCTGGACCAGCGACGAATCCGCTGCCGCGCGCATCGGGTCGGAGCTTCAGGTCGGGACCGTGTTCCAGAATCGCTGCGATTATCTCGATCCGGCGCTCGCCTGGACGGGTGTGAAGGACTCGGGCCGGGGTTGCACCTTGTCGCGGCTCGGCTACGAGACGCTGACGCGGCCGAAGAGCTTCCATTTGCGCCGGCTCGGGTAGTGCTGGGCTCGACGAACCAGCGCTCGGTTCATCGCAGCATCACGCAAATGTTTCGGCTCGCGATTCTGCGCGAGCCGGCCTGATGGGAGCCTCGATCGCCGCCAGCCGGCCGTTGCCGAATCGCGGGGCGTCATCTAGAGTCTGTCCCGACATGAGCAAAGCAAAGCTGATCTTCGAGGGAAAAGAATACGAGTTTCCCGTGCTGGAGGGCTCTGAGGGCGAGAAGGGGATCGTCATCGGCGATCTCCGGAGCAAGACCGGCCTCATCACGCTCGATCCCGGGTACGGCAACACAGGCTCGTGTCAGAGCTCCATCTGTTTCATCGACGGGGAGAAGGGGATCCTGCGCTACCGCGGGTACCCAATCGAGCAGGTCGCCGAGCGCGCTCGTTTCACGGAGGTCTGCTACCTCCTCATCTACGGCAAGCGCCCCTCGGTGGAAGAGCTGAAGCAGTTCCGCGAGTCGATGAACCGCCACACCCTCCTCCACGAGGACATGAAGAAGTTCTACGAGGGGTATCCGGCGGGCGCGCACCCCATGGCGATCATGGCTGCAATGTTCGCGTCGCTGTCGAGCTTCTATCCGGAAACGGACGAGACAATCGACCGCAACATCCTGCGCATCCTGGCGAAGGCAAAGACCATCGCCGCATTCGCCCACAAGAAGAGCGTGGGGCAGCCTTTCGTCTATCCGCGCAACGACCTCTCCTGGCCGGGGAACTTCCTCCGCATGATGTTCGCGGTCCCCGCCGAGGAGTACGAGGTCAACCCCGTGCTCGAGGACGCTTTGAACCTCCTCCTCATCCTGCACGCGGATCACGAGCAGAACTGCAGCACGTCGACCATGCGCATGGTCGGCTCCAGTGGAGCGAATCTCTTCGCGTCACTGTCCGCGGCCATCTGCGGCCTCTGGGGCCCCCGGCACGGCGGGGCGAACCAGAGCGTCATCGAGATGCTGGAGGAGATCCAGAAAGATGGCGGCAACATCGAGCGCTTCCTCGAGCAGGTGAAGAAGGGCGAATCGAAGATCCGGCTGATGGGCTTCGGTCACCGCGTGTACAAGAACTTCGACCCTCGCGCGTCCATCCTGAAGAAGACCTGCGACGCGGTGTTCGCCCAGCTGGGCATCCACGACCCGCTGCTGGACCTCGCGAAGAAGATCGAAGAGCACGCGCTGAAGGACGAGTACTTCATCGCGCGCAAGCTCTACCCGAACGTGGATTTCTACAGCGGCATAATCTACCGCGCGATGGGCATCCCCACGGAGATGTTCACGGTGATGTTCACGCTCGGACGCCTGCCGGGCTGGATTGCTCACTGGAGGGAGCAGAAGATGGGCCCGGACGATCGCATCCACCGTCCGCGCCAGATCTACACGGGCGAGCGCCTGCGCGAGTTCGAAGATCGCGGGACGAAGCACTTGCCCACCGGGCGCTAGGCGCTCTCATGGAACGATCCCTGGTCACCGTCGAGCATCCCGGCGACGACGGCGCGCCGACGGGCTTCGTCCTGTTCATCTACAACCTGCTTTACTGGCCGTACCTTCTCTCGACGTGCGCGCTGTTCTTCGTGCCGGCGCTGCTCATTTTCGCGGTGACGGCGCCTTTCGATCCGAAGCGTCGTGCGCTCCACTGGTACACGTGTCGCTGGGGTGCCCACTATCTGGCGTGGGCTCCACTCGCGGGCGTCACCGTGGAAGGGCGCGAGCACGCCGAGGCAGCCGGTCCTTGCATCTACGTGTCGAACCATCAATCCATGGTCGACATCCTGGCGGTGTTCGCGCTGCGCATGCCCTTCCTCTGGGTGAGCAAGGTCGAGAACTTCTACGTGCCGTTCCTCGGCTGGAACATGTGGTTGAACCACTACGTTCCGCTGCGCCGTGGCTACCTGCCGAGCATCATGCGGATGGTCCGTACCTGCCAGCGCCGCATCAAGGAGGGCCACAGCCTCTTCGTGTTTCCCGAGGGCACGCGGTCGCCGAACGGTAACCTCATCCCGTTCTATCCCGGCGCCTTCCGTCTCGCCGTTCGCAATCACGTTCCCATAGTGCCCGTCGTGGTGGATGGTACGCAGGTGATCCTGCCGAAGAAGCAGCTCTTCATCCGCCCGCGCCCGGTGGTCGTGCGCATTCTCGCGCCCGTCGCCCCGGAGAGCGTAGACAACGACTACAAGCGCCTCCTCGCGGAGGTGCGAACGCGCATGCAGCACGAGCTCGACGTGATGCGCGGCGCCGCGTAGCGGCTGTCCCGGTAAGCGACCGGATAGGATGGGCCGGTGACGCGTTCGTGCGCCACCAGGAACGTCAACCGCA
>CAYUAW010000030.1:24957-39546 GCA_964442485.1 uncultured Polyangiaceae bacterium
GCTCCGGCATCGCTTGCCCGAAGGAGATGGTCGCGGTCTTGATGAACCCGCCGCAACCGCACAGGGGCGCTTCGCTTTCGGCCTCGAAGCGCACGCGGAGCTCGGCGAGCTCGTACCGCTTCTCGCACGACAGACACGCCGCGTAGGTCGTGTTGCCGTGAAGCTCGATCACCCTCTCTTCCGGGACGCCGCTCGCCTGATGCAGTCCATCGATGTTCTGGGTGATCACCGCTGCGACGCGCCCCCGGCGCACGAGGTCTGCGATGGCCGCGTGTCCCTGGTTCGGGCGCGCCGTGTCGAGCACCTTGGCCGCGCCGAACCTACGCCGCCACGCTTCGCGTCGTGCCTCCGCCGAGGCGATGAACTCGCCGAAGTCGATGGGCCGGTACTTCGTCCAGACGCCGCCGGGGGAACGGAAATCCGGGATCCCGGATTCGGTGCTGATCCCGGCGCCGGTGAACACGACGGCGTGCCGCGCTTCCACGAAGTACCGCCCGAGCCGTTCCGCACCCGCCGTCGCGATCAACTGACGCTCCCTGACCGCTCAATACCATGCCTGCGCGGGGCGTCACGGTCCCTTGTTACCCTGCGCGGAGGCGGCGACGCCGGCTTCTACGGCGAGCAGGCGCCGCGGGCTATCCAGGAAGCGCCGCGCTCCCTCTGCTGGGAACGCGTCGACCGGTCCGACGACCAGTGACAGCAATCGATCGCCCACGATGACGAATCGCGCCAGGGCTTCGCGATCGTGCACGGAGAACCGCAACTCACGGCCACCGATGCTCGCCTGCTCCTCCAGGAGCACTGCACCTGCCCCCGCGAGAACACTGTTGCGAGTGAGATCCAGCAGCGCGACGACGCCCTCGTGCGCGGGACCAATCGTGGTGCACGTGGCGGCCATCATGGCGTTCGTCCCCTCCGGCTCGAACGTCTCCGTCTCGATCGCGCTCGTCTCGCCTTGCACGCGCACCTCGGTCGTCGAGCGAACTGGTGTTCCCGGAAAATCGACGCTGACGCCGCACGCCGACTCGTAGGCTCTCCACGACGCCGATCCCGTCGCCCCGGCGACCCCCCCCATTCGAGGAACGGGGTCACGAACGCACGACGCGTCTGCCTCCGTGGTACCGCTGCAACGCCAGGCTTCGCTCGCGCACTCCATTGCCCACTCCCTCCGCGTGCCCTTCGTCTCGACGTCGCTGAACGCCACGTCGGGATCGTGGCAGCCCACCCGCTCGGCGGCCGCCGTCACCAGACGCGTGGCGGGCCGGCAAGCCGGCAGCAGCGCGCTCGCGACCAGCACCATGACGCGTAAGTACACTCGACCGTCCATGACGCTCCACTCGGGAGCGCGAGTATCGAGTTGCTAGAAATCATCCTGCCGCGACAGGAGCGGCACGGAGGGCGGGCTTCTGCGGCTGATTCGCCCTTGGCGAGGGCGCCGTCGACGCCCCGAACGGTGCCGACTCCATATGGCCAAGAATATCTTGGTTGCATATCAGTCACTTAGGTTTATTATCATACGAATGATAAAGAAATGGGCCGCCGTGCTATTGCTCGGGGCGGGGGGTACTGCGGGATGCCATGCGGTCTCGGCAGAGATCGAGGAGCGCTACCAGGGCGTCGTCGAGTTCGACGAGCGCGTCCTTGGCTTCGAGCTGCCAGGACGAGTGAGCAGCGTCGGTACGGTACGCGGGGCGATTGCGCATGCAGGCCAGAATCTAGCGGCCCTGGATGCGGAGCTCGAAACCACGATGCGCGCGGCCCGCACGAGCGATCAGGAAGCGGCAGAGGCATCGCTCGCGCTTTTGAAAGCGGGCAGCCGCGGGGAGCAGATTCGCTCGATGCAGGCCCAGCTCCGGGCTGCGCGCGCCTCGGAGGATCTGCTGCGCAAGAACCTGGAGCGCGAGCGAGCTCTGCGCGCGCGCAACGCGTCGACTGACGCGGCCGTCGAAGATCTCGAAGGGCGACTCGAGCAAGCCGTCGGCGAACGTCAGTCCGTGGAGCAGCGACTCATGGAGCTGCTGAAGGGTGCTCGCACCGAGGAGCGTGCCGCCGCCGAGGCCCGCGTGGGAGCCGCCAAGGCCGCCGTGCAGCTCGAGGACGAGCGCATTGCGCGGCACGTGCTCGTCGCGCCCGTCGACGGAGCCGTCCTCGACGTGCACGTGAAGACGGGGGAGTTCGTCGCCGCAGGGACGCCGGTCGTGACGCTAGGGGACACCAAGCATCCATTCGCGGACGTGTTCGTCCCGCAGGGAAGGCTCACCGGGCTCAAGGTCGGTGTGCGCGCGGAGGTGCGGGTCGACGGTGACGGGGCGCCGTTGGCGGGCGTCATAGAGACCATTGCGCAGCGCACGGAGTTCACGCCGCGGTACCTCTTCAGCGAACGCGAGCGGCCGAACATCGTGGTCCGGATCCGGGTGCGCATCGACGATGCAACGGAGCGATTGCACGCCGGTGTTCCTGCCTTCGTGGCGTTCTCTCACGCGGGGGCGCCCGCCAGATGAGTGCCGCCGTGGCCCACGCACCAGGGGGCGACCCCGTCATCGTTACCGATCGGCTCTCGCGCTCGTTCGGCGCCCTCGTCGCCGTTCACGACGTGTCGCTCAGCGTGTCGCCCGGCGAGATCTTCGGCGTGCTCGGCCCGAACGGCGCCGGAAAATCGACGACCATCCGCATGCTGTGCGGCATCCTCGATCCATCGAGCGGTGGCGGGACGGTCGTGGGCTTCGACATCGCGACGCAGGCGGAGCGCATCAAGGAGCGCATCGGGTACATGACCCAGCGGTTCAGCCTGTACGAGGACCTGACCGTCGAGGAAAATCTGCGGTTCTATGCTGGCATCTACGGCGTGCCGCGCGCGCGCCGGCACGCGCGGATCGCGGAGGTGCTCGCCTCCACGGGGCTCGGCCAGCGAAGGGGACAGATCGCGGGCACGCTATCCGGCGGATGGAAGCAGCGCGTCGCGCTCGCCAGCGCGACGATTCACCAGCCCCCGCTCCTCTTCCTGGATGAGCCCACGGCAGGCGTCGACCCCGTCAGCCGTCGTGAGTTCTGGGACCAGATCTACCGCCTCTCCGCCGGCGGCACGACGGTGCTCCTGACGACGCACTACATGGACGAAGCCGAACGGTGTCATCGCCTCGCGTTCATCTTCAGCGGGGAACTGCTCGATACCGGGACCCCGGAACAGATCGTCGAGCGCCGCGGTCTGCGCGTCGTGGAGCTCGAGGCAGAGCGTGCGACCGAGGCCGCGGACGCGCTGCGTGCCCGCCCCGAGGTCGACGAGGTCTCCCACTACGGTCCGCTCCTTCGCGTCGCAACGCGCGGCATCGCCGATCCGGAAACGTTGATCGCCGAGGTGCTCGCAGCCCGCGACATCGCCGCTCGCCGGCTGCGCTCCTCGCGAGTCACCGTCGAGGACGCGTTCGTCTCCATGGTGCGCCACGAGGGCCGCACCGAGACGCGGAGCTCCTGAGATGTTCGCGCGCCCCCTCGCGATCGCCTGGAAGGAGCTGATCCAGCTTCGCCGCGACCGACCGACGCTGGCCATGATGATCGTGCTCCCTCTCCTGCAGCTCCTGCTCTTCGGGTACGCGATCAACACGGACGTGCGGCACATGCCGACGGTGATCTTCGACCAGGACGCCAGCGCCGCGTCGCGGTCGCTCGCCGAGCGGATGCGTGCCACCGGCTTCTACGACCTGCTCGGCAGCGTGCGCGGCTACGACGAGATCGTGCGCGCCCTGCGTCAGGGCACGGCCAAGGTCGCGCTCGTCATCCCGCCGCGCTTCGGCTCGGCGCTCGCCAGCGGCCGTCCGGCCCGCGTGCAGCTCATCGTCGACGGCTCCGATCCGCAGACCGTCGCGAGCGCGACCAACACCGCGGCGTCGCTCATCCAGTCGGACGCGCTCGGGCTCGTGGTGAAGCGCCTGGGACCGGGCGCCGGCGAGCTGCTCGGGCTGGAGGTGAACACCTGGTACAACCCTGAGATCCGAACGGCGGTGTACGTCGTGCCGGGGCTGGTCGGCGTGATCCTGACCATGACGATGGTCATGCTGACGGCCATGGCCATCGCACGCGAGCGCGAGCGCGGCACGCTGGAGCAGCTCATCGTCTCCCCGATCCGGAGCGCGGAGCTCGTCGTGGGGAAGATCTTGCCGTTCATCGTCATCGGCTATCTGCAGATGTCTCTCATCCTGACGGCCGGCTACACCATCTTCCGCGTGCCCATCGCGGGGTCGCTTTCGCTCCTCTATGCGCTCGCGTTCGTGTTCATCGCCGCCAATCTCGCGATCGGCATGGTGTTCTCGACGGTCGCCAAGACGCAGCAGCAAGCCATGCAGATGTCCTTCTTCTTCCTGCTCCCGAACATCCTCCTATCGGGGTTCATGTTCCCGTTCGAGGGCATGCCGCGCGGCGCGCAGATCCTCTCCACGGCGCTTCCGCTCACGCATTTCCTTCGCATCGTCCGCACCATCGTCCTGAAGGGCGGCGGATTCGCAGACGTCCGCTCGGAGCTCGTGTGGCTGACCGGGATCTTGATCGCGCTCATCACCATCGCGTCCACCCGCTTCCAGAAGAAGCTCGGCTGATGGCGCGTCCTCGCAGCGATATCCGGACTCGCGTGCTCCACACGGCGCGGGAGCGTTTCCTCTCGGAAGGGGTGGACGGCGCCTCGCTCCGTCGCATCGCCGACGACGCGGGGACGAGCATCGGGATGGTCTACTACTACTTCCCGACCAAGGACGACCTGTTCCTCGCGGTGGTGGAAGAGGTGTACCAGGTCGTGCTGGCGGATCTCCTGCAGGCGCTCGAGCCGAGCTTGCCCGTCCCCGAACGTATCCGGCGCCTGTACGCCCGCGTGGGCGCGCTCTCCGACGACGAAAGGATGGTCGTGCGGCTCGTACTTCGCGAGGCGCTGGTGTCGTCGACGCGGCTCGACCGGATCGTCGAGCGGTTCCGGAACGGGCACTTGCCGCTGCTCCTCGTGCTCGTTCGAGATGGCCTGGCCGACGGAACCTTCGACGGCAGCATTCCGCCCATCTTCCTCGTCATCTCGATGATGGTGCTCGGCGGACCCGGGCAGCTCATCTTCAGGGCCATGGAGAGCCGCTCGCCGTTTCCTTCGGCGAGCGACGCCGTCAAGAGCTCGGAGCGCATGCTCGGCATCCTTTTGAAAGGCGTCGGGGGGAACCCCGCCAGGGGAGAATCATCATGAAGCGTCACCTCGTCCCGTCCCTGTCCATCGAGCGAATCGCGCTCGTCTCTCGCCGAGCGCCGTGGGTACTCAGTGTCGCGCTATCCTTCGCGACGCTGACCCGCGTCGCGAGCGCCGCCCCTGACACGCCGCCGCCGCCGAACGTCGTCCCCGCCGCGCCCGGCGCCGAGGATCTCCTGAAGCGGCTTCGCGATCGCGTGGCGCAACCCGGAGGGCTCACGTCGGAGCGCGTGGCGCGTCGCGCCGTGCAGACGAGCCCCGAGGATCGCTCGCGCGCCGCGGACGTCGATTCGGTAGCGGCGGAGGTCACTCGTTCGAACGTCGGCTACTACCCGCGGCTCACCCTGACCGCGCGCTACACGCGGCTCTCGCCGATCACGCCGCCGACCCTCGGCACCGTCGCGGCTCCCGCGGATCAGACGCTCTCCCCGAGAACTCCGATCACGGGGCCAATCGTCGCGTTTCCCGTGACGTTCCCCGTCATCCTCGACAACTACATGCTGCAAGCGAACGTGACGGTCCCTCTGTCCGACTATCTCCTGCGCATCCGTCAGACGCACGATGCGGCGCTGTCTTCCGAGGAAGCCTCCGCGATCACCCGGGAAGCGACGCGTCGCACGGTCGCGGCGCAGGCGAAGCTCCTCTACTACTCGTGGGCCCGCGTGCTCATGCAGCAGGCGGTGACGGAGCAGTCCGTCGAGCAATCGCGCCGCCACCTCGAGCTCGCGCGCGCCGGCCGCGACGCGGGGCGCATGCCGGAAGTGGAGGTGCTGCGCGCCGAGTCGGCGGTCGCGAGCGCGGAGCTGCTGAACGAGAGAACGACGAACGCCGGCATCGTCGCCGGGGAGCGGCTGCGGACATTGCTGCACGACGAGAGCGACGCGCCGTACCTGATCGGCGAAGATCTGCTCGCGCCGTTGTCGCCCCCGCCCGTGGACCGCCCGGACGCCCTCTACGGCGAGGCACTGCAGAAGCGGCCCGAGATGCGCGCCATCGAGCGGTCGGACTCGTCACTCAGGCAGCAGCGGACCGCCGCGCAATCGACCGGGCTCCCCCGGCTCGACGCTTTCGGCAACGGTTACGTCGCGAACCCGTCCCCCCGGGTGTTCCCGCAGCGCGAGGAATGGAAGGCGACCTGGGACGTCGGTGTGCAGCTCTCGTGGAGCCCGAATGACCTCGGCGGCGAGGACGCGACGACGCGCTCCATCGACGCGGGCCGACGGAAGCTCGATGCCCAGCGCGCCGCGGTGAAGGATGCGGTGCGCGACGAGATCCGCGCAGCGGTGGTCGCCACGAGGGAGGCCGCCGTCGCCGCGGAGACGGCGAACCGCGGTCTGACGGCGGCGGAGGAGAGCTACCGCGTTCGCCGCGAGCTGTTCGAACTCGGACGCGCCACCGACGTCGAGCTCATCGACGCGGAGACGGACGTGCTGCGCGCGCGTCTCGAGATGATCCAGGCGCGCGTCGACGCCCGAGTGGCCCGAGTTCAGCTCGACCACGCCGTCGGACGTGATGCCTTGCCGTCCCCATGAGGGTGGCGTAACGCTCCGGTCATGCCTTGGCAAACCCTGGACCCCGCGCGAGCCTGGACCATCAGCTACGCCTTCGACAAGAAGGGAGGCCTCGCGAACACCTGCGCGATCAAGCTGCGTGATGGCGAGCTCCTCGTGATCGCTCCACCCTGCTCGATCTCGGAGGCCGACTTCGCGGAGATAGAGAAGCACGGGCGCCCGACGGCGATCGTCGCACCGAATGCGTATCATCACCTCGGCATTCCGGAGTGGAGCGCGCGCTATCCCGAGGCAAAGCTCTAGGCGTCGAGCGGCGCCGCCAAGCGCATCGCGAAGAAGTACCCTGACGTGCGCGCCTTCGAGCCGCTGTCGAGCCTCGCCGCAGCATTGCCCTCCGACGTCGTGGTGCTCGAGCCGCCGGGGATGCGCATTCCGGACGTGATGGTCCGTGTGTCGACACCGAGCGGGTGGCTCTGGTCGTTCAACGACACCGTCATGAACATCCCCGAGCTCCCTCCCGGCTTGTTCGGCACCATGATGAAGTGGACGGATTCGGGCCCGGGCTTCAAGGTCGCTCGCTTCTTCACGATGCTGGCGTTGAAGGAGAAGAAGCGCTTCAAAGACTGGTGGCTCGGCGAGCTCGAGAAGGCGCCTCCCGCGAAGGTGATGATGGGTCACGGCGCGCCGGTGCTCGACCCGAGCGCTGCGTCAAAGCTGCCCGCCATGGTGAACGCCGCGCTGTGAGTCGCGTGCGCCCGGGGCGTGTTATCGTCCAGGCGTGACCAGCGCGGTCTTTCCGCTGCAGGGTGAGCTGCCCGCGGCACGAAGCCGCAGGTTCGCGCGCGCCGTCGAGTTCTTCCTGGTCGGCGGTGTGACGCCGCTGCTTTTTCCGCTCGCGTGGCTCGCTCGCCGCACCTTCGGCGCGGATCCCGCGGAGCTTGCCGTGGGGTTTCTCGCTTTTCACGCGGCCCACGTCGTCAACGATCCGCACTTCTCCGTGACGTACCTGCTCTTCTATCGGAAGGTGAGGAGCCGTCTGTCGGCCGCATACTGGGGCGCAGCGCAGCGCGCCCGCTACGTCGCTGCCGGGTTCGTGGTGCCGGTGGTGCTCGTGAGCTGGGCGGCGTCGGCGCTCCTCGCTCGCTCGGCGGTGTCGCTCGGCTGGCTCATCCAGGTGATGTTCCTCCTGGTGGGCTGGCACTACGTGCGACAGGGCTTCGGGGTGCTCAGCATCCTTTCCGCGCGTCACGGGGCCCGTCTCACGGCGCTCGAACGTCGCGTGTATTCGACGCACGCCTTCGCGGCGTGGGCGTACGCCTGGGCGAGCCCGGCGGATCGCGGCACCGAGATGGAGGAGCGCGGCGTCGTGTACACGACGCTCCCGCACGGGCCGCTGCTCGAGCGCGTCACATTCGTCGTGTTCGTGGCTACCGCCGTGGCCGTCGCGGTGGTCGTGCTCCGCAGGCGCCTCGTCGCAGGGCGGTTCCCGCCATTCGCACCGCTCGCGGGTTACCTGTCGGCGCTCTGGTCGTGGACCGTGTACTCGCGCGTCGAACCGCTCGTCGTGTACGTGATCCCCGCACTCCATTCGGTGCAGTACCTCTACCTCGTGGGGCTCTCCACGTCCGCCGAGCAGCGCGAAGTGCAAGAACGTCCCTTCGTGTCGCGCACGCTCCGGGCGCGGCTCGGGCTCCTCGCCGTGTCGGCGATCGCGCTCGCGTGGGTGCTGTTCCACGGCGCCCCGGAGCTCCTCGACGCGGCGTGGTTCCCGCGGAGGGGCCGCCTCTTCGACGGCGGTAACCTCGGCGTTGCGCCCTGTGCGGCGGCGTTCTTCGTCTGCGTGAACATCCACCACTACTTCATGGACTGGGTGATCTGGCGGCGAGAGAACCCCGACGCGAGGCTCTTGCCTCTTTCTCCCGAAGCGGGGCCGGGATAAGCACGCCGCTGTG
Source organism: uncultured Polyangiaceae bacterium (assembly GCA_964442485.1). GTDB lineage: Bacteria > Myxococcota_A > Polyangia > Polyangiales > Polyangiaceae > DASZVB01. The sequence goes on from CAYUAW010000030.1 coordinate 33,636, forward strand.
CAACGCGAGAGCTCGCCCGCGAAGTCCGGGGTCCGGTCCGTCTATCTGACGATCCTCGTCGCGGCTCTCGGCTACTTCGTCGACATCTACGACCTCATCCTGTTCATCATCGTCCGGCAGAAGAGCCTGAAGGAGCTCGGCGTCGCGCGCGAACAGCTCCTCGACACGGGCGTGTTCCTCCTGAACACCCAGATGATAGGTATGCTCGTCGGCGGCATCCTCTGGGGGGTCCTGGGTGACAAGCGCGGCCGCCTCTCGGTCCTGTTCGGCTCGATCTTCCTCTACTCCGTGGCGAACATCGTGAACGGTTTCGTCCAGTCCGTCCCGCAATACGCCATCATGCGCTTCATCGCGGGGGTCGGGCTGGCGGGCGAGCTCGGCGCCGGCATCACGCTGGTCAGCGAGGTGATGAGCCGCGAGGGGAGGGGGTACGGGACGACCATCGTCGCTTCGGTGGGCGTTCTCGGCGCCGTTGTCGCGGCGCTGGTCGGGGACACCTTCTCGTGGCGGGTCGCTTACTTCGTCGGGGGCGGCCTCGGGATCTTCCTCCTGCTCCTGCGGGTCGGCCTCTTCGAGTCGGGAATGTTCGAGCAGGCGAAGCAGAGCGACGTCGTTCGCGGCAACTTCTTCAGTCTTTTCACGAAGCCGAACCGGCTGAGGCGCTATCTCGCCGTGATCTTCATCGGTGTGCCGATCTGGTTCGTCATCGGCATCCTCATCAATCTCTCCCCGGAGATCGCGGCTGACATGGGAATGAAGCCCGGGCCTCAAACCGGTCAGGCGGTGATGCTTGCGTACATCGGCCTGTCGATCGGCGACCTCGCGAGCGGCTCGCTGAGCCAGGTCCTTCGAAGCCGAAAGAAGGTCGTGGGGCTCTTCATGAGTCTCTCGGTGCTCGGCATCGTGGCTTATTTCACTGTGGCGACGGCGTCGCTCGTCACGTTCTACGTCTGCTGTCTGGCGCTCGGTGTCGCGGTTGGCTACTGGGCGGTGTTCGTCACCGTCGCATCGGAGCAGTTCGGGACGAATCTCCGCGCCACCGCCACCACCACCGTGCCGAACTTCGTGCGCGGCGCCGTTGCCGCCCTCACCACGGGCTTTTCCGCGTTGAAGGGGCCGCTCGGCGTGGCGCATGCCGCCATGGTGGTCGGCGTGGCGTGCTTCGCCATCGGCGCCGTTTCGCTCTGGTCGCTCGACGAGACGTACGGCAAGGATCTCGACTTCGTCGAGTAGCGACCGCCGTCACCGAAACGCCGCGAGCGGCGGGGCCAGGGCCCTCGCCGCTCGCGGGTGCGCATTTTCACTGACGATTGCGGTTCGCGATCAGCTCTTCACGGGCGCCGGGGAGTCCGAGGCCGGCGCGTCGTTCCCGCCGCCGTCGTGATGGTGGTGATGGGGGCGGAAGTGGAGCGTGCCTGCCGTCACTGCCGCCTCGATCTCCGGAAGGGTCACACTGCCGTTCTTGTCGGCGTCGGCGACGCTGATGCGAGCCCACTTGCGGTCGCCGACCTCCGCCTGCGTGAGCGAGCCGTCGCTGTTCTTGTCCGCCTTGGTGAAGCGCGCCTTCACGAAGTTGTCGCGCGCCGCAGTCATCTCTGCGAGGGTGAGGGCGCCATCGCCGTTGGTGTCCGCCTTGGACATGAACTTCTGCATGAAGGGGGGCAGCTCGTCGGTCTCGAGCTTGCCGTCGCCGTTCTTGTCGAGGCGGGCGAGGACGTCGGCGGGGTTCATGCTCTTGCCCTCGTGGTTGCCGAACTTCGCCCGGAAGGCGTCGCGCGCGGCGGTCAGCTCCGCGACGGTCAGGGTTCCGTCCTTGTCGGTGTCGGCCGCCCCGAGGAACTTCTGCATGCGCTCGGGGAGCTCGCTCACCTCGAGCTTGCCGTCACCATTCTTGTCGAAGCGCTTGATGAGCTTCGCGGGGTCGTGATGGCTCCCCGCGGCGGTCCCCTGAGGCGCTGCCTCGAGCGGCGCGGACGCCGTCCCCTGGGGGATGTCGGCCGGGCTCGGATCGCCGCCCTCACCGGAGCACGCTGCGAGAGCGAGCGACGCGAGGCCAGAAATCAGGGTCCATTGAATGGTTGTGGTACGCATTGATGAAGTCTCCTTCGTTCAGTTCCTGGGACGAGGGGCCCGACGGGTTCCCTACGCCGACCAGAAAATGCCAACAATTCCCGCAATTACCGCCACGCTGTTCGCCGCACCGTGCTCGCCACGCTGGAAACGGCCCGCCGGCGGCAAGAGTGTGGCGGGGCCGCGTAGGGATACTGCTGACGGCCGCGTCGAATGGGCGTGACCGCGCGGGAGACCAGCATTGGACAATCTCGACGAAGCCGTAGAGCGCGTCCTCGGTGGCGACGCGGCGGCTTTTCAGCGAATCGTCGAAGCGACGAGCGCTCGGCTCGTTCGGCTGAGCGCAAGGATAGTCGGTAACGTGGCAGACGCGGAGGATGTCGTGCAGGACGCCTACGTCAAGGCATACAAGTCGCTCGCGGCGGGGCAGTTCGACCGCCGCTCACGCGTCGAGACGTGGCTCTATCGGATCGTCGTGAACGGTTCGATCGACACCAAGCGCGCACGCGCGCGCGGTGCCATCCCGACCGACACCATCGCCGAGATGGGCTGGGACGGCGCGGCCAACGCCGAAGCGCGAGTCGCTCTCTCCGAGCTGTCCGATATGCTGTCCGAGCTGCCGCCGGATCAGAAAGCCGCGCTGGTGCTCAAGTCGGTGGAGGGCTTCAGCGCCTCGGAGATCGGCGAGATCATGGGTCGCGCGGAGGGCGCGGTGGAGCAGCTCCTGGTTCGCGCACGCGCCGCGCTCAAGAAGAAGAAGGTGGAGCCGTCATGACCTCCGGAGAAGAAGACATGGACATGCGGCTCGCTCGACTGGCAAGAGCCACCCACGTGCTCGGGCCGCGCGGCGGTTTCACGGCGCGCGTCATGGCCGCCGTCGAGCGCGAGCATCCGCTCGGGCTCATCGACGCGCTCTGGACGTCCTCGCGGCGGCTTCTGCCGATCGCAGCCCTGGCGGCCGCGGTGGCGGTGGTCTGGGCGGTGGAGAGCCAGACGACGGTGGACGATGCGCTCGCCGTGACGTACGGATCGGTGGATCTCGATGCCGAATGAGCGGCGACTCAAGGGATACGCGCTGATCGCCGTCACGTTCCTGCTTGGCGTGGCGACGGGTGGCGGCGTTTCGTACGCCTCCCTGCAGCATCACTACGCTCGTCTGTTCAGGGATCGACCTGACATCATGGAGAGCCGGCGCCTGGGAGCGCTCGCGCACCGTCTCGATCTCGACGAGACGCAGCGGGATCGCATCCGAGCCATCATGGAGAAGTACGCAAGCGATCGTCGGCGGCTCACCAAGGAGATGTTCGTGCAGTGCGGCGACAAGATGAAGGCCGCACAGGACACGCTGGACGAGGACGTCAAGAAGACTCTGCGTCCGGATCAGGTGCCTCGCTACGAGCAGCTTGCGAAGGAACGCCGCGAGCGCTTCGGGTTCGGCCGGCCCTAGCCTCGACTTACGGACCGAAGGCGCGTCATCCCGTCGCGCCTGCCCTCTCCGGAGGCATGACGCCGACGTAGATGGACGTCGGGCGGATCAGCCGTCCCTTCCGCCGCTCCTCGTCGATGTGAGCCGTCCATCCCACCGAGCGCGCTACGGCGAACGTCGCGCTGAACAGCTCCCGGGGGACGCCGATCGCCTCCAGCAGGACGGCCGTGTAGAACTCGACGTTCGCGCGGAGGGCCCGGCTCGGGTAGCGGACGGCGAGCAACGCCGTCGCGTCGCGCTCGACCGCGCGCGCGAGTTCGAGCCGCGCTGCGACGCTCTCCGCGCGAGTGCTGCTCTCTGCGACGGTGGCTGCACGCAGACGCTCGACGGCCCTCTCGAGCACCGCAGCCCTCGGATCGCGAACGCGGTACACCCGATGACCCATGCCCATGATGCGCCGACGCGCTTCGATCTCGTGCTCGAGGACGGTGCGCGCGCGCTCGGGAGCGCCCACCAGATCGAGCATGTCGAGCACCGGGCCCGGCGCGCCGCCGTGCAGTGGACCCTTCAGGGCGCCGATGGCTGCCGTCACCGCGGACACCAGATCCGAGCCGGTCGACGCGACGACGCGCGCCGCGAACGTCGAGGCGTTGAGCCCATGGTCGACCACCGCGACGAGATAGGCCTCGAGCGCGCTGATCTCGTGCGGCATGGCGGCCGCGCCGCGCAGCATGCGCAGGTAGTCCGCGGCGTGGCCGAGCGATGGATCCGGCGCGAGGGCCACGTGTCCTTCACGGAGGCGCGCCCACGCCGCGGCGAACACCGCGACCGCCGCCGCTATACGAGCGTGCGGCTCCCATCGCTCGCGGGTGCCGGTAGCTTCCACCAGGTGTGCCACGGCCGCGCGCAGGCCGTCCATCGCGTCCGGGGCTCGCAGCGCGGCGCCGAGCGTCGGCAGCAGCGCGAAAGCTGCGGAGCGGCCCTCTCCCAGCGCGCGCGTTACCGCGTCCTTCGGGATGCCTTCGTCGTCCACGGCCCAGAGCGCCGCGGCGGCTTCCTCGAACGACGCGCAGCCCGCCAGGGACTCCACGTCGTGGCCTGCAATGACGAGGCGCCCACGCGCCCCGTCGACGTTGCTGAGCACCGTCTCTGCGACGGCGATCCCCTCGAGCCCACTCTGGAGCTCGGTCCGTCCATTCTTCATGACGATCTCCCTTCTTTCGCAGAAGGCTCGGGGCCGTTTTCCCCGGCCACGCTGTAAGCTAGGACCATGCATGGGGTTGATCAACGTGGATTCGACGATCAACGATCCGAGTTCCTCGGAGCGGGGGAGGCTGCGCGGCTGCTCGGCGTGAAGCGTGCGACACTCTACGCGTATGCGAGCAGAGGTCTCGTGCGGAGCGAACCAGGGCCGAAGGGCCGCGGCCATCGTTACTCGCGCACCGATCTGGAACGGCTTCGTACGCGAGTGGACGCGCGTGCCGGCCACGGTCCCGTCGCCGCGGGTGCGCTCAGATGGGGCGAGCCGGTCCTCTCCACGGCGATCTCGTACATCGGACCGGACGGTCCGCGTTACCGCGGCGCATCCGCCGTCGAGCTGAGCCGCGGAACGTCGTTCGAAGGAGTCGCGGAGCTCCTGTGGTCGGGCCCGTCGGATGCGTCCACGGCGTGGCCGTCCGGCGACGCACGGCGGCTCGTCGCACAGCTTGCCAGCGAGATCCCGGCGGGCCATCCGCCGCTTTACACGCTGCTCGTGGCTGCGCCGCGGCTGGCTCTCCTGGATGCGGCGCGCTTCGCCTCCCCGCGCGCGGCAGAGCTCGAGCGCGCGAGGACGCTCGTGCGTTCGCTCTCGGCGCTCTCGGCGCTCTCGTTCGCCCCGGAGCGAGCAGTGCGTGCCGCGGCCGCGCCCCGAATCGCACAATGCGCGGCCATCGCGCTCGGCGCTCCCGCGCGCTCCGTGCCCGTCATCGAGCGGACGCTGGTGCTCTGTGCGGATCACGAGCTGAACGCGTCGACGTTCGCAGCGCGCGTCGTCGCGTCGACGGGAGCCGACCTCTACGCGGCGATCGCGGCTGCGCTCGCCGCGATGACCGGGCCGCGGCACGGCGGGGCGTCCGATCGCGTCGAGGCCTTCGTCGAGGAGGTCGCCGAACCGCGTCACGCCGAGGCGGTCGTCACCGCGCGCACCGTGCGCGGAGAGTCCATTCCAGGCTTCGGCCATCCCCTGTATCCGAAGGGCGACCCGCGTGTGCCGCCTTTGCTCGAAGCGGCGAGCTCGAGCACCAGGAAGCCGCGCTCACTCGCCACGGTGCTCTCCATCGCGGCGGCGATGAAGAGCGCACGACGCGAGCCGCCCAACCTCGATTTCGCGCTGGTCGCGGTGGCGCGAGCACTCGGGCTGCCGAAGGGGGCGGC
>CAYUAW010000031.1:0-15057 GCA_964442485.1 uncultured Polyangiaceae bacterium
GCCGCGAGCGCCCCGATGGCGCACCCGGAAATCAGCCCGGCCAGGTGCGTGCCGTTGGCCACGTTGCCGAACACGCCGGTGAAGCCGAGGAGCAGCCACACCATCAGGATGACGGCGGTCGAGGGCGGGAGCACCAGGCCGAAGGTACGGTCGAGCTTCGCGCGGACCCACACGTACCCGAAGAGCGCGTAGAGGACCCCGGACATGCCACCAAAGGATGGACTCGGCAGATAGTAGTACTGCGCGACGTTCGACACGATCGCGCTCAGCAAGACCAGCGTCGCGAAGCGCGCCGTGCCGATGCGCGTCTCGATCACCGTGCCGAGGTCGTAGAGCCACCACATGTTGAACAGGATGTGGAAGAAATCCAGGTGCAGGAAGATCGGCGTGATGAGGCGCCAGACCTGCCCGTGCAGCACGTGCCAGAACGTCTGCCCGAGCAGCGGCTCCTCCGGCGTGCCGATGGAAATGAGAGCGACAAGATCCTGACGGTGCCCGAACGACGTGATCAGCGTCGTAGCGATGCTCAGGGCGATGAGGACGAACGTGAACTGCGGCCGCCGACCCGCCGAGGCCGCCCAGCCGCTCCGGACGTTGATGACCTCGTGGCGCGACCTCCGCTGCTCGACCTCTTCTTGCCGGTTCTTGCGGTCGACGCAGCCAGCCGCCGCGGTATGCTCGGGCGCCTCCGGGTTGGCGTCGAACGCCGCCCACGCAGCCCGCGAAACCTCGACGTGACGCTCCTCGAGCACCCAGACGACGAAGCCGCCATCCTTCGCCTTCGAGAGCTCCGTGTCGATGTTCCGCGCGCACAGCACGTCCGCAAAGAGCTTCGCGGCCTTCTCGTCGGGGAAGCTCGCGATCTCGCGCATGCCGCGACGACCTATAATCCGTCCCGCGCCCGGCGGAACCTGCTACCTTTCGCGCGGGCTACAGAATTCGCTTGCAGAGCGCGCAGCGCGCGGAGAAGGACCGCCTCGGCCAAGCCATGCTGACCCTCATCGGCTCGCCCGCTTTTTCCACAGCCCGCCTCGAGAAACGCCTCCGCGCGCTCGCCTCGAGGAACCCCCGGGTGACGGATCTTTACGCGGAGTTCGTCCATTTCGTGGACGTCTCGGCGCCGCTCTCCGGGGCGGAGCGAGCCACGCTCGAGCGCCTTCTCGTATACGGCCCGCGCATCCCGCGACGCGAGGTTTCGTCGCGGCTCGTCCTCGTGGTCCCGCGCCTGGGCACCATCTCGCCGTGGGCGTCGAAGGCGACGGACATCGCCCACCTGTGCGGCCTCGGCGCGGTCCGTCGCATCGAGCGCGGCATCGCGTACCGGGTCGGGGGCGCCATCGACGACGAAAAGGCCCTGCGGCGGGTCCTGCACGACCGCATGACGGAGTCGGTCCTCGACTCGCTGGAGAGCGCCGGGCGGCTCTTCGAGCACGAGGGGCCGCGCCCGAAGCGCGTCATCGACGTCATGGGCGAAGGCCGCGCGGCGCTCGAGCGCGCGAACGCCGAGCTCGGCCTCGCGCTGACGGAAGAGGAGATCGACTACCTGCTCGAGGCGTTCTCGGCCCTGAAGCGTTCACCGAGCGACGCCGAGCTCATGATGTTCGCCCAGGCGAACAGCGAGCATTGCCGGCACAAGATCTTCAACGCGACCTTCATCGTGGACGGCAAGACGGAGGAGACGTCGCTCTTCCAGCATATCCGGCGGAGCACGGAGGTCGCCCCGTTCGGAGTTCTGTCAGCGTATCGCGACAACGCGGCCGTCTTCGAGGGCCCCATCGCATCGCGGTTCTTCCCGGATCCGGTGACGCACGTCTACGGCGCCTCCACGGAGCCCGTCCACGTCCTCATCAAGGTCGAGACGCACAATCACCCGACAGCCATTTCGCCGCACCCGGGCGCGTCCACGGGCGCTGGCGGCGAGATCCGGGACGAGGGCGCGACGGGCCGCGGCGGCAAGCCGAAGGCCGGTCTCACGGGCTTCAGCGTGTCGCACCTGCGCTTGCCAGAGCTCCCGCGTCCGTGGGAGACGGGCCCCGCGTCGAAGCCGGAGCGCATCGCGTCCGCGCTCGACATCATGCTCGAGGGGCCCATCGGCGGCGCCGCCTTCAACAACGAGTTCGGGCGCCCTTGCATCGCCGGTTACTTCCGCACCCTCGAGCTCGAGATGGAGGGGCCGGACGGGCGCGAGGTCCGCGGGTACCACAAGCCCATCATGATAGCGGGCGGCCTCGGCAACATCCGCGGCACTCACGTGAAGAAGCGGGAGTTCGACGAGGGAACTCCCATCGTGCTCATCGGCGGGCCCGCGATGCTCATCGGGCTGGGCGGCGGCGCGGCCTCCTCGGTTTCGACCGGCGCATCGAACGAGGACCTCGATTTCGGCTCCGTGCAGCGTGACAACGCGGAGATGCAGCGGCGCTGCCAGGAGGTCATCGACGCATGCTGGGCACTCGGGGAAAAGAGCCCGATCCTGTCGATTCACGACGTCGGCGCGGGCGGGCTCTCGAACGCGCTCCCCGAGCTCGTCCACGACGCGGGCCGCGGCGCCCGCTTCGAGCTGCGCAAGGTGCCGAACGACGAACCGAAGCTCTCCCCGCTCGAGATCTGGTGCAACGAGGCCCAGGAGCGCTACGTGCTCGCGGTCGACACGAAGGAGCTCGCCGTGTTCGAGGCGCTGTGCAAGCGCGAGCGCTGCCCCTACGCAGTGGTGGGCCACGCGATGTCCGACGGCCGGCTCGTCGTGAACGACGCTCACTTCGGCGACACGCCCATCGACATGCCGCTCTCGGTGCTCCTCGGAAAGCCGCCTCGCATGGTACGCCGCGCGGAGCACTTCGCGGCGTGGCCGGCGCCCATCGAGCTCGCCGCGATCGAAGTGGAGGACGCGGCCTTCCGCGTGCTCCGGTTCCCCGCGGTGTCCGACAAGGGCTTCCTCGTCACCATCGGGGATCGCAGCGTCGGCGGGCTCGTCGCGCGCGATCAGATGGTGGGCCCGTTCCAGGTTCCGGTCGCCGACGCCGGCGTGACCCTGTCCGGCTTCGACGGATTCACCGGAGAAGCCATGGCGATGGGCGAACGCGCGCCCATCGCGCTGCTCGACGCGCCCGCGTCGGCCCGCATGGCAGTCGGGGAAGCGCTCACGAACATCGCGTCGGCACCCATCGCGCGGCTGCCCGACGTCCGCCTCTCGGCCAACTGGATGGCCGCGGCCGGCCACCGCGGCGAGGACGCACGCCTTTACGACGCCGTGCGCGCCGTGGGCTCGGAGCTCTGCCCCGCGCTCGGCATCGCCATCCCGGTGGGCAAGGATTCCATGTCCATGCGCACGGTCTGGGAGGAGGGCGGCGTACGAAGGTCGGTGACGTCGCCCCTCTCGTTGATCGTCAGCGCGTTCGCGCCCGTCACGGACGTGCGGAAGAGCCTCACGCCGGAGCTCCGCCTCGACGTCGGTGACACGGATCTCGTGCTCGTGGATCTCGGTCGCGGGAAGAACCGGCTCGGCGGCTCCACGCTCGGCCAGGTCTACGGCGTGATCGGCGACACGCCGCCCGACGTCGACGATCCGGAAGACCTTCGCGCGTTCTTCGCGGCCGTCCAGGATCTCTCGGCGCGCGGGATGCTCCTCGCCTACCACGACCGCTCGGACGGCGGCCTCTTCGTCACGCTGAGCGAGATGGCCTTCGCCGGAGGCGCCGGCCTCACCGTCGAGCTCCCGGAGGGCCCGAGCGACCCGCTCGCACAGCTCTTCAGCGAGGAGCTCGGCGCGGTGCTGCAGGTGCGCACGTCGGACATCGATCGCGTCACCGGCACGTTCGGCCGTCTCGGCCTCGCGGCGGCGGTGCATCGCATCGGAAGCCCCACGCGGGGCCACCGCATCGCCATCCGCCGCGGCGGCAAGGTCCTGCTCGACGCGTCCCGCGTCACCCTGCGCTCGATGTGGTCGGAGACGACGTTCGCGATGCAGGCCCTTCGCGACGACCCGGAGTGCGCGCGCGAGGAGCAGGCGCTGCGCGTCGACCCGGAGGCGACCGGGCTTCACGCGCTCCTCACGTTCGACCCGGGCGAGGACGTCGCGGCGCCCTTCATCGGCAAGGGCGCGCGCCCGCGCGTCGCAATCCTGCGCGAGCAGGGCGTGAACGGCCACCTCGAGATGGCCGCTGCCTTCGATCGCGCCGGCTTCGAGGCCGTCGACGTCCACATGACCGACGTCCTCGGTGGCACGGTGGACCTCGGAACATTCAGCGGGCTCGCCGCGTGCGGCGGGTTCTCGTACGGCGACGTGCTCGGCGCCGGCGAGGGCTGGGCAAAGACGATCCTCTTCAACGGCGCGGCGCGCGACGCGTTCGCGCGGTTCTTCGCGCGGACGGACACCTTCAGCCTGGGCGTCTGCAACGGCTGCCAGATGATGTCGAACCTGCGGGAGCTCATCCCCGGGGCCGAGCACTGGCCGCGCTTCGTCAGGAACAGGTCGGAGCAGTTCGAGGCGCGTCTCTCGCTCGTGCGCGTGGAAGAGACGCGCTCCATCCTGCTCCGGGGCATGGAGCAGGCGCGCCTGCCCGTCGTCGTCTCGCACGGCGAGGGGCGAGCCGAGTTCGCGTCGGATGCCGAGCGCGAGGCGCTCGAGACCTCGGGTCTCGTGGCGGCGCGCTTCGTCGATCATCGAGGCCGCAACACGGAGCGCTACCCCGAGAACCCCAACGGCTCCCCGGGCGGGATCACCGCGCTGACGACCACCGACGGCCGCACCACGATCCTGATGCCGCACCCGGAGCGCGTCTTTCGCGCCGTGCAGCTCTCGTTCCGTCCGCGCTCGTGGGAGGGCGACAGCCCGTGGATGCGTCTGTTCCGGAACGCGCGGGCGTGGGTTGGGTGACAGAAATGCGACCCTCGCGACTCGCTCTGGGCGCGGTCGCTCTCCTCGTCGCGTGCACCGGTCCGTCGAGCGGCTCCGGGGTCGCCGCGCAGATGCCGGAGCAGAGCCCGCCCCGGGTCACGACGCTCTCGGACCTCGGTGATCGTCCCCGGCATCTCATCGAACTGATGCGTGACGGGCCGTTGAAGAAACGGCTCGAGGGATGTGCGGCGCTGCCCTTGCGACGGACGCGATTCTCCATCGGTCACCGTGGCGCGGCGCGCGGGTTCCCGGAGCACACCCGGGAGTCCTACGAAGCCGCGGCGCGCATGGGCGCGGGCGTCATCGAGTGCGACGTCACCTTCACGAAGGACAGGAAGCTCGTGTGCCGTCACTCGCAGTGCGATCTCCAGGCCACCACGAACATCCTCGCCGTCCCTGCCCTCGCGGCGAAGTGCGCGGCGCCGTTCACGCCGGCCGATCCGGCAACGGGAAAGGACGCTTCCGCGAAATGCTGCACGAGCGACGTGACGCTCGCGGAGTTCGAGTCGCTCTGCGGCAAGATGGACGGCGTCGATTGGAGGGCGACGTCCGTCGCCGACTACATCAAGGGCGCACCCGGCGCGGCCGCCCCTTCTCCGGTCGCGTGTGGCAAGGTGATGAGCCACGCCGAGAGCATCGCGCTCATCGACGGGCTCGGGCGCGCGTTCACGCCGGAGCTGAAGACGCCCTCCGTGGCGATGCCGTTCGAGGGCGACTACACGCTCGAGCGCTACGCGGAGCAACTCGTCGCCGAGTACCGCGACGTGCGGATCGACCCGAGCCGCGTCTTCGTGCAATCGACGAGCCGCGCCGTCCTCGCCTACCTTCGCGAGCACGCGCCCGACCTTGCCCGGAACGCGGTGTACCTCGACGAGGTGGTCGGCGGCGCGAGGTACGACGCGGCCGTGGCCGAGCTGCCTCGGCTTGCCGCGGAGGGCATCCACATCGTGGCTCCGCCGATGTGGGCCCTCCTGACGCTCGACGCGCAGGAACGCATCGTTCCTTCCCGCTACGCGCTCGCGGCGAAGGCGAGCGGCCTCGACCTCGTCACGTTCACCTTCGAGCGCGCGGGTTCCCTCGAGCACGGCGACAGCGAAGATTATCGCTCGGTCGCCTCCGCCGTCACGGGCGAGGGCGACGCTTACGTCCTGCTCGACGTGCTCGCGCGTCAGGTCGGCCTCCGCGGCATCTTCTCGGACTGGCCAGCGACCGTCACGTATTACGCGGACTGCATGGGCCTCTGAGGGGTCGAACAAATGACCAGCCCCGGAGCGTTGCGGGGGGCGCGGTCCGGGGCGCATGCTGGGGGGGAGCGCCCTCTCGCGCGCTCCATTCATGTCCGACCGACTGAAACCGGGCGACCTCTTCGCGGAGCGATACCGCATCGAGCGCTTCATTGCGAAGGGCGGCTTCGGCGTCGTCTACGCCGCGGAGCAGGTCGACACCGAGGCGAAGGTCGCGCTGAAGATCATCTGGTCGCACGTGGTGGAATCCGACGCCGCGCTCGAGCAGTTCAAGCTCGAAGCGCGGCTCGCGAGCCGCGTGGGCAGCGAGCACGTCCCGCGCGTCTTCGACGTCGGACGTGACCCGGACGGCGAGCGGCCGTTCCTCGTGATGGAGCTGCTCGACGGCATGCATCTCGAGGAGCTCGTGCGGACGCGCGGCCCGGTCCCTCCGGCGACGCTCGTCGAGTACTTCCGGCAGCTCGGGCACGCCCTCGACCGCGCGCACGGTTACGTGGACAAGGAAGGCGTGCGGCGCCCCATCGTCCATCGCGACCTCAAGCCCGAGAACCTGTTTCTCACCCGTCGCGACGGCGGCGCGCCGGTCGTGAAGATCCTCGACTTCGGCCTGGCGAAGATGACGGGCGGCGCAGCGTCGCAGAGCCGCGATCTGAAGGGCACACCGCTCTTCATGGCGTACGAGCAGGCGTCCGTCGGCCCCATCACGCCACAGACCGACATCTGGGCGCTCGGGCTCATCGCGTTTTACCTGCACACCGGGCGCTGCTACTGGCTGGCGGCGAACTCGCGCGAATCGCCGGTCACGCGGCTATTCACGGAGGTGCTTTCTGCGCCGCTCGCGCTGCCGTCCGTCCGCGCACGGCTCCTCGGCGCGAAGGTCATCCCCTCGTCCGCCTTCGACGTCTGGTTCGCGCGCTGCGTGAACCGCGACCGTACCAAGCGCTTCGAGACGGCCGGCGAATGCGCGAGCGAGCTCGCGGCGGCACTGGCCGATTCGAGCGCCGCCATCGAAACGACACTCGTGAGCTTCGTGCCGGTAGCGATGCCCACCGTGCACTCGCTGCCGCAGGAGAGCGCCGCGGCGGGCGCGCCACTCACGCCGGGGAGCTCGCTCGAGCGACGGCGATCGTTCGGCCGCCACGCGGTGTCGGTCGTCTTCGGCGTGATGCTCCTCTTGCTCGCGAGCGCCGGCGTGGTCGCCACGCAGCGGCACGACCTCTCCATCGCGAGAGCCGCCGCGCAACCCGTCCCAGCGTCGCACCCCACTGCCGGCGCCGCGCTCGACACGCCGGGGAACGCCGAACCGCCGATCACCCCGGCCGTGCTGCGCGCCCCGGAACAGCCGACGCGTCCGCGCGCAACACCGACGAGCCCCCCCCGCCCCCACGCGACGCCGCGCGGCCCCGTCGCCCCCGTCGCACAATCCGCGTCGCCTCCGCAGGCGCTACCGGAAGATCCGTACGATCACCGGTAGATGGGTCCATCTGCCTCTCCCCCGTTCAGTCACCCGTCCCACGGATCGATGCAACACCGGAACCCGACGGTGACGGACAGCGTCCGCCGCGGAATGAGGTTCAGGCTCGTGCATCGTAGCTCGACCTCCGACGAATCGTAGGAGCCGCCGCGGACGGCGCAGCTGCCGTCCGGCGTGGAGAGAAGGCAGCCCGCCGTCCATTCGGCGACGTTGCCGCTGAGATCCGACACGGCGCACCCCGGGTCGCCCACGACGCACGCCACCGTCGCCCCGACGGGCACTGTCCGGCGATTGCCGAGATCCTGCCCGTTGCAGTCAGTCGCGTTGCACCCGGCACCGCAGCCGTAGTCCGCTCCGCCCGACGTGCACGCCGCGTAGAAGTCGCTGTTCGCGGCGAGCTCCGCCGGCGGGAGCGAGCGTGTCGTGTCGGGGCAGAGCTCCTTGCCGGCCCACTTGCAGTACGCGTCGGCGTCGCACCAGTCGACGCACACGCGAGGGAGACGCGGACCTTCGCCGGCGTCCTGTGCGGCGACGAGCGCGTCGCACTCCGGCGGGCGCGACGCGCCGGCGTCACGCGGCGGGCATAGCGGGTTCTGCGAAGGGGGCGGCGCCGCGCGCAGGAACTCCGCGTACTCGCCGAACGTCACCTCCGTCCGGTCCACGAGGAAGGCGGAGCCGTCGGCGCGTCGCACCGGCGCCATCGGCGCGCCGCGAGGGAGCGTCCTGCTGCATGCCCGGGCGCGCGCGTCCGCAGCCGCGGCTGCACCGGCTCCGGACGCGCCGTCGGGCAGCGTCTCGCCGCCGTCTTTACCGCCCGCGCCCCCCGGGCCTGCGTCTGGGAGCCCGGCGCCCCCACCGGCGCCCCTGCCGCCGCTGCCCGCGCTGCCACCGTGCGCGCCGCCCGCTCCCGCGTCTGCTCGCGGGATGCATGTCGGCAGACCGGCGCTCGCCGCCGAGCCGCGCGCGAGACCCGCCGGACAGCCCCCGTGCAGATCGTCGAACCCGGCGAGCGCCGAGCACGCGAGCGCCGCCAGAGAAGCGACCACGTAGAGGGTCACGGAGCGGGCTCTTGCCGCGCTGCGCTGCGCGTTCATTCGAAGCTCTCGCGCAGGAAGACGACCGAACCGTGCGCCGACACCGACGGAACGATCGACGGCGTTCGGAGCCCACCGTGCGTCGGGACGGCACGTTGCTCCGCCGACGGGTGCAGGAGCAACCACAGCCCGACGCCGACGCCGGCGACGCCGAGCGAGCCGCTGATCGTCGCGAAGGTCGAGAGCGTGTCGCGCTCGCGCCCCGCTGCGAGGGCCGGCTCGGTGCAGGCCCATTGTTTTTTGTAGGGGCAGCCTTGCTCGGCGTTGTGATTCGCGGACACGGCGAGCGCGAAAAGCGCTCCCCCCGTGGCGGCGAGGGCGAGCCCCGCGCCGCCGATCACCCAGCCGAGCCGTGCGTCACGCCCGTCAGGGGACGACAGAGGTGCCACGCGTGGCGTGAGCGACGGCCGCGGAGGAGGCGTCCGCTCTCGCACGAGCCCCGGGACATGGACCTCGCGCGCCTCCGACTCACTCAGCGTCACGTCCAGCGTGACCGTCACGAACCCCGCCGCGCGCGCGACGACGCGGTGCGCTCCCGGGTCCACCGGCAGCGGCGTCCCGAGGCTCGCGCTCGAGAGCTCGACGTCGTCTCGCCGGACGACGACCCCCGGGACAGAATCGTCCATGACGATGGTCAGACGTGGGACACGTGGCTCGAGCGCGGCCGCGCGGCGGCGCGCCTCGCCGGCCTGGACGGCGTCGCCGCGCGTGACGGCGAGGTCCGACGACGACACGAACTCCGCCCAGGCCGTCGCGAGCTGCCCGAGCGTCTCGTGGCACGCGGCGAGGTTCAGGAGCGTGCCCGGGGATGGCTCGAGCCGTTCGCTTTCCTCGAACTTCACGCAGGCACCCGCGACGTCGTGCGCTCCGAGGCGTTCCCTGCCCTCGCGGAACAGCGCCTCGGCCGCTGCCGCGTCGCCCGCTCGCGCCGTGCGCGGCGCGAGCGCCAGGGCGACACAGAGCGCGGCGACTCGCTGCGCGAGGGCCCCGTTCATGTGTCCTGCGTCACCGGACACTCCGCGACGAACGCGCGGGCGCGGGACGGCGCGAGCGCCGTCCGAGCGCGAGCGCGAGCGCCGCCACGAGGAGCGAAAGGGAGCGCCCGTCGCGCTGTCCCGCGGCGGCGACGGCGCATGACGACGCCGCCGCCGCGGGACCCGGAGCGGTCGTTCCCGCGTCCCGGCTCGGCATCGAGCCGTCGCTGGAGTGCGCCGGCCTGCCCCCGTCGTGAGACGCAGGCGGCGTGCTCGCGTCCGAAGGGCCGCCAATGCCTTGCTCTGCGCAGCGGTTGTCCCCGGTGCACACGTAGCCCGGCGCGCAGTCCGCGGCCGTGCTGCAAGGACGGAAGGCACACGCCCCCGCGCTGCAGAGGTAGCCGTCGCACGACACGATGGTGCCGCTCGCGGTCTTCACGGCGGCGCCGTCCGACGAGCAGGTCGTCCCCTGGTCGTTGCAGATGCCCTTGCCCGAGCTCTGGTCGCACACGGCGCCCCGCCGGCACTCGGCGTTCGAGCTGCACCCGGTGTTGCACTTTGCCGAGCTGCACGAATAGGCGCCGCAGCTCACCGGCGCGTCGCCCGCGACGCACGCGCCGTGGTCGCACTGCGAGCTCGTGCGCCAGTCGCTCTCGACGCACGCGCCCGCGCCGCACGGGACGCCGTCCGGGTACACGCACGCGGTCGCAACACCGTCACAGTAGCCACCGCAGACCCCCGTCTTCGCGCCGACGCACGCGGTGTGGCCCGGCAGCGGATCGCTGCCCGAGGCGAGCGGTGCGCAGTGGCCGTCCTTGCCACAGGACTGACACGAGTCGCCGCACGGCTGGTCACAGCAGACGCCGTCGACGCAGGTCCCCTTGCCGCACTCCTGCGACGACTTGCACGCTCCGCCGTAGCGCTTGCCGCGCTTGCAGTCGTGAGTGGTGTCGCTGTCGCAGTAGTAGTCCGGGTCGCAATCGTCGTCGGAGCTACATGCCGCAAGACAGTCGCCGTCGTCGCCGCAGGCCTTGCCCGCACACTCCGGAACGAAGTGCCCGGCGCCGAATGTCGTGCAGGTGCCGGCCGACGACGCCGGACGGCATGGTTTGTCGCCGCAGGCCGCGTCCGCGCACACGTGGCTGCCATAGCGCGAGCAGTTGCCCGAGGCGCATTCGCTGCCGTCCCCGCAGCCCTGACCGGCGACGAGCAAGCATTTCCCGGCGTTGCCCGACCCGCCCGCGACGCAGGTGTTCGCACCGGAGCAGTGGCCACCGGGCGCGTCCCCCGATTCGTCGTCGGGCCCGCTCGTGATCGCGGTGCACACGCCGGGCACGGCCGCGCACGTCTGGCAGGGCGCGCCGCACGGCTCGTTGCACCGGAATCCCCCGGAACAGCCGCTGGCCCGTCCAGCGTCGGCCGCGCCGGTGCACGTCTCCGCGCAGACCCCCGTCGCGTCGCCCGCGGCGTTCTTCACGCACGAGCCGGTGTCGCAGCCCGCGTCGCTCGAGCACGTGCCCCCTCGCGTGTAGTACTCGACGGTGCGGTCGAGGTACTCCGCCATCGCGAAGCCTCCGAACTCCACGATGCGACCGCGCTTCGCATCGAACGCCATGCCGAAGTCCGACTTCGCGTCGGGGTACGCTGGAGCGAACGATGGAGGCGCCGTCCGCCAGACATCGCTCGACGGGTCGTATTCGTGGACGTCGTGGAGCGGTGTGGCGCAGCTCTGATCGGAGCAACCGCCGTGCACGACGACACGCCCGCGCACCGGATCGAACGCGGCGCCGTGCTTGCTTCGCGCGGGCGGCGCCGAGGCGCGGCAAACGGCGGTGGTGCAGAGCTCCGACCAGCGCGACGTCGCCGGGTCGAACTGCCACGAGTCGTTCAGCGGGCCCGCGTCCGACGAGCCGCCGAAGAGGAACAGCACGTCCTGTGCCCCCTGCTGCACGTGCACCAGGGCGGTCGAGCTCCGTGGTACGGGAAGCCCGCCGCTCTGCGACTGGCAGTCGGCATCGCACAGCGCGTTCCACGTCGTGCCGTCCCAGCGGAAGAGCGCGTTCGAGCGCGTGAAGGCGGAGCCTGTCTGCACCGTGCCGCCGAACATCACCACGTCGTTGCCGAGGTCGGCCATCGCGTGGCTCAGGCGGCGCGCGCTCGGCCCGTCGGTGTCCGTGCACGCCGGATCGGACGCGAGCCGCCACGACGCTGTCGCGCCGTTCCACTCCCAGGTCTCGCAGAGCGCGCCCGGGCTGCGGTACCCGCCGAAGACCACGGCGACGCCGCGCCCGGCGGCGAACGCCATGCCAGCGCCGCCCCGCGCCCCCGGCGCGCCGGCGCACGAATCGCAGAGGGACTTCCACGCGCCGTCGTACTCCCAGGTATCGCCGAGCGGCCCTGTGAGCGAATTGCCCCCGTACAGGATGGAGACGCCGCGAGCCGTATCGTAGACGAGGCCCGTCTGCGCGCGGGCACCAGGCGAAGGGACGCTCGCGACGCTCGTGAACACCCCGTACTCGCCGCTCGCTGCCGGCGCCGATGCATCCGACAGATCGGCTTGCTGGACGCGCCCGGAAGGCGGAGACGCCGTCGCGGTGCACGCGGAGAGCCCGAGCAGCGCGCACGCCACGCCAACGGCGCGCGTGAACGTCACTCTGCCCTCCTGAAGGAGCTCCCCGTTTCGCATGACGTTACCTCTCTCACGACGACGGCCGAAGCCGAAGCGCTTTGACGGCCGGACGCCGGGTCAGGTTACCGCGGTCGCGCCGTTGGGAATCCCATGCCCGACGTCGCCGGGCGGCGCCCCAGGCCACCAGCAGCTCGCGATGAGCTTCGCCTTGACCTGAGCCGCGGTGAGCGACGAATGCGCAGCGCGAACGAGCGCGGCGATGCCCGCCACGTGCGCCGCCGCGAACGAGGTGCCCCACACCTGCCCGTAGGCAGGCGACGCGAGCGTCGTGTTGAACGCGGTGTACACGTTGACGCCGGGCGCGACCATATCGAGCCCGGTTCCGAAGCGCGACGCGCCCGTCGATGGATCGTTCCAGCGCGAGGTGCACGGTTGATCGGCCGCGCCGACGCAGACGAAGGCGCGCACGTCGGCTGGAACGCCGGGGATGGTGGGAGTGTCCGTCGACGTGGGGTCGTAGTTGCCCGACGGCGCGATGACGACGAGATCGTCGGTCGTCATCGCCTGGAGCAGCGCGGCGTCGAACCGGTTCGCGTCGGCGACCGTCGCGATGCAGAGCTTCGCGACCGCGTAGAGCGTGAGCACGTCGAGACCGATGACGACGACCCCCTTCGCGCCCGCGCACACGGAGGCGGCGTAGCCGAGCGCGTCGCTGACGTGCGACAGCGAGTGACAGCGCAGGGACACGTGCGTCACGTTCGGGCGCAGACCGGCGACGCCGGCCATGCCGGTGAAGCCCCACTGCGCCCCCACGATCCCGACCATCTGCGTCCCGTGGCTGTCACCGTCGCCGGGGAGGCAGCCGACCGCGTACGGCGGAGTGCCGCCCGTGAATTGATCGATGGCGACGCTCAGCGAGGGATCCACCACGATGTCGACGCCCGGCGAGAACACGCCCGAGTCGAGGTAGAAGACCTTCACGGGGGAAGTCGCGGTCGTCCCCGCGATGTCCCACATGCTCTGAGCGAAGATGTGATCGAGCGTCGCGCGCTGCCGCGTCGGGTAGTCGGGATCCGGGGGTGGGAACGACGCGAGCGGCAGGACGACGGGCAGCCCCCGGTAGCAGAGGATGACCTCGTCCTTCACCGCTTCCAGGAACGTCTTCGCGAAGTCGTACGGATCGACCGGCTCTTTCAGCCGCGCGCGATACCAGTGTCCGCCGGTGGGCTTCTGATCCTCGAGCACGGTGAGGTAACGCTCGAGCGCCCGCGGCAGCACCACCACGCGCCCGGCGTCCGTCTTCGCACGGAGGTCGACCAGCCAGGGATCGAGCCCATAGCGGTTCGTGAGCCCCCGATCCGGTCCCGGAAAGAGGTAGACGTGTCCGACCGCGACACGACCTCCGTACGTCGCCGCGTGCAGCGCGCGACGCATGCGGGCGACTGCGTCGTGTCCGACGAGCCAGAGCACGCGATCGGACTGGGTCACCGCGGGCGATTTGCGACGCGGCTTTCGTCCGCCGCGCGCATCGAGCCGCAGCTCTTGCTTCAGGACGATGTCGTCGCCTTCGAGCTCGAGGCCGTCCAGGGTCACGGTGAGCTCCTGGCGGATGTGAACTACCGCGGTGCTTCCCCGCCGCTCCAGAAGATCGACTGTCGTCCCCTCCGTCCCGGTCTCGAGCCGGAGACCCGCGTCCCGGGCGATTCGACTCAAGCGCTCACGCTCTTCGCGGGAGGGCGTCTCGAGCACCACCAGCGCCCGTTCATGGTCGATGAGCTGGTCGAACTGGGAGCGATCGGGGAGATCTAGCGGCATGAGGGCACCTGGAGCCCGAGGTGACCCGGGCGATCCTTCCATCAAGCCGCTTCGTGGACAGGTCCGTCAAGCGCGTCATTGTGGGTAATTTTCCCGCCGCAGCGCTCATGACGCGCGGCGCCCTCGGGTCGGTGGCCCCCGCCGCGTGCAAACGAAAGGCGAGCCCGCTTGCGTCACGCGCGTTGGTAGGATAATTCGCGGGCTCCTGAAGGGGCGACCAGAAAGCTAAGGATGTCGGACGCGAGGGATCGACGGAGACGGTACGTCCGGATTGCAACGGCGGGTCTGAGCGGCGCGCTCGGAGCACTCACTGCGGGCCACGCGTATGCGGAAGAAGCCGCGGGAAGCGCCAGTATTTCACTGGGCAGCGACTCGTCGGCATCCGCCAGCGCGAGTGCAGGCGCACCCGGGGCCGACACGCCCGCCCCCGAAGCGCCGGTGGATCCCCGGAAGCGAAATCCCGCAAACTACGAGTTTGCGTTCGTTTCCGTGGCTGCCTACCAGACGTGGGCCCTCTCGGGCTCGCTGCTCTTCTTTGGCGCCGGAGGCGGGATCGGCCCGCCGCTCTACCGCATCTCGAAGATCGGCAACAATAAGCTCGGGTGGGATCCGGATCTGGAGGTCGCGTACGCGAACGCCTTCCTCCGGGTTTCCCCGGTGCCGTACGTCGACATCGACGTGGGGCCGAAGATCGGCCTCGGAAGCGCGCTCTTCAACGTGCCGGACGCGCCCCAGAGCTCCTTCTCGTACGGCGGGTACGTCGATCTACGGTTCGGCTCCCCCACCATCAAGGTGGGGCCCCGCTTCGAGTACGACCGCGTGATGCACTCGAGCTTCGCGGAGAACGGCTGGCGCCTGACGCCTCTCATGCTTCGGATCGTGCACTAGCGCACTCGTCCTTCGCGTCTTGAGGGACAGCGGGCGCTCGGGCTC
>CAYUAW010000031.1:15157-39318 GCA_964442485.1 uncultured Polyangiaceae bacterium
CTTCACACTTCTTAACGAAGCTGCCCGCTGCGCCTTAATGCTCGGGCCACAGGCTCCTTCCGTCGGGCGAATCACGACTCGCCCGCACGAAAGAAGGAGACGGCAAGATGTTCGGATTTCTCATCGGCTCGGCGTGCCTCGCGGGGCTTGCGATGATGGCGGCGCGAGGGCGTCGTCACGGGTTTTACCGCCACGGGTTCGGGGGCCACGGCTGCCATGGCAACCATCACCAGGGGCCAGGCGGCGGCTTCGGCCGTCGCATGATGTACCGCGTGCTCGATCGGCTCGACACGTCGCCGGGACAGGACAAGGCCATCCTCGGCGCCATCGACGACCTCCGCGACTCGGCGGCGAGCGCGCGGCGCGACCTTCCGGATCTGAAGAAGCAGGTCGCCGAGGCTCTCCGCGCGGAGACCTTCGACGAGCACGCCTTCCAGGCGATCTTCGACGAGCCGCTCGGGCGTCTCAACAAGCTGCGCGACGAGCTCACCCGGACCGCGGCGACCATCCACGAGACGCTGACGCCGAAGCAGCGTGACCGGCTCTACGACCTCGTGCAGTCGTCCACGCGCTGGGGCTACGGCCACGCCTTCTGAAAGGGAGTCACCATGTACCGCCTACCCATCGTGCTCCTGACGTTCGGTGCGATCTTCGGATTCGCGTCCGCGTTTCATCACGGCTTTCACTCGCGACACGACGAATTCGAGCGCCACGTCGCGGACGTCTGCACCGACGCCGCGCTGCGCGCCGCGGTCAGGCAGAACGCGCCGCGCTGAGCGGACGCCTCCGCCGGCGAGCTCGGCCCTCGAATCGCTGCCCGCTCGGTCCCGCGTGGATCGAGCGGGCAGCGCGCTCCTCGCCCTCTCTCGCGGATGTGATGTAAGTACCTCGGATGGCCCGGATCCTCGTCATCGACGACGATGCGCGTCTCTTCGAGCTCCTCGAGAGCTACCTGGAGGAAAACGGCATCCACGCGGTGCACGCCGCCGACGGGCGGCGGGGGCTCGAGGAGCTCGCCCGCGGGGCCTTCGACGCGGTGCTGCTCGACGTCATGATGCCGGGGATGAACGGGCTCGAGGTGCTCCGCAAGCTGCGGGCCCAGGGCTCGGTGCCGGTCATCATGCTGACGGCGAAGGGGGACGAGACGGACCGCGTCGTCGGGCTCGAGCTCGGCGCGGACGACTACCTGGCAAAACCCTTCAGCCCCCGCGAGCTCCTGGCGCGGCTGCGGGCCGTCCTGCGCCGGACACACCCCGAGGCGATCGAGGAGCGCCTGACTGCGGGCGACATCGTCGTCGACGTCGCGTCGAGATCCGTCCATTCGAATGGCCATGTCGTCGAGCTCACGGGTCTCGAGCTGGACCTCCTGGTCGTGCTGCTGCGTCGCGCCGGACGGGTCGTGCCGCGCGCGGCGCTCCTGGAAGAGGCGGGTCGGAGCGACGTGACCGTCAGCGAGCGGACCGTCGACGTGCACATCTCGAATCTTCGGCGAAAGCTCGGAGACCGCGAGCGCAAGCCCCCGCTCATCCGCGCCGTGCGAGGCGTCGGCTACGTGCTCAGCAGGACCTCATGAGGGGTTTCGGGCACGGACACGGGCACCGTCGGTGGCAGGGGCGCCGCGGCTTCCGGGGCGCGCCGCTGCACCGCCGGCTGTTCTTCTGGTTCGGCGTCTCGATCCTGCTCATGGGCGCGGTCGCCGGCACGGTGATGACGCTCTTCGGGGCGCGCCAAGGCAGCGACGAGCTCGCTCGCGTGAAGACGTTCGCGAGTGGCCGCTTCGCGGTTGTCTGGGAGGACGAGACGGCGCGACGGGAGCTCGTCCAGGCGATCGGCCGCGACCTCGACGTGGGCGTCGAGCTGGTCGACGTCGCGGGACGTACCCTCGAGCGCGCCGGTCCCGCGTGCTCGAGGGCAGACCTCGTGGTACCCGTCGTTGCTCGAGCCGGGGTGCGCCTCGGGGAAGCTCGCGGGTGCTTCGTCCCGAGAACGCACAGGCACCCTCCCCCCTTTCTCGTCGCCATCGCGGCGGCGGGCGCGACGCTGTGGCTCGCGTCGTTCGCCGTCGCGCGCGGGATCGGAAGGCCGCTCAGGAACCTGCAGGAGGTTGCCCGCGAGATAGGCGAGGGAAAGCTCCAGAGCCGGGCGCGCCTCGGCTGGAACCAGCCCGGCGAGGTCGGCGCTCTCGCCGAGTCCATCAACGAGATGGCGTCGAGGATCGAGAAGCAGCTCGCCGATCAGCGCGAGCTGCTCGCCGCGGTGTCGCACGAGATCCGAGCGCCGCTCGCCAGGCTGCGCATGCTCGTCGAGATGCTGCGCGGCCGCGGCGCCGACGACGCCACCATTGCGAAGCTCGAACGAGAGATCGTCGAGATCGATTCGCTGGTCGGGGATCTGCTCGCAAGCTCCCGCCTCGACGTTTCCATGTTCGCGTTCCGCTCGCTGGACGCGGCCGAGCTTGCGGCGGAGGCGCTCGACCGCGCCGGGCTCGCGCCCGAGTTGCTTCAAGTGCACGCTCTCGACCCGGCATTCGAGGGCGACGCGACCCTGGTGGCCAGGGCCCTCGCCAACCTGCTCGACAACGCCGCTCGCCACGGGGGTGGCGCGACAGCCCTTTTCATCCGGGAGGACGGCCCAACATCCCTGGTGATGGAAGTCCTGGACGATGGACCCGGGTTCGATCCCGAAACTCTTCCACGCGCGTTCGAGCCCTTTCAGCGGGGGGGAATCGAGCGGCGTGGGTCGACGTCGCTCGGCCTGGGACTTGCACTCGTACGGCGCATCGCGGAGGCTCACGGAGGCGCAGCCTGGGCGGAGAACCGCCCGGAAGGCGGGGCGAGGGTCTCGCTTCGCCTCGCGCGACACGCCCGAAGCGCGAGCTGACTTCTCTTCTTCCGTTCCCCCGATGGACTACCTGATCCACCTCGTCCTCGGTGAAGGGCGCCTCGAATGGTACGGGCCGCTGACCGTGCTGTCGCAGATGGTCGCGCTGATGACCATCCCGTCGGTCCTGCTGCGCCGGCAGGGGCAGCCCCGCGCCGCCCTCGCGTGGCTCTTGATGATGTTCGCTCTGCCCGCGGTCGGAGTCGTCGCGTGGTGGCTCACGGGGCGAACCAGCATGGCGCGCAAGCGCCGGAAGCGCGAGGCCCGGGCGCGTGCGTTCGCCGAGCGCTACGGCCCGGCGCACTCGGAGCCGTGCGCCGCGTTCGACGGCCTCCTGCCGCCGCGGGCGCTCGGCGACTCGATCTTCACGAGCCACGCCAACGGCGTGGAGCTGCTCTTCGACGGCCCCTCGGCGTTCCCGGCGATGGAGCGGGCCATCCGGGCCGCGACGCGCACCGTGCACGTGATGTTCTACATCTTCCACGACGACGAGACCGGCCGCCGCATCCGGGACCTGCTCGTCGAGCGCGCCCGCGACGGCGTGAAGGTGCGCGTCCTCATCGACGCCTGGGGGACGCCGCGATTCACCGGGAAGTTCAGCGAGCCGCTGCGGGCCGCAGGGGCGAGCGTGGCGGCATTCCTGCCCTCGCACTTCATGCCGCTCCTCGCACCGCGCTTCAACTTCGCGAACCACCGAAAGCTCCTGGTCATCGACGACCGGATCGCGTTTCTCGGCGGGATGAACATCGGCGACGAGTACGCCCTGAGGTGGCGCGACGTCATGGCCCGCCTCGAGGGCCCCGCCGCGCGGGCGCTCGATCACGTCTTCCTGGACGACTGGTACTTCGCGAGCCAGGAAGACGTTCCCCTGCCGGACCGTCATAAGATGCAGAAGATCGGCAGCACCGATTGCGCGATCATCGTGAGCGGACCCGACCGCGCGTCGTACATCCACGACGCCTATTTCATCCTGTTCACGCGCGCCAACCAGCGCATCTGGATCGTCACGCCGTACTTCATCCCGACCGACCCGCTCGCGACGGCGCTCACCACCGCCGCGGGCCGCGGCGTCGACGTGCGCATCCTGCTCCCCTCGACGTCGGACGTGAGCGTCGTGAAGCACGCCGCGCGCTCCTTTTACCCGGAGCTCGTCAGCGCAGGCGTGAAGATCTACGAGTACCAGGGCCCGATGCTTCACGCGAAAGCGTTCATCATCGACGAGGACCTGTCGACCGTCGGCTCGGCGAACGTCGACACGCGGAGCTTCCGGCTGAACTTCGAGGTCGGTTGCTTCCTGAGTGACGCGGCCGCGAGCGCGCGCATCGCGACGTGGTACGAAGACTTGCTCGCCGATTCGCACATGGTAACCCTCGCCGAGGTCCGGGGCCGCTCCACCGGCGAGAAGCTCCTCGAGTCTGCCGCTCACCTCTTCAGCCCGATGCTCTGAGCGAGTCCCTGGCCGCGGACCGACAATTTCGTCGCGGAAGGAATATTGCCGGGTGACCGCAGCTCCCGCTGCCAGGTTTCGGCTGAATCAGCCCTGCTCCCTGTGATTGGTCGACAACTTCACTAAAATCCCCGCTCCCAACGACGGAGTGCCCGTGCAAATGCAAACGGATCTGGTCGCGCTCTGCGCCGAGCTCGAACGACTCTTCGAACTCGACGAGCTGAAAAAAATGAGCCGAGACGTGCTCGGCATGGAACCTGACGCTTTCGGCGGCAGCGCCGCGAAGGGGTCGTTCGTCAAGGCGCTCACCGAGCGCTGCGTCGAGTCGGACGCCGTCGTCGCCCTCTGCGACGCGATGGCCGCGGCTCGAGACGACATCGACCCGCGCGTGGCGGAGCTTCGCTCCCACGGCCTGCGCAACGACGAGCTCGAGCTCGGCGACGAGTTCGGGCCTTACCTCGTCCTGAAGCGGCTCGGGCGAGGTCGCCTCGGCAGCGTCTACCTCGCGCGGCGCGAGAACGACGACGTGCGCCTGAAGGTGCTCCGTCGCGAGGCGACGTACGACCGTGTCGGCCTGCAGCGCTTCCTTGCGGCGAGCCGGCTCGTCGGCGCCGTCGAGCACGCGGGCCTGCCCGGTCCGGTGTCCGCCGGCCAGATCGATGGACGCTTCTACGTCGCTCACCGCAGCGTCGAGGGCCAGACCCTCGCCGCGCGCGTCGCCAAGACGGGCGCCGTTCACGTCGAGGAAGCGCGCGCCATGCTCCACGGCATCCTGGACGCGCTCGGCGCGCTCCACGCGCACCGCCTCGTCCACGGGAGCCTGCGACTCGAGAACGTCCTCGTCGGCTCGGCGTCGGACGGCGCCGACCAGATCGTGCTCCTCGACGCGGGCGCCTATCACCTGACGGCGGCGCCGGGGCCGGCCAACGGGCGGAGTGATCGCCTCGCGTCCATCGGCTCGTACAAGACGATGTCGCCCGAGCAGATCGAGGGCCGGCTGCCCGACGCGAAGAGCGACCTCTACTCCTTCGGTGCGGTCCTCTACGAGCTCCTCACCGGCCGCCCCGTGTTCGAGGGGCAGAGCGCGGCGGAGGCGTTCATGGCGCACCTCACGCGGGAGCCGCGGCTCCCGAGTCGCGTCGCGCCCACGGGCTGGGCGGGGCCCGACGTCGACGATCTCGTCACGCAGCTCCTCAGCAAGAGCCCCGCATACCGTCCCATCGACGCGCAAACCGTCGCGGCCACGCTGGATTCGCTCGGCGCGGAGAGCGCGCCGGAGGAGCTCATCCCCGACGAGGAGCTCGAAGAGCGGGTGAGCACGCTGCTCGCCGAGCCGACGAGCGCGGCGGCCGAGGACCGCCTGTTCGCGGCGCTGCGGGAGGGCGGCAGCGCGGCACGCATCGCGGAGGCGTTCCGGCTCGCCGCGAACATGCTCCACGCCGACGCCGGCCCCGAGCAGCTCGCCGCACTCGAGCGGCTGCTCGGAAGAGCCGCAAAGCTCTACGGCACCAATCTGAAGGATCCCGAGGCCGCGGAGCCGCTCTATGCGCGCCTCGCGGAGCTCAAGCCAGAGGATGCGGAGGTGGCTCGCACGCTCGAGCGTCTGCGCCGGCACCTCGGCAAGCACGAGGAGATCGTCGAGACGCTCCTCGCCCAGTGCGAGGCCGAGGAAGATTCGGCGAAGAAGGCCGCCCTCTGGGCCCAGATCGGCCGCGTGTACGTCTCGGATCTGGGGGATGCGGAGCAGGGGCTCGTCGCGTTCACCCAGAGCTTCCTGCACGATCCGACGCCCGCCGCAGCGCTGGAGGTGGAGCGCCACGCGAAGTCGGGGCCCGCCTGGGAGGACGTGCTGTCGACCTGCACCGACGCGGAGGACGAGGAGCGCACGCCCGCCGCGCAGCAGGCGCTGATGCTGCAGATTGCCCGCTGGTACGAGTCGAAGCTCGCGCGCGCCGACCTCGCCCTTCCCTACTTCTCGAAGGTGCTCGCGATCGATCCGACGCACGATGCTGCGCTCGAGGGCGTGTCGAACGTGTACCGGAAGTCCCAGCAGTGGAGCGAGCTCGGCTCCGCGCTCCTGGTGCGCGCCGACGCGCCGAAGACGCCCGCTCCGCTCGCGCGTGATCTCCGCGTGGAGGCGGCCGAGCTGCTCGAGAGCAAGCTCGGCGCGGCCGACGCCGCGCGCGAGCTCTACGAGCGCGTGCTCGAGGAAGATCCCACGCACAAGAAGGCCGGCGAGGCGCTGGTCGGGATGTACGAGAAGGCAGGCGATTTCCCCCGCTTCGTGAAGGCACTGGAGGCGCGTGCGAGCGCGTTCCGCGGCGAGGAGCGGAGCGCGGCGCTCTTCCGCATCGCGGAGGCCACCGAGCTCTACCTGAAGGATCTCCCCGAGGCGATCCGTCGCTACGAGCTCGTGATCGCGGACAATCCGAAGCACCTGGACGCCCTGCACGGCCTCGACCGCTGTTACAGCCAGGGCGGCCGCTTCAAGGACCTGATCCGGAACCTGGAGCAGCAGATCTCCGTCGCTGCGACGCCGCGACAGAAGATCACCCTGTGGGAGCGCATCGCGGCGGTGTGGGACGAGGAGTTCCTCGATCACGGCAAGGCGGCCGAGGCCTGGGAGAACGTGCTCGACCTCGACGCGGAGAACGACGCCGCGCTCACGAACCTCGCGCGTCATTACCGGGCGCTCGAGCGCTGGAACGAGCTGGTGCTCATCTTCGAGCGCCACCTCGAGCTCCTGCGCGGCGACCGGATGCGCCAGATCGAGAAGGCGCTCGGCCTCGGGCGAGTGCTCGCCGAGGGCCTGCGCGTGCCGGAGCGCGCCATCGCAGCGTACGAGCGCGCACTCTCCCTCGACCCAGGCAACTCGGAAGCCCTGGAGGCGCTCGCGAAGCTGCGCGTGAACACCGGCGAGACGTCCCACGCGGTGAGCGCCATCGAGCAGCTCGCCCACAACGCACACTCGGGCGCCGAACGCGCGGAGCACTTCATCCGCGCCGCGCAGCTCCTCGAAGCTCGCGGCGATCAGGACGGCGCCATCGAGCGGTACAAGCTCGCAGTGGAGGCGAACCCGAAGGACCGCTCGGCGCCGCTCATCCTGCGCGCGGCCTACGTCGCACGCGGCGACGTGAACGCCGCCGCCGAGCTGCTCGAGCAGGAGATCAAGCAGACGGAAGGCGACGCGACCCGCGCGAAGCTCGCGGGCGAGATGGCGGCGCTCTGCCGCGATCGCCTGAAGAACGACACGCGAGCCGAGTCGTGGGCGAAGATCGCGCTCGGCCTGGACCCGACGAACCTCGACGCGCTGCGCGTCACGGGCGAGGTCGCGTTCGACGCCGATCGCTTCGTCGAGGCCGGACGGTACTTCGAGCAGGTGGCGAACCGAACGGACGCGCTCTCGCAGAGCGACGCCGTGCGCGTGCTCAGCGCCTACTCCGAGTGCCTGGTGAAGAACAACTCCGGGCCGAGGGCGCTCGAGGTCGCCGATCAGCTGCTGAAGGTCGCCCCGGATCAGCCGGACGTGATCGCGAGAGTCTCCGAGCTGGTCTTCGAGCACGCCGACTCGCACGCGTCGTTCGAGCTGCACTGGCAGCTGAAGTACCGCGTGCCGGAGGACGCGAACGACGCGCTGCACGCGACCATCGCGTACCGTCTGGGTGAGTCGGCTCGGAGAGTCGGCGACCTGGGCGCCGCGGAGGCGCCACTGGAAGAGGCCTCGTCGCTCGAGCCGGGCGCGACCCGCGCGCTGAAGTCGCTGGTGCTCCTCTACATGGCGCGCGAGAGCTGGGATCTCGCCATCCGCACGCTATATCGCCAGCACGAGTGCGAGACGGGCGACGCGCGCGCGCAGGTGATGCTCGACATCGGCGACATCGCCGCCGACAAGCTCCACGACGCGGCCTACGCCGCGAAGAGCTACCTGACCGCACTCGGGGAGCGACCGAACGATCGTCGTGTCCTCACCAAGCTGATGCAGCTCTACAGCGCGGAGAAGGACTGGGACCGCCTGGTGAAGGTGGTGCTGAAGCTCGCCGATTTCGTCGACGACGTGAAGCAGAAGGCCAAGTACCTCCACACGGCCGGCCGCATCGCATGGAAGGAGATGGGCGACGCCAAGCTCGGCAGCCAGCTCCTCGAAAGCGCTCTCGAGCTCGACCCCGAAAACGAGAACGTCGTGAAGGACGGCGTCGACGTGCACACCGCAGCGAACAACAGCGAGGCGCTGAAGGAGGTGCTGAAGCGCCAGGTGAAGCTCGCGTCCGACGCCGGCGATCACGAGCAGATGCTCCGGTCGCTGACGACCCTCGCCGACGTGTATCTGCGGAGGTTCAAGCGGCTCGACCAGGCCATCGCCGTCTACGAGGCCGCGGAGGAGATCGACCCCGACAACGTCGAGCGCAAGGAGATTCTCGCGCGGCTCTACGCCTCGGACGCCACGCGCTACCGGGACAAGGCGATCGGGACGCAGCGCGAGATCCTCGCGAAGGACCCCTTCCGTCCGGAGGCGCACAAGGCGCTCCGTGTGCTGCACACCGAGGCGCAGCGGCCCGACGCGGCGTGGTGCTGCTGCCAGGCGCTGTACGTGCTCGGGCAGGCCGACAAGGACGAGGAGCGCTTCTACCTGCGCATGCGCAACGAGGAGGGCATCAACGCAAAGTCGCGCCTGACCGAGCCGGATTTCCACGCTTCGGTGGTGCACAAGGACGCGGACCCGCTCCTCAGCGCGCTCTTCACCGTAATCCAGCCCGCCGTCATGGCCACTCGTTCGCGGACCCTGCAGCAGCTCGGCTACGGCCCTGAGCTGCTCATCGATCCAGCGCGTGGGCAGTTCGCATCCGCGCAGATCATCCCATACGTCGCCGACGTGCTCGGGATGCCCTGCCCGCCGCTGTTCCAGAACCCCGACGACCTCGGCGAGCTGTCCTTCCTGCACGCCCAGCACCCCTCCATCGTCATCGGCACGGCGGTCATCGGAGTGGCGCTGCCGGTGCAGACGGTCGCCTTCATGGCCGCGCGGCACCTCACCTACTACCGGCAGGGGCTGTACGTGCGGCAGCTCGTCCCCACGACGACCGGTCTCAAGGCGTGGCTCTTCGCCGCGATGCGCCTGATGTCGCCACAGTTCCCGGTACCCGCCGATATCCAGGGTCCCGTCCAGGAAGCGCTCGGCGCGCTCGATCACGTCGTGACCGGGCCGCAGCGAGATCACCTGGCACGCGTCGTGTCGAAGCTCGTGCAGGAGGGGACGGCGCTCGACCTGAAGAAGTGGGTCAGCGGCGTGGATCTCACCGTGGATCGCGCGGGCCTCCTGATGAGCGACGATCTCGCCACCGCGGTCGAGGTGATCCGGGCCGCGGATCCGGCGTCGAGCTCGGTATCTCCCGAGCAGCGCGTCGAGGAGATCTACAAGTACGCGGTGAGCGACCAGTACTTCGCTGCGCGCAAGGCCCTCGGCATCTCCATCGGCGGCTGAGCGCCGCGGGCCAGGCCCCGGCAAGTCGATTGGTCGAAAGAGAAGACCCGGGTACGAAGCGACCCTTCGCACCCGGGCCCGGTTGACGCCACGTGCGCTCGTTGGTACCGGGCGGTGCATGGCGCAGGGTGGTCTCGCTGGGGTCTGTGCAGCGTTGTTTCTCGCCGCGTGCAGTAGCACGAACGGTGCGAGCTCCGGTCACGACGCGGGCGGCGATCACCTACCGGGCGCGCACGATGCGGGCAGTGGCGGCAGCGGCGCGAGCGGTTCCGGTGGACGCAGAATCGAAGACGGAGGGCAGAACGGAGCTGGCGGCGCCACGGGCGGCCGGACCGGCTCGAGCGGCATGGGCAACGGCGGCGGAAGCGTCGAGCCCCCGGACGCGAGCACCGGCGGCGGCGGGCCCGTGGACGCCGGGGATTCGGGCGCGGACCGCGGCGCGACCGCGGAGTGGCCACTCCAGTTGCCGGAAAAAGGCGTATGCACGGTCGGCGGCTTTTGCTGGGCGGCGCCGACGCCGCTCGGCAACAGCCTCGAGAGCGTGTGGGGCTCGGGCGCCGCCGACGTGTGGTTCGTCGGGCACCTCGGGACGGGGACGATCGCACACTGGGACGGCCTCTCGGTGCGGGGGCTCACGGGCCTCGTTTCGGAGTGGGGGAACGTCGTGACGGGCACGACGTCGAAGGACGTCTGGATCCTCGGCGGCCCTGACGCGCTCCACTACGACGGAGCGGCCTTTTCGCGCCACGCGCCCGGCACGGACAAGGAGCTCCACGCGGCGCACGCCGTCGACGCAAAGCTCGCCTACGCGGTGGGCGACGGCGGCACGATCGTCAAGTGGAACGGCACGTCGTGGGCGCCGTTCGGCAGCGGCACGACCGACGATCTCGCGGCGGTCTGGGCCTTCGGGGAGAACGACGTCTGGGTCGCTGGCACCAACGCGTACCACTGGAACGGCACGGCGTGGGCTTCAGCGCCCGCCTGCGTCGCGTTCTGGGGCGACGCACCGAACGACCTCTTCTGCGTCCGCGCCGGCGTCGCGCTCGCACGGTGGGACGGCAGCAAGTGGACCGACGTGGGCGCCATCACGACGACCCCGGTGCGTGGCATCTGGGGCACGGGTCCGCACGACGTGGTGGTCCTCTCACGCGACGTCACCTACCGCTACGACGGGACGACGTTCGCCGTCGCCGCGTCACGCGGCGGAATCAGCTACTCGGACAGCTATCCCCGGAGTGCGGGGCTCTGGGGCTCTGCCGCGGACGCTTACTGGGCCGCGGGGCCGCGCGTCGATAGCGGACCTGGTTCACTCTTCCGGTTCGAGGGCACCGCCTGGGCGCCCTTCGGCGAGAACCTGGCCCCCGCCGGCGTCACCTGTACGCACCAGGGCACGGCGTTCGTCGGCACCGGCATCGCGTGGACCGCCTTCTACGATCCGTCGGTGGGCAACAAGCTCGCACGCTGGAACGGGAGCACGTACACCGAATACCCGCCCGGTACGGACAAGCCCCTGCTCGCGATCGACGCGCTGTCCGCCGTCGACGTGTGGGTGACCGCCGAGGACGGCGACGTCACTCACTGGAACGGCACGAACTGGACGGCCTCGAACGTCGGCGCGAAGGTCCGCCTCTCCGCGGTATACGCGGCATCGGCGACCAGCGTCTGGGCAGGCGGCGAGGCCGGGAGCATCTTCGAATACGACGGCCAGACCTGGACGGACCACTCCGTGAAGACGTCCGCGTTGACCGCGCTTTTCGGCACGGGCCCGAACGATGTTTGGGCTGTCGGCGACACCACCTACCACTACACGACGGACTGGGACGCCGTGGACCTGCCGAAGGACTGGCCGCGGCTCGTCGCGATGTGGGGGAAGGATCCGTCGAACCTGCGCGGCGTCGCGCTCTCCTCCGATGCGCCGGCCACGTGCACGGAGACGTGCGACCCATCGTGCAAGGGCGCGGTCGTCGCCTGGGACGGCGCCCACTTCACCGTCGTCGCGGAGGGCGCGCCGGCGTGCGGCGACACGACACGGCCGGTCTTCGGGTCGTTCTACTCGTCCGGCACGAGCGCGTGGGCGACCGACGGCCGCAACGTCTACCACTGGGACGAGCAGGCCTGGTCGCGCGAGCCGTTGCCTGCGGACGCGAACGACCTGGCCTGCGGGGTCGCGAGCGACACGCAGCAGGTCGTCGCCGCGGGCCCGTATCCGCTCATGCGGCGGAAGGCCCTGAAGCTCCCAGCTCCCTGAGCACACGCTTCGCGGCGATGTAGCCCGCCGCCCCGATGACCGACCCCGCCGGGTGACACCCCGCGCTCGCCGAGAAGACGCCTTCGAGCGGCGTCTTCACCGGCAGCCGCTCGTCGAAGCCGAACGAGTTGTCGACGTGATGGATGTGACCGAGCGTCATGCCGAAGTACTGCTCGATGCGCTTCGGGTGCAGCGTGAACCGGTCGACGACGAGGTCCGACGTCCCGGGCGCGAAGCGGTCGCAGATGGAGAGGAGATGCGATACGTAGCGTTCCTCTTCCGCTTCCCACGTGCTGCCGGCAATCTCGTTGGGGACCCACTGCACGAAGAGGGCGGAGCTGTGACGCCCCTGCTCGTCCTGCAGCGACGGATCGACCGCGGTGTGGATGTACCACTCGATGGTGGGGCGCTCCGGCAGACGGCCGTCCCTCGCCTCACGAAACGCGTGCACGAGCTCGTGGAGGACGTTCTCTTCCGGCAAGAGATGGATGGTCGTCCTGTGCTGGCCCGCCTCTTCCGGCAAGCAGGTGAAGCGGGGAAGCGCGGAGAGCGCGAGGTTCACCTTCAGCGTCATGCCGGGCCTGCGGTAGCCGTCGAGGCGCGCGTTGTACGCAGCGGGCAGCGTGTCGCGACCGATGAGCTCGCGCATCACGAAGGGGTCCGCGCCGACGACGAGGGCGCGCGCGCGGAGCTCGCGCCCGTCCGAAAGCAGCACGCCGCTCGCGACACCGCCGTCGCTGACGATACGTTCCACCGGCGCGGACGTCTCGATGTCCACCCCGTGTGCCCGAGCGACACGGACGAGCTCGCTCGTGACGACGCCCATGCCGCCGCGCACGATCATCCATGTCCCGTCGCTGCCGGGAAGGCGACACATGTTGTGGACCAGGAAGTTCATGCCGGTGCCCGGCATGTCCCAGGTGGCGGAGAGACCCGAGAAGCCGTCCGTGACGGCATACATCGCCTGCAGGAGCTCGCTCTCGAACCCGAAGCGCGCCAGGTAGTCTCGGATCGGGTTGCGGCAGAGGTCGATGAACACTTGCCGGAGCGCCGGTCGCACATGGCGGTCCGCCGTCTCCTCGAGGGAACGGGCTTCCGCGAGCCACGTCGGCGCGATGTCGTCCCGGAGCGCCGCGAGCTCCCTTTCGAGCGCGTCGTGCGCGGCGAGGTCACGCTCGGAGAAATACGAGAGGAGCTGCTTCCGGGTCCGCTCCCGATCCGACCCGAGGAGCAGGTGCGACGCGCCCGTCGAAGGAAGGAAGTAGTGAGGATCGCGCCGGACGAGCGGCAGCGAGATGCCGAGCTCGGCGATGAGCTCGGGAGGCATCAGGCCGAGCAGATAGGCGCCGGTGGAGGTGCGGAGCCCCGGAGCCCGCGCGAAAGGAGCTTCTGTGCGAACTGCGCCGCCAACCGCTGCGCGGGCCTCCAAGACCTTCACGCGGAGCCCCGCACGGCCCAGGAGGGCCGATGCGACGAGACCATTGTGCCCTGCGCCAATCACGAGGATATCGAACGACGTGGCGTCACCGGTCATGCACGTGCTGTGAACCTAGCACTCCACCCGTCATTTCCCGACAAATGAAGGGGCCGGGGTTCGCCAGCGACAGCCACACGCCGCCTGTTACGCGGCGGGCCAGAAAAATGGGGTGAGTGTGGCATGACCGGTCTGGCCAACCGGCTACCCAAGCAACTCGAGACAGGCGAGACGGGCCAGACGGGCCACACAGAAAGGAGCGGAGGTACTCCCTGGTGGGAAGAAGAGTCGTGCGTTCGTCTCGACTTTCGGCCCCGCTCCGGGGATTATCAAGAGAGGGACTCAACTGGAGTTGTGTGGCTCGGTGCCCGACGAAGACTACGACGAGACAGCAGAACGCACGGTGGTCTTCGAGCGCAGCGCTCTCGAAGCCGCCCCCCCCACCGCCGGCGATCGGATGCACGTCCTGGTCCGGATGGATGGAGCGAACGTCGGTCAGGTGACGCGGCTCAGCGGCGAGATTGTAGAAATCGGTCGGATCGCGAAGAACGCCGTTCATCTGCCTTTCGAAGGGGTGAGCCGGCAGCACGCGCGGCTCGTATTGAAGGGCGGAAAGTACTGGCTCGAGGACCTCGCCTCGGCCAACGGGACCTTCGTGCAAGGCACCCGCATCACGGTGCATGCGCTCTCGGACGGCGATGTCGTCCAGTTCGGGCCCCGCGTGGTCTTCCGGTACTCCGTCACCGATCCCGGTGAGGAAAAGATCATGCGCCAGCTCTACGAGTCCAGCGTGAAGGACTCGCTCACCGGCGCCCACAATCGCGAATACTTTGCCGAGCGTCTGAAGACCGAGGTGGCGTACGCGAAGCGGCACGAGACCCAGCTTTCCCTGATGATGATCGACGTCGATCACTTCAAGAAGGTGAACGATACCTACGGGCACCCCGCCGGCGACGCGGTGCTCGTCGCAGTGGTCGCCGCGATCGCAGGGACGTTGCGCGGCGAGGACGTGCTGGCCCGCTACGGCGGAGAGGAGTTCGCCGTCATCCTCCGCGGCATCGAGCTCGCAAACGCCGTCATCGCTGCCGAGCGCGTGCGCGAGCTCATCGCGGCGCTTTCCGTGAACCATGACGGGCGCACCATCTCCTGCGCGGTGAGCATCGGGGTGGCTTCTGCCGCCTGCATCGACGAGGCGAGCGCAGAGGGAATGGTCGCGGTCGCAGACCGGCGGCTCTACCTCGCCAAGCGGAGCGGGCGGAACAGGGTCGTCTCGTCGGGCTGAGCCGGATGGGCGCGCTCCAACGGTTGCGCTCGGCCGAGCTCCGACTGCGGGCCATGCGCTCGCTTCTTCCCCACGTTCACGAGCTCCACTCCCGCGGCCGTGCGAGCGCCGCGACGCTCCTCGAGCGCAACGCGAGAGGCCTCGCCCGCTCGGACGCGCTGCTGTTCGAGGATCGACGATACACCTGGGCCGAGGTGAACGAGCACGCGAACCGCTGGGCCCGGCTGCTCCTCGCGGCAGGCGTCGCTCGCGGCGACGTCGTGGCGCTCGTGATGGACAACCGCCCCGAGTACGTCTTCACCCTGCTCGGCGCGAGCAAGATCCAGGCAGTCGTGGCGTGCGTGAACACGCACGTCTCGGGCGCCGCGCTCGCGCACGCCATCGGGCTCACGAAGTCCACGCTGGTCGTCGCGGGCTCCGAGCACGAGGAGGCCGTCGATCGCGTCCTCGTCGACGTGCGCAGGTTCGGCCCGCCGCCGCGGATGATCGTCCACGCCGACGAGGGCTGCACGCCGGAGCGCGAGCCGGTGAACGAGCGCCTGGAAGAGCTCCCTGCACACGACGTCGGCGGTCCGCGTCCGCGGGCCGAGGAGCCGATGACGTACCTCTACACCTCCGGGACGACGGGGTTGCCGAAGGCCGCGATCGTGACCAATCAGCGCTTCTTGCTGACGGCCTACGGCTTCGGGAAGGTCGCGCACGGGGCGGGGCCGGGAGACGTCATCTACGTCGCGCTGCCGCTCTATCACGGCAACGCACAATGGGGTGGCGTCGGCGCGTCGCTCGCGACGGGGGCGGCCCTCGCCCTGCGGCGAAAGTTCTCGGCGAGCGCGTTCTGGAAGGACGCCATCCGGTTCCGCGCCACGCGCATCATGTACATCGGCGAGCTCTGCAGGTATCTCCTGAATCAGCCGCCGTCCGTCGACGACACCGCGC
This sequence comes from uncultured Polyangiaceae bacterium, assembly GCA_964442485.1. Classification (GTDB taxonomy): domain Bacteria; phylum Myxococcota_A; class Polyangia; order Polyangiales; family Polyangiaceae; genus DASZVB01. The sequence continues at coordinate 30,904 of CAYUAW010000031.1, forward strand.
ATTCGGTGGCGCTCGCCGTCGGCAACGGGCTCAGACCGGACGTCTGGGAGCCCTTCCAGACGCGCTTTGCCATCCCACGGATCTGCGAGTTCTACGGCGCGACCGAGGGCAACGCTCCGGTCGTGAACCTGGAGGGCCGCCGCGGAATGCTCGGGCGACTCGGCAAAAGGCAGGAGCTCCTGCTCTGCGATCCCGAGACGGGCGCGGCGCGACGCGGCCCGGGCGGCCGCTGCGAACGCATCGAACGGCCCGGCGAGACGGGGCTCTTCGTCGGACGCATCGGCGGCACGCTCAAGTTCGACGGCTACGTCGATCCCGAAGCGACGAACGCCAAGATCTTGCGCGACGTCTTCCGCAAGGGCGATGCCTGGTTCAACAGCGGCGACCTGATGACGTTGCACGAGGACCGCTGGGTCTCGTTCGCCGACCGCGTGGGGGACACCTTCCGCTGGAAGGGCGAGAACGTTTCGACGAGCGAGGTCGCGCTGCTCCTGAACTCTGCGCCCGGCGTCCTCGAGAGCAACGTGTTCGGCGTGCCGGTGCCGGGAGCCGACGGCAAGGCGGGCATGGCGTGCCTCGTCGTCGGGCCGGAGTTCGACATCGCAGCCTTTGCCCGCCACGCGGAGAATGAGCTGCCGCGCTACGCGCGGCCGCTCTTCGTGCGCATCCTGCGCGACATGCGCGTCACTTCCACGCTGAAGCACCAGAAGGGCGAGTACCGGAGCGAGGGGTACGATCCGGACCGCACCTCGGACCCGCTCTTCGCCTCCGTAGGCGGCAGATACCTGCCCCTGACCCGGGAGCTCTACGCACGGATCCGCTCGGGCGCCGTGGCTCCAGGCTGAGCGCGGTTCACCTCCCCTTGAACACGGGAGCGCGCTTCTCGAGGAAGGCGCGGACGCCTTCGGAGTAGTCGTCGCTCGCGTAGCAGCGTCGGATGCTGTCCTCCATGAGCTTTGGCTCTCGCAGCGCGAGAGGCTTCGTCAGCTCCCGGACGATGATCTTGCCGCTCCGGACGGTCAGCGGGGCATTCTGGGCAATCTGCTCGGCGATCCCGGCGACGAACGCCTCGAGCTCGGCCTTCGGCTTCACCTCGTTCAGCAGGCGGCGTGACTCGGCCTGCCGGGCGTCGAACCGGCGCGCGGTGAAGAAGAGCTCCTTCGCGGCGGAGATGCCGACCACGGAGATCAGCGTCTCGATCCCGGACGCGGGATACCCGAGGCCGAGGCGCGCCGCGGGGATCGCGAAGACGGCGTCATCGGCCGCGTAGCGGAAGTCCGCAGTGAGAGCGATCGCCACGCCGCCGCCCACGCAGAAGCCGTGGATCATCGCGATGACCGGCTTGTCGAGCCCGAGGATGGCCTCGAAGGCGTACTCGTTGGCCGCCTCGTAGTCGATCGCCGCCTGTCCGACGCGGGTCTCGGCGAACTCCGAGATGTCCGCGCCCGAGATGAACGCGACGTCACCCGCTCCGCGAAGGACCACCACGCGAACGTCGTCGTCGGCCGCGAGCCGCGTGACGGCGCGCGGGATCTCCCGCCACATCTCGAGCGAGATGGCGTTGCGACGCTCCGGATAGTCGAAGACGAGATATCCGACCTGACCGTGCTTCTCGATACGAACCGTTCCAGCCATCGTTCGAGGCGCTATAGCGCCTCGGCGGCGCGCGCCATAGTGCAGCGGCGAAACGCTCGCATTTCGTCGGAGCCGTCGGCATCGCTATCGCGACGCGGGCGGCAGGGCTCGCTGTCGTCGCGTGGACTCGTGCTATCTTTTTTTGATGCGTTGGCTTGGCTTACCGGGGATCTCCGCGGCGGTCCTGGCGGCAGCGTGTGGCAGCAGCTCAAGCAACGACCTCTTCGCCGGCGGTGCGAGCGGCGATACGTCGCAGCGCGACTCGGGAACGAATCGGCACTCGAACGGCGGGACGGCCTCCAGCGGAGGTGGCTCCGACGCGGACGCAGGACGCGGCGGTGCGGCCCCCGGAGCCGGTGGACGCGACACCGGGACCGGCGGCACCGGCAGCGGCGGGCGCGACGGAACGGGGGGCGCAGGTAACCGCTCGGGTGCGGGCGGCACCGCGGGGCGCGGCGCAGGCGGCGCGCCGCGAGGCGACGGCGGTCGAGCGACGGGCGGCGCAGCCCCCGGAACGGGTGGTGTCGCCTCGGGCGGCGGGGGCACGGGCGGCGCAGGAGGCGCCAGCACGGGTGGCGCGAGCGGTTCCGGCGGCGCAGGCGGCGGAGTCAATGGAGGCGCGGGTGCAGGAGGTGGCGGCGCTGGTGGCGCAGGCGGGCTCACGGGAGCCGGCGGCGCGGTCTCTGGACCGACGCCAGGCGTCGTCGACTGCGCAGGCACCCCGTGTCAGCTCAGCGCCCCTCCGCTGTCCTACGCGTGCTGCCTCACCTCCCTGGTCGACACCACGCTGTGCATTCCGCTCGTCGGCGGGGCTTGCACGGGCGGGGGTACGCCCATCCGGTGCGACGACGCGAGCGATTGCGCGACGGGCGAGGTGTGCTGTGCGAGTCAATCCGGCCAGACCCCGTCCGCGTCCTGCACGGCCCAGTGCGGAAACGGGGATGTCCAGCTGTGCCGAACGGATGCAGAGTGCAAAGGAGGCGGCAACGCCAAGTGCCGGCCGACCGCCGCGCGGCCCGAATATAGCAGCTGCAAATAGCGAGAATCGCTAGATGCGGGCACACGGCTAAGGGCTGCTACACTCGCCCCCGTGCTGAGCCGCCTACTCGGGATCCGCCCAGAGGACCGGCGGGACACCACTGTGGCGTTCCTCACGTTGCTCGGCATCATGACCGCGCACGCGCTGCTGGAGACCGCGCGCGACTCGCTCTTCCTCTCGAAGCTGCCCGCGCGCGACCTGCCGTGGGCGTACATCGCCATCGCGATCCTGTCGCTCGGCATCGCCACGGTGAGCCGCAAGCTGCAAGGGCGGGTTCCGCGGCGCATCACGCTGACCCTGTCGCTCTTCGTCGGCGGCACTGTGACGGCAGGCTTCAACCTGATGAGCGCCTGGCGCTCGCCGGCGATGCTGCTCGCCCTCTACGTCTGGACCGGACTTCTGGCCACCGTGGTGGTCGTTGAGCTGTGGCTGGTCGTCGCCGAGGTGCTGGATTTCGGGCAAGCGAAGCGGGTCTTCTCCATCGTCGGCGCGGGCGGCCTGGCGGGCGCCGTCCTCGGAGCGACCCTGGCAGGAGCCTTGCTCCTCGAGATGCGGCCGGGCGCGCTGCTCCTCGCGTCGGGCGGGATCATGGCCGCCACCGGGATCTTGCCGCTCTTCTTCTCGCCCGCCCGGGCGCCGGGGCGCACGCCGCGGCGTCGCAAGGAGGCCCCCTCGTCGTGGTTCGCGCTCATGCGCGGCGAGCCTTACCTGCGTCGCTTGCTCTGGGCAGCGCTCGCGTCCAGCATGCTGCTCACCGGCGTCGATTTCGTCTTCAAGGCGGTCGCGTCCGTCGATCTGGCGCCGGACCAGCTCGGGCCCTTCTTCGCGCGCTTCTACGCGGCCATCGGGACGGTCGCGCTGCTCGTCCAGCTCTTCCTGGCACCGCGCCTCTTGCGCGTGCTCGGCGTGAACGGCTCCCTCTTCCTCTTGCCGATCCTGCTCCTCTTCGGCTCGGGCGGCTTCGTGCTCACCGGCGGGCTCGGAGCGGCGCTCCTGATGCGAGGCGCCGACGGCGCGCTCCGTCACTCGCTGCACCGCACGGGCACCGAGATCCTCTACGTCCCCCTCCCACCGCCGGTACGGGAGCGGTTCAAGGGGTTCGTGGAGGCGGCCGGGCAGCGGGGCGGCCAGGGTCTCGCCTCGGTCCTCCTGCTCGTCGCCATGAACCAGGGGGCGCGGCCCATCAACATCGGCACGGCGCTGATGGGGCTCGCCGTCCTGTGGCTCGTGGCGACGCGAGGCATCAAGCCGCACTACCTCGAGCTGTTCCGCCAGAACCTCCGGGAAGGCGTGCTCGAGACGCACGTCGAGGTGCCGGATCTGGATCTGCACTCGCTGGAGGCGCTGATCGGCGCCCTGAGCTCGCACAACGACCACGAGGTGATGGCGTCGCTCGATCTGCTCTCCACCTACGGCAAGTCGAACATCGTCCCTGCCCTCATCCTCTATCATCCCTCGACGGAGGTCGTCCTTCACGCCTTCGCGCTGTTCTCCGGCACCAGTCGTCCCGACGTCGATCGCCTCGTGGATCGGCTGATCGCACACGACGACGAGCGCATCCGCGCCGCGGCCCTGCGCTACTCCGCGACACGGGCCGACGGCCGCCTGCTCGAGGCGGCCGCCGAGGACCCCTCGCCGCTCGTCCGTACCACGGCCGTCGTCGAGCTCATCCGTCGGGGCGCCATCGACGAATGGCGCGGCGGCGACGTGCTGCGCGACATCATCGACAATGGGTCCCCCGAGCTCCGGCGCGCGCTCGCCTTCGCCGCCCGCGACCTGCCGCGTGGCCGCTACTCGTGGGCACTGGTGCGTCTCGCGTTCATCAGAGAGCCGGGGCTCGCCGGGGAAGTCGCCCGCTCCATGGCCGCTGCGCCCGATCTCGAATACGTGCCGACCCTGGTCCGGTTCCTCGCGACGCGCGATTGCCGTGAGGACGCCCGCGTCGCGATCCTCGCGCTCGGAGAGCCCGCGCTCGGCACGCTGGAGGCGGCGCTGCTCGATCCGTCGCTCACTCGCCACGTGCGCAGGCACCTGCCTCGCACCATTGCGCGCTTCGGCGGCGAGGCCGCTTTGAACATCCTCGCGCGGCGTCTCACGGTGGAGACGGACGAGGTCGTCGAGACGAAGATCGTGCGCGCGCTCGGGCGGCTACGTGCGGCCGATCCGCTGCTCGGCATCGATCGCCCGATGCTCCTCGAGCAGGCGCGCCGCACCCTCGAACGCGCGGTGACGCTCCTGCACTGGCGGGTCGCGGTGGACGACCTCTGCGCCGAGCAGCCTCACACGAAGACCGCCGTCGCCGAGATGCTCCTCGCCCTTCTCGCCGACAAGGAAGACGCTGCCATCGATCGCGTGTTCCGCATCCTGAAGGTGCTGGATCCGTCGGAGGAGTTCGAGATCCTCTTCGCGGGTCTGCGCAGCGCCGACTCCGGGAGGCGCGCGTCGGGACGCGAGCTCCTGAGCCACGTCGTCCCGGAGCCGCTGCGCGGCGGCGTTCTCGCGATGCTCGCCGACGGCACCGCGTCGACTCGCCTCAGGCTCGCGATCCGCTTCTACGACCCCGCGGGACGCACGCGCGGCGACCGTGTGACCCGTCCGTCGGACATGGGCAGCGGCGTCTTTCGCGAGCGCACCGTGGAGGCGGAGGCGCTGCACACGAGCTCGCTCCGCGACATGCTCGACGACGCGAGCGACGCCATCCGCGGCGTCGCGAGCTATCGCATCGCGGAGCTCGGCCTCGGTCAGCTCGAGCCGGAGCTCCGCAAGCTCGCCGCGGCGAGCGACGGCGCGCTCGCGGAGCTCACCGGGCGCGCGATGGATCTGTTCGAGCAGCGGCTCGCGGAGGTGACCAATGCCGGCTAGCTCGTTGCGCGCGACCCGACGCGTCGAGCGCGTCCTCGCGCTGCGCTCCTTCCCCGGGCTCGCGCTGGTGGACCCCGCGCACCTCGCCGTGATGGCCGAGGTCGCCGAGGAACGCGCCTTCCGAAAGGGCGACGTCATCCTCACGCCGGGCACGCCGGTGAGATCCATGCATCTCATCCGGCGCGGGGAGGTCGCCATTCTTCGTGAGGGCATCGCGGTCCGGACGTTCCGGGGCGGCGACATCGTGGGCGCCATCGCGGCGCTGACCCGCACCCCCGATGGCCAGCACGTCCTCGCCATCACCGACACCACGACGTTCGAGATCGAGGCGTCCGATTTCGAGGAAGTGCTCGAGGAGAGCTTCGCTCTGCTCCTCGCTGCCCTGCGCGGGACCCTGCGCGGCGCGCTCGAGTGCCGGCTGCAGATCCCCGGCGACGCCGGTTACTCGACACCGCCGCTCGAGCCCGTGCGAACCACGACCGAGCTCGGCCTCGTCGAGCGCGTCCTCTTCCTGCGCCGTCTCAATGCGTTCGGCTCGCCGCGCGTGGAGGCGCTCGCCGAGCTCGCCCGGGAGATGACCGAGGTGGCGTTCCGTGCCGGCACGCAGATCTGGGGCATCGGCGAGCCCGCGCTCTATTCGCTCGTCATCTGGAGCGGCGTCATCTCGGCGATCACGGAGACGGGGCAGCGCTTTCGCTTCGGGCCCGACACCGTGGTCGGCGGCATCGATTCCATCGCAGCCGAGCCCCGCTGGTACATCGCGCGCGCCGAGAGCGACGTCGTCGCGCTGCGCGGCGAGGCGGCGCTCCTGATGGACGTCATCGAGGATCACCCCGACATGGGCATCGCCATGCTGCGCTCCGCGGCAGGGAGCCTGACCGACCTCTACGCGAAGGTGGACCAGCTGGCGCTCGAGGGGCGAGGCTGACTCCGGAGCTCCGCATCGCCGCGCTGGTTCTCGTCGCGGGTTGCTCGCGGGAGACGGTGCGCCTCGGCGAGCCCGACGGCGGCGCTCGCGGCGGTTCGGGCGCCGTCGACGCCTCGACGCTGCGCGACGGCGTTCCCGTCATTCCGGTGGGCCCGGACGCCTATCGGGACTGGGAGCGCATGCCCGCGCTCCGCATCGGCACGCGGACGTACATGCGGAGCACCTACGACCGTGCAGGCGGCAACGAGGGCGCCGACGCGAGCCATTTCCTCCGGATGGACGCGCCCGATCGCGCGGTTGCCCTCGACGTCGCGGGCCAGGGCACCCTGTACTTCGCCCGCGCGAACCACTGGCACGGCAGCCCCTGGCACTACGTCGTCGACGGCAACGACGACGTGGTCCGCGAATCGAGCACCGCGGATCCGACCAACCCGATGGCCGGATCGACGTTTCTGCCGGAATCCGCCTTTCCTTCGCCGCTGGCGTTGACCTGGTCCGACACGCGAGGCGCCGATCTCAGCTGGGTTCCAATCTCGTTCCGGAATTCCCTGACCCTGGCCTACGAGCGTACCCACTACGGCACGGGCTACTTCATCTACCAGCTCTACCCGGACGGCGCAGAGAACCTGTCCCGCGAGCCCCGGACCTTCACGCTCGAGGCGCCGGACCCGGATATCGGCGCTCTCCTCGCAAGGGCCGGTGAAGATCTCTCCCCGGCGGGAGCCGGCACCGTCGCACTCGCCACGACCGTCGACGTCCCGTCGGGCCACGCCGTGGAGCTCTTCCGCCTTCACGGCGCGCGCACCGTGCGAGCCTTGAAGCTCCGTGTCGCGCGGGCGCAGGCGAGCGCGCTCTCGGACGTGCGTCTGCGCATCACCTGGGACGGGCGCGCCGCTCCGTCCGTCGACGCGCCGCTGCCGCTCTTCTTCGGGACCGGGACCCTGTTCGACCGCACGAATGCGGAGTGGCTCGTGAAGGCGCTCCTGATGAGCGTTCACTTCGACGGCGACACGGTGGAGCTCGCGACTTACTTCGCGATGCCGTTCTTCGACGGCGCGGTCGTCGAGCTCGTCGGCGGCGCGTCGGACGTGCCGGGGGTGAGCGCCGAGCTCCGCACCGTCGCGAACGCCGACCGTCGCGGGACCGTCGGCTATTTTCACGCGACGTACGTCGACCACGCCGCTCCGGTCGCCGGCCAGGATCTCGTCGTGCTCGACACGACCGCCGTCGAAGGGGGCGGCGACTTCTGTGGAAGCTTCAACGGGATGAGCTTCGTCTTCTCGGACCGCGCCGACCTCACGACGCTGGAGGGGGACCCGCGGTTCTTCTTCGACGACAGCGCCTCGCCGCAGGCCTACGGCACGGGCACGGAGGAATGGGCCGGCGGGGGGGACTACTGGGGCGGCGAGACGATGACCCTGCCGCTCGCGGGTCATCCCGTGGGCGCGCCGAACGCCTTCGCCTCGATGAACGCCGACGACCTCGTCGAGAGCGCCTATCGCCTGCTCGTCGCCGACGCGATGCCCTTCGGCAAGAATGCCCGCATCCAGCTCGAACACGGCGGGACCGACGAATCGACCGAGCACTACCGGACCGTCGCGTACTGGTACGGCACGCCGGGCGCGTGCCTCGTCCCGACGGATTCACTCCACGTCGGAGAAGCCGCCGACGAGAGCGCGCATGCGTACGCATCGCCCACTGCCTCCGCCGTCGAGTCGCTCACGTCGCGCTACGAGCTCGGCGTGGATCACGTCGGCGGCGTGGAAGTGTTCGCAGCCTCCACGGACACCGGCCGTCACATGACGGGCACGACGGAATTCCGGATCCGGCTCGACCCGCACAACGTGGGAGCAATGCTCCGCCGCAAGCTCGACTACGCCTACCCCGACCAGCGCGCCGACGTCTTCGTCGCGGACGACCGGGACGGCGCGGAGTTCGCGCCGGCGGGCAC
>CAYUAW010000032.1:0-2166 GCA_964442485.1 uncultured Polyangiaceae bacterium
GGCATGCTCTGCAGCGAGGCCGAGCTCGGCCTCAGCGACGACGCGGACGGCATCATCGTGCTCGCCGAGGGCGCCGCGACACCCGGCAAGCTCCTCTCCGAGGTGATCCCCGAATCGGCCGACACAATCTTCGAGATCGGCGTCACCCCGAACCGTCCCGACGCGCTCGGGCACCTGGGCGTCGCGCGCGATCTGGCGGCGCTCATGGGGCTCGAGCTTCGCGCCCCGCGCGCCCCCGAAGCGCCGCGCGCGGCGACGGGGTCGCTCGACGCATTGCTCCGCGTCGAGGTGAAGGAGCCCTCGCTCTGTCCGATCTACGGCGCCACCGTCATCGACGATGTCACCATCGGCCCCTCGCCGGCGTGGCTGCGCTACCGCCTGCACGCCCTCGGGGTGCGGCCGATCTCGAACGTCGTCGACGTCACGAACCTGATCTTGCTCGAGCTCGCGCAGCCGCTTCACGCCTTCGATCACGCGCTCGTCGCGGGCGCGCGCATCGTCGTGCGTCGAGCGACGGAGGGCGAGCCCTTCACGACCCTCGACGGCGTGGAGCGCAAGCTCGTCGCCGACGATCTGGTGATCGCCGACGCGGAGGGCGCGACGGCCCTCGCCGGCGTCATGGGCGGAAAGAAGAGCGAGATCCGCGCCTCCACCCGGCGGGTCGTCCTCGAGTGCGCCTATTTCGAGCCGCGTGGCATCCGGAGGACCTCGCGACGGCACGCGCTGTCCACCGAGTCGAGCTATCGCTTCGAGCGCGGCGTCGACTGGGGAAACCTCCCCGCGGCACTCGAGCGCGCGACGGCGCTGCTCGCGGCCGTCTCCGATGGGAAAGTGGTGAGCGGCTCCATTCTCGCGCGCGGCGCGCCGCTCTCGCTTCCACGAACGAAGCTTCGCTCGGCACGGCTCGACGCGCTCCTCGGCGTGCACGTCCCGTTCGACGAGGCGACCGGAATCCTGAAGCGCCTCGGGTTCACTGTCTCCACCGCCGCGGACGAGGGCGGCGCCCCCGTCGTGGACGTGCTGGGTGCTTCGTTCCGACCCGACATCACGCGCGAGGCGGATCTGGTCGAGGAGGTCGCGCGCATCCGCGGGCTCGACTCGATCCCGACGGTGCTACCGGCGATCCTGCCGCAGCCGCCGCGTCCCGCCGGGCGGCTCGAGCGGCTCATCCTGCGAGAAGCGTCGAGCCTCGGCCTGTCGGAGGCGATCACGTACGCCTTCGTGTCGGACAAGGACCACGCCGCAATCGGCGCGCCCGAAGCTTCGGTGCGCCTCGAGCTGCCCATGAGCGAAGAGCGCAGCGTCCTGCGCACGAGCCTCCTGCCGGGTCTCCTCGAAGCCGTGCGCCGCGCGCGCCGACGCGGCGAGCACGCGGCGCGGCTCTTCACGGTGGGCGCGCGGTTCCTGCCGCCGGGCGAGCTCCTGGAGCTCCCGAGCCGCCCGCGGCCGTCGAGCGATCGCGGCGTGCTGCCGGAGGAGCGGCCGTCCTTCGCAGCCGTGCTCGCCGGGCCCCGGCCCGCGCACCTTTCGCGGCCCGAGGACGTCGATGTCTTCGACGCGAAGGGGCTCGCCGTCGAGCTCGTCGAGCGCATCACCGGGAAGGCCCCGACGGTCACCTCCGTGACGGCTGCGGAGACGCCGCGACACCTTCACCCGCGCGGCGCCGCTTGGATCTCCGTGCGAGGGACGCGGGTGGGCTCGCTCGGGCCGCTGCACCCGGACGTCGTGGAGGCGCTCGACCTGGGCGGAACGGCGCAGATCGTCGAGCTGGATCTAGCCGCGATCGAGCCGCTCGGACGGCCGACGCCGCAGTACCGGCCCATCCCGAGGCTCCCTGCCACGTCGCGTGACGTTGCGCTGGTCGCGACGGAATCAATCACGGCAGACACCGTCGAGGGCGCGATCCGCGGCGCGGCCGGGGATCTGTGCGAATCGGTGGAGCTCTTCGACGTCTTCTCGGGCGGCGGCATCGCGGAAGGGTCGCGCTCGCTTGCGTTCCACGTCGTGTACCGCGATCCGAAGACGGTGACGGAGCCCGACGCCGCGCGCACGCTGACCGATGAAGAGGTCGATCGCCAGCACGAGCGCGTGCGCCAGGCGGTGCGAGCCCTCGGGGAGCTCCGAAGCTGACCCCCCGCCGGAATAGAGCGCCGTCGCTCGCCGTCG
>CAYUAW010000032.1:2266-38817 GCA_964442485.1 uncultured Polyangiaceae bacterium
CGGGGAGCTCCGAAGCTGACCCCCCGCCGGAATAGAGCGCCGTCGCTCGCCGTCGCCGCGGTTCTCGTTGCCACCGTCGCGTCCGGCGCACCAGCGCCGAAGCCCGCGGCGGCAACGAAGCCCGATGAAGCCGCGACGAAGAAGGACGACGCGGCGAAGCCCGATGAAGCCGCGACGAAGAAGGACGACGCCGCGTCCAGCGACGAGCCGGCGAGGCCCGTGCCCGTCGAACCGCTCCCCGAGCCGTCGACGTATCGGCAGAGCCCCGCATCCGTCCCCGAGCCCGCGACCCCCGGGCGGTACTGGACCGTCGAGTTCGGCGCGGACACGGGGCTCATCAAGCGACCCGCGAGCGGCGACGGCGTGCACGACGGTGTCGGAGTGGTCTTCGGCGGACACGCACGCGTGAAGGTGCTGCCCTGGCTCGATGCTCGCCTCGGCGCGCGCGTGGAATCGGCGCCCACTTCGTTCGACGATGGCGCGCTCGGGCTGCCGCGGGGCACGCACCTCGACGACCCCAGCCCGCGCCGCGTGTACCTGTCGCTCGCCGCGGAGCCGACGTGGTCACCCGTGCCGCGGCTCGAGCTCTGGGCGGGCGCCGGGATCGCGTGGGGGCGAACGACCGCCGCGACGCTGCACGCGAGCGGCAACGAGGTGCTAACGGTGCCGACCCGCGCGGCCGTCTTCGTCGAGGTGCCGCTGTCGCTCGGCGTGCGGTACGAGTTCGTGCCGCACTGGCTCGTGGTGAATCTGTCAGTCACCGTCGGCTTTCCGAGCAATCAGTCGGGCGGCCTGCTCGGGGCGTATCGAACCCCGGGGAAGGACGGCACTCTCGTCACGGTCGGGGGGTTCCCGGAGCTCGGCACCTCCGTGTTGGGCCTGGCGGGGGTCGGAGTCCTGCTCTAGACCTAGCTGGGGCGAAGCCCCGAGCCCGACCTTCCAGATCGCGAGAGGCGACCGTGACCACGGAAAGCTCCGAAAACCCCATCCTTTCTCCTGGCTTCGCCATCCCCTTCGATCGCATCACCGCGAACCACGTCGAGCCGGCGATCACCACCGCGCTCGCGCTCTCGGAAGAGCGGCTCGCCGCGATAGAGAGCGCCTCGTCCATCACCTACGAGACGACGCTCGGCGCGCTGGATTCCGCCACCGAGCCTCTGGAAGTGGCAATGACGGTGGTCGGTCATCTCGAGGCGGTGGTGAGCACGACAGAGCTGCGGAACGCGTACAACGCGGTCCGCCCGGGCGTCAGCGCGTTCTTCTCGAGCATCCCGCTCCGTCCGAAGCTCTACGAGGTGCTCACGAAGTTTGCCGCGACGAGCGAGGCGGCCGAGCTTGCGCCGTCGAAGAAGCGGTTCTTGAAGAAGACCCTGGACGATTTTCGAAGGAACGGAGCCGGCCTGGACGACGAGGGCAAGGCCCGGCTCCAGGCGATCAGCCACGAGCTCGCCGAGCTCACCTCGCGGTTCGGGCAGAACGTGCTCGACGCCACCGCGGAGTGGGAGCTCGTGCTCGAGGACGAGGCCGCGCTTGCCGGGCTGCCGCCCTCGGCCCTCGCCGCGGCGAAGGAGAGCGCGGAGCGCAAGGGAAAGCAGGGCTACCGCTTCACGCTCCAGGCGCCGAGCTACATCCCGCTCGTCACCTACCTGGACGATCGTGCCATTCGCGAGCGAGCGTACCGGGCTTACAACGCGCGGGCCTCGTCGGGGCCACTCGACAACGGCCCGCTCATCCGGAAGATCGTCGAGCTCCGGCGCGAGCAGGCGACAATCCTCGGCTACGGCAACTTCGCCGACCTGGTGCTCGAGGATCGCATGGCGCACAAGGCCGAGCGCGCGCGGTCGTTCGTCGCGGATCTGACGGAGCGCAGCAAGATGGGGTTCGAGCGCGAGACGCGAGAGCTCGCTGAGTTCCGCAGGAGCCTCTCCGGGGACGACGGAACGCCCATGGAGCCCTGGGACGTCGCCTACTACTCGGAGAAGCAGCGCCGCACCCTCTACGATTTCGACGAGGAGGAGCTCAGGCCCTACTTCCCGCTGGATAGAGCGGTGGAGGGTCTCTTCGAGACGGCGCGGCGGCTTTACGGCCTGCGAATCGAACCGAACCGGAAGCTCACCGCCTGGCACGAGGACGTCAGCTGCTACGACGTCAAGGACGAGGACGGCACGTTCCTCGCGTCCTTCTACGCAGACTTCTTTCCGCGCGAGGAGAAGCGCGGCGGCGCCTGGATGAACGCCCTCCGGACGGGGGTGTCGTCGCCGTCGCTCCACACGCCGCACCTCGGCCTCATCTGCGCGAACGTCACGACACCCATCGGTGACAAGCCGGCGCTCCTGACACATCAGGAGGTGACCACACTGTTCCACGAGTTCGGGCACCTGCTCCACCACTGCCTGAGCCGCGTGGACGTGCGTAGCCTCGCCGGGACGAACGTCGCGTGGGATTTCGTCGAGCTGCCCTCGCAGATAATGGAGAACTGGTGCTGGGAGCGCGCGGCGCTCGACACCTTCGCGCGCCACTTCGAGACCGGCGCGACCATCCCCGACGCCCTCTTCCAGAAGATGGTCCGCGCGCGGAAGTATCGTGAGGCATCGGGGATGATGCGTCAGCTCGGGTTCGCGGCGACGGACCTCGCGCTGCACGTGGATTACGATCCGGAGCGCGACGGCGACGTCGTCGCCTACGCGCGCAGGGTGATGCAGCCGTACGCGCCGGCGCCCTTCAAGGACGACTACGCGATGATCGCGGGGTTCACGCACCTCTTCTCGAGCGCCGTCGGTTACGCCGCCGGGTACTACTCATACAAGTGGGCGGAGGTCCTCGACGCGGACGCCTTCACCCGCTTCCGGCAGAGCGGCGTCTTCAGCCGCGCCGTGGGAGACGAGTTTCGACGCTCGATCCTCGAGCGCGGGGACAGCGACGACCCGGCCGTTCTGTACCGCACGTTCATGCACCGCGAGCCGTCGCTCGATGCGCTGCTCGAGCGCTCCGGGCTGGCCGGCGGGGACGGGACGCGCGCAGTGGCTCAGCGCGTGTAGTCGGGCGCGTTGCCGTCCTTCCACTTGATGCTGCAGCCGATGGACGGCTTCTGATCCGTCGTGGGAGCGTTGCCCGAAAGCAGGGCGTCGACGGCAGCTCGCGCATCGGCGCCCGTCACCTTGCTGCCGGTCCTGGGGGTGCTCTCGTCGAAGCGACCGCGGTACGCGAGCTTCCCGGTGCTGTCGAAGACGTAGAGCTCCGGCGTGCACGCGGCGCGAAACTTCTTCGCCACGGACTGGTCCTCGTCATAGAGGTACGGGAACGTGTAGCCCGCGCGCCGGGCTTCCTGTGCCATCTGCGCGGGGCCGTCCTCGGGGTGTGAGACCACGTCGTTCGAGCTGATAGCAACCATCTTCACTCCGCGGGCCGCACAGGCGCTGCCGAACGCTGCGAGCTCGCGCTGGATGTGTTTCACGTACGGGCAGTGATTGCACAGGATTGCTACGACGCTGACGCTACCGACCAGGCTGGTGGACGATACGCGCTCGCCCCCCACGGTGTCCGGCAGGTCGAAGGCCGGCAGGGGTGTCCCGAGCTCGAGCATGGTGGAAAACACGGCCATTGCTTCACTCCTTCTCGTGAGAGCCGTCCAGCGGCCCCGGCACAATAGCGCTCGGGGGTGGCGATGGCTCCTCGCTCGCTCATGCGCCGGCGAAGTGAGTGCTTCTGGCGCGCGATCGTTGTATGAAGCGGCATTCGCGGGCCGCCGGTGTGGCGGCCGCTTTGGCGGGTCACCCCCGGGAGTACGTCGCATATGAGAGCTATCTTGTCTTTTGGAAGGGTCGCGCTCTGCGCGAGTACGGCTGCGGTTCTGGCGTTCGCGTGCAGCAGTGACAACGCACCGGGGGGTTCGGACGGCGGCACACCGGATAGCAGCATGAAAGGGTCGGGCGGCAAGGCCGGCTCCGGCGGCGCGTCCACCGGCGGCAAGTCCTCGGGCGGCAGCAGCGGCACCGGGGGCAGCGGCGCGACGGTCGGCACGGGCGGCAAGGTGAGCGCCGAGGCAGGCATCCCGGACGCCGGCGATGGCGGCGTCGTGGCGCCCTCGCTCTGCGCCGGCAAGACGGGCGCCGACCAGATCGCGTGCGGCCAGTACATGGTCGAGCACCTCGACGCCTGTGGTGACTGCCACACGCCGCGGGTCGCCGGCGGCGCGCCCGACACCACGAAGATCCTCGCCGGCAATCCGTCGTTCGCGGATCTCGACGGGATCGCCGGCAACGGCATCGGCAACCTGCCCGCGCCGAACCTCACGCAGCTGAAGACGGCCAAGTGGACGGCCCAGGACGTGATGGACTGCATCCTCGACGGCAAGCGCTCGGCGGCGCACGGCGGCCCCGTGGTCCCGGTGATGCCCTACGTCACTCTGCACAACATGGCGAAGGTGGATGCAGAAGCGATCGCCGCATTCATCCTGAGCCTCACGCCGATCACGAACGACATCCCCGCGCGCGAGCCGCTCCCCGCCAGCATTCCGGCGGCCGCGCTACCGGTGCCGCCCGTCGATCCGACGAAGATCCCCGATCCGGTCATCGACAAGTCGGACCCGAGCTACGCCGACGCGATGTTCGGCAAGTACCTCGCGGCAGAGGCCGGCGTCTGCATGGATTGCCATACGGAGCGCCTGCCGAACCAGCAGGTCGACATGTCGCGGCCCTTCGGGGGCGGACAGCCCTTCGTCCTCGGTGTGCCCTTCGGCACCGTCATCTCGGCGAACCTCACCACCGACCCGACCGACGGCCTGAAGAACTGGACCCCGGGCCTCATCAAGACCCTGGTCAAGACGGGCGTGAACAACAACGGCGACATGATCTGTCCGCCGATGCCGGTCGGCCCGCAGGGCGCGTTCGGTGGCCTGACGGACGCCCACGCGCTCGCCATCGGCGCGTACATCACGCACCTGCCGCCCGTTAGCAACGGCAAGGACAGCGGCGGGCCGTTCCACCTCTGCCTGCTGACACCACCGCCCGGGGACGCGGGCGCGAAGGACTCCGGTCACGACTGAAGGCCGGGGTTAGCGAACCCGGAACACCCGGGACAGGCGCTCTTCGAGATGATCGGAGAGCGCCTGTCTGCGTTGTGGCCTCGGGTGCTATGCGTGACCTCGTCATGCGTCGAGATCTACCGCACGGTGGGTTCGTCGAGCTCGAGCCTCACTGGCGCTCGCCAGAGGATGCGCGAGCGCTCGAGGCGTTGCTGAAGGACGAGCTTGCCTGGGAGTCGCGAGAGATCGTGCTCTTCGGCCGGCGGATCCTCCAGCCCCGGCTCGTCGCCTGGGCGGGCTCGATCGAGTATCGCTACTCGGGGCAGACGTTGCCTCCGCGACCCTTCGACGAGACGCTGGGCGCGATCGTCGACCGTGTCGTCCGTCACGTCGGGGTTCCGTTCAACCACGTGCTCGCCAACCGGTACCGCAACGGAATGGACAGCATGGGGATGCACTCCGACGACGAGCCGGAGCTCGGGGAAGCTCCGGTCGTGTGCTCGCTGTCCTTCGGGGCGCCGCGGCGCTTCGTCCTTGCTCCGCGGGGCAAGGGCGAGCGCGTCGCGTTGACGTTGACGGCGGGAAGCTTGCTCGTCATGGGCGGCGCCTGCCAGGAGCACTACCGTCACGGCGTCCCGAAGGAGCCCGGTCTGCACGGGGAACGGATCAGTCTGACGTTCCGGCACGTCCTTCGCGCTCCGCAGGCCGCGAGCTGAATACCGGCGAAGCCGTTCAGAGGAACGAGCCTGCCGGGAAATCGATGGGCGTGGTGAGCTCGTCGCTGCCGTGGATGCGGAACGCATTGATGTCGACGGGCGTGGTGCGGTCGTTTCCTGCGCCGTCGATGAGAACCGCCGTTGCGACGTACGAGCCCGGCGCAAGCTCGATGCTGGTGGAGAACGCGCCGCAGTCCGCCTGGAATTCTCCTGCGTCCGCTCCGGAGGCCGTCTGGACGGTGACGTCTATCGTCCTGGCGGCGCCCTGGTTGCATTCGGCGCCGTCCTTCACGCCATCGATCGTCCAGTCGACCACCAGCGTGCCGCTGTCGGGCACGACGACATAGTCACCGCCTCGCGAGGTTCAGCAGCCGGCAGCGAGCGCAAGCGCCGCGAGCGACGAGACGAGCGTCTTCATGCCGCCCTCACCGCACCTGCGTCGCGGGTTCGGGTGAGCGGAGCGGGGCGCGGCGCTCATCGTACCGCGGGCGCGGAGCCGGCCGGCGTACGACGGGCGCCTGCTGCACGTACGGGCGCTCACGAACGAAGGTCGAACGCCGCTCGACGAGCGGCGCCGGCGCGCGCCGGTAGTAAACCCAGCGATGCTCCGGCCCGCGGTAGTAGTAGCGATCGTTCACCAGGTAGACGTCGCGCCCCTCGTAAACGGTGTGCGGGTACACGGTGATGTCGGCCGGAACGTCGTCTGCCTCGGCGTACTCGGGGTCGGACCCCAGCGTCGCGACGCACCCGACGGCCGAGGTCGCGACGAGCGCGGAAAATCCGGCGATGCCGAGCATTCTGCCGAAACGGCGAGCCGGTGGTGTTCGCACTGGATTCATGGTGGGTACTCCGGGCAGTACTCAAAGCAAGCGTGGTGCCACACGTGCGCCCTCGCTCTCGAACGACGAATCGACGACGACCGCGCCCGGATTCTCACCGCACGGCTGGCCGTCCGTGCGTACGTGCGCCACATGTGGCGCGCACCGCGACGTTCGCGCTACTCCGACGTGGCGGCGTGGCAGCTGGCGCAGCCGAATCGCCTGGCGTCCTCGGGGGCATCGCCTGCGAGCAGCTCCACGGTGGCGGGTAGCACCATCGTCACCATGAAGTCGGTGGCCTTCGCGTCGCGCGCACGAGCCGCGGCGACCGGGTCCGCCGCGGACAGGGGGCGGAGCGTCGCAGGCATGGCGAAGGCGCGCGCCTCCATGTCCTCGCCGTGGCACGTCTGACAACGGAACTTGTCGTAGGCCAGGGCGTCATAGCGTTCGAAGAGCTCCTTCATCCGCGGATGAAACGAGAGGCCCATGAACTCCATCCTCTGCTCGCGCGTCTTCTTCGACCACGGGACGCGCGGCGCCCCCGGCGCAACACCCGCGGTGCCGAGCCTCGCATGCGGCGCCGCGACCTCGGCCCTGTCGACCGGCCTCGCGCACGCAAAGGCGCCGAGAACGGCGACGGCCGCCAGGGTGGCGGCCAATCGCGACGCGCTCGGCGCGGCCGTCAGCGGACGGAGTTCCCGCCCCACTTGCGCTTGTTCAGGGTCTCGATGCGCGACAGGAACATCTTGCGCTGGAGCTGGAGCACCTCCGGCATGGTGGGCCCGAGCTTGTCGAAGAACTCCGCTGCGCCCTCGAGCTCCGCCTTCCACTCGTCCAGGTCGATGCTGGTCGCCTGATCGACCTGGTCGGACGAGATGTCGAGGCCGGATAGATCGAGGTCGCCGGCCTTCGGCACCCAGCCGAACGGCGTCTCTTGCCCGCCGACGCGGAGACGCGCCCGATCCACGACCCACTTCAGCACGCGCATGTTCTCGCCGAAACCCGGCCACAGGAACTTGCCGTCCTTGTCCTGGCGGAACCAGTTGACCATGAAGATCTTCGGCGGGTTCGCCATCGAGCCCTGCATCTCCAGCCAGTGCGCGAAGTACTGGCCCATGTTGTAGCCGCAGAACGGCAGCATCGCGAACGGGTCGCGCCGCACCACGCCGACCTTGCCCGTCGCCGCGGCGGTCGTCTCGGAGCCGAGCGTCGAGCCGAAGAACACGCCGTGAGTCCAGTTGAACGACTGGATGACGAGCGGGATCGTCGTCGCGCGGCGGCCTCCGAAGATGATGGCGCTGATGGGCACGCCCTCCGGATCGTTCGCGAACTTCGACAGCACGGGGTTGTTCTGCGCGGGTGCGGTGAAGCGGGAGTTCGGATGCGCGGCCTTCTCGCTCGAACCCCGCTTCCACGGGCGCCCTTGCCAGTCGGTGAGCTCGGCGGGGACCTCGCCGTCCTTGCCCTCCCACCACACGTCGCCGTCCTTCGTCAGGGCCACGTTCGTGAAGAGCGTGTCCTTCGCGATGGTCTTCATCGCGTTCGAATTGCTCTTGAAGTTCGTGCCGGGAGCGACGCCGAAATACCCCGCCTCCGGGTTCACCGCGCGGAGCCTCCCGTCTTCGCCGATCCACATCCAGGCGATATCGTCGCCGACCGTCCAGATCTTCCAGCCCTTGAAGCGGGCAGGCGGGATCATCATCGCGAAGTTCGTCTTGCCGCAGGCGCTGGGGAACGCCGCGGCGACGTAGGTCATCTCGCCCTCCGGGCTCTCGACGCCCATGATGAGCATGTGCTCCGCGAGCCAGCCTTCCTTGCGGCCGAGGTACGAGCCGATGCGGAGCGCGAGGCACTTCTTCCCGAGCAGCACGTTGCCGCCGTAGCCGCTGCCCACCGACCAGATGGTATTGTCCTGCGGGAAGTGGCAGATGAAGCGACGCTCGGGATTGCAATCGAGCGTCGAGTGCAGGCCGCGATTGAATGCGTCGGACGTCTCACCGAGCGCGGTGAGCGCGATCTTCCCCATGCGCGTCATGATGCGCATGTTGAGCGCGACGTAGACGCTGTCGGTGAGCTCGATGCCGACCTTCGTCATCGGCGAGCCAGGCGGCCCCATCATGTACGGAACGACGTACATGGTGCGGCCCTTCATCGAGCCGTCGAAGAGCTTCCCGAGCTTCGCGTAAGCCTCGTCGGGCGCCATCCAGTTGTTGGTGGGGCCTGCGTCTTCCTTCGTAGGCGTGCAGATGAACGTCAGGTTTTCCACGCGCGCGACGTCGTTCGGATTCGAGCGGGCCAGGTAGCAGCCCGGAAGCTTCTGCGCGTTCAGAGCCGAGAGCGTGCCGTCGGCGAGCGCGAGCTCGGTGAACCGGTTCTTCTCCTCTTCCGAACCGTCGCACCACACGACGTTGTCCGGTTTGCAGAGGCGCACCATTTCTTCCAGCCACTTGAGGACGGCCGGGTTCTTAGTTGGTGGATCGCTGACGTTGGCAGTGGGTCGAGTGCTCATGATCTCGGGTGTCGGCTTACCGCAACGATGAGCGGCGAGCCATACCTTCACCACGGAAACCGGGAGGCCCCGCGCCGGGCGGTTTGGACATCATTGCGCCGGCAAATGCGGTATCAGAACAGTACGAGCGGGCGCGGTGGTCGTGCCTGTTCGCCCGCGTGTCCGCACGGTTACAAATCTCCGGAATGGCTGCTCAAAATGCTCGAAAACCGGGTGCGAAGGGCGCGACGCGGCGTCCGTGCGCTCTCATCGTAGCCGCCGGGCTGCTGGTCACTTCCATAGCGGGGTGTGAGCGACGCGCGCCGGGCCCCGACGAGTGCCACGATCTCGCGGTGGCCTGGGTGCGCGGAGCGCGCGCACGGAGGATCCCGGACGAGCAGCTCAGCAGGGCCACCGAGGAGGCGATCCTCGAGCGCACCACGGATTGCCTGACGACCCCGTACGACAAGGAGCTCGTGCAGTGCGTCACGGCAGGCTCCGCGGCACACGCTTGCCTGGGTGGGTTCGAAGCACGCCACCCGGGGCACCCTGTCTCGACCACGGAGTAGCGGCGCGCCCGGCCCTCTCCGCGACCACACCGCGGAAAAATGGCGCAAACGCGCGGCGTCCACGACGTCGGGTGACAGGCGGTCCGGGTTGTGAACACGATTGCGGTATGGCGTTGCCCCGGCCTCTCGCCGGCCGCTACGCGTTCGGACGGCGGATTCGAGGGACGCAGCGGACCATCATCTGGGTCGCGCGCGATCAGGAGACGCGGTCGAACGTCGTCGCGAGCGTGCTCACGCCGAGCCGCGCCGCGGGGCTCGAGCACGCGATAGGCCTGGTCCATCCGCACGCCGCGGCGGTGCTCCACGTCGTCGACCACTTCGAGAAGGACGAGGTACCCGACGAGGACCCCGTCGCCCCCGACTCGAGGATCGTCGTGGCCGAGCACCTCGAGGGGCGGAGCCTGCAGCAGCGCCTCGACGCGGGTCCGCTCTCGGTCGAGAACGCCGTCGAGTGGAGCACTGCCATCGCCGACGCCCTTGCAGCGCTGCACGGGCGTCGGGCGGTTCACGGCGCGGTGTCACCGCGCGCCGTGCTCGTCATCCGCCCCGAACCCGCCGTGGTGCCCGCGCTGACGCATCTCTTGGTGCCGCCGAGCGGGGCGTACTGCTCTCCGGAGCGTGTCACGGGCGCGGGCCCATCGGAAGCCGACGACACCTGGGCGCTCGTGGCGACGCTGTACACGGCGCTCGCGCGACGACCACCGTTCCAGGGTGGCTCGCGCACCGAGCTCGCGCGCGCCATCGTCGCCGCAGCGCCTCGACCGCTCGACGACGTCGACGGGGATCTCTGGACGATCGTCGCGCGAGGCCTCGCGCACGACCCCCGGGAGCGCTTCGAGAGCGCGGCGGCGTTCAGGGACGCGCTGCGCGAATGGACGGAGATGACCGGTCGACACAGCATCGGCGATTTTGCGCCCGTCGCGGCGATGGTCGGCGTCACCGAGGAGCCGCCGAACGTCGGCGATCTGTCGCTCGTCGCCGCGCTCGCGATGCCGGAGAGTCCGGAGGCGATGGCGCCGCTCGACGTCGCTCGCCTGCCCGAGCGCCCGAGCCTCGATCCGGACGCTCACTCCGACCCCCGAGAGCTCCTTCCCCGGGCCGTGCCGGGACCACCCGTGCTGCCCAGGAACGACGCGCCGACGCGCTCGGCCAGTCCTGTGGTCGCTTCACGGGAGGGCGAGAAGCCCCGCCGTTCGGGCGCGTTGGTCGCATCCGTCGTGGGCGTCGCGGCGGTCGCCGCAGCCGCCGCCTTCGTCCTCGTTTCGAAACGTGAGCATGCCGAAGGAGAGCACGCACACCCGGCGAAGACGGCGAAGGTCGCGTCGGAGAACACGGCTCCCGCGAGCGGCGCGGCCGCGGAGCCGTCGGGGAGCGAGGCGTCATCCGCCGGGGCCCTTGCGGATGCGCCGCTGCCGAGCGCCGCGACGGCTGCGCCAGCAGACGTCGCGGCCGAGGCGAGCGCGGCGGCCGTCGCGCCGCTCGACGCGAACGCCTGCGTGGCTTCGGCGCTGCCGGAAAAGACGCTGGGGGACGCCTTCGACGTGCGCTACCTGTGCAACGGCAGCGAGCTCTGGGGGCTGACCCGCAAGGTGGACCAGCAGGTGCTCAGGCACGGACAGGGCGCTGGCCTGTCGCTCTGGGTGCACCTCGGGCGCTTCGACCTCGCCGCGGTCGCGCTGCTGCGTGAGCGCTGCTGCCCGGGTGCGGCGCCGCTCACCGCCGCGACGCCGAAGGGCGTCTGCGAAACGCTGACCGATTCGACGCGAGCGCTGGCGAGCGACCCGACTGGGGCAAACGCCGAACGCTACGCTGCAGACGTGGAGTGCTACGTATCGCACGGCGTGCGCTACCCCGCGGAGTGGTGGGACCGTCTGACCGCGAAGGAAGCGCGTGGTTACTTCGACGAGCTCGTCAGCGAGCTCCGCGGCAAGCCGCGCTGATGAAGGAGAGCGCTCAGCTCGCGGCGAGGTCCGGCTCGGTGGGCGGCACGGCGCGCATCACCGCCG
Organism: uncultured Polyangiaceae bacterium; assembly: GCA_964442485.1. Lineage (GTDB taxonomy): Bacteria > Myxococcota_A > Polyangia > Polyangiales > Polyangiaceae > DASZVB01. The sequence continues at coordinate 13,887 of CAYUAW010000032.1, forward strand.
CTCGTACCGAGGTCGTGGCCGGGAGCACGACGCGGAAGAAGGCGCCGCCGCGCGGCTGATTCGCCGCCTCGATGTGGCCGCCCATCTCCTCGACGATGCTCTTCGAGATGGCGAGGCCGATGCCGGTGCCGCGGCGGGCGCTCGAGGCGTGGAACGGATCGAACAGGTGCGGGAGATCGGCGGCAGGGATCTCCGGGCCGTTGTCCGATACCTCGAGGTGGACCGAGGAGCCCTCGCGCCGCAGACACACCCTGATGAGCCCGCGGTGCGCCCCCTCGGTGCTCGCCTCCAGAGCATTCACCAGGAGGTTCAGCACGACCTGGCTCAGCTTGTTGCCACTGCCCTTGACGGGCGGAACGTCGACGATATCGAGCTCGATGTCGGCGCGATGTCGGATCTCGCCGCGGACGATGCGGAGCGCGACGCGGAGCACCTCGGAGAGCTGGACCTCGTCCGGAGCGGCCTCCGACCCCGGCAGCGCGACGCTCTGGGCGATGCTCATCACGCGCTCGACGCCCTCGAGCGCCGAACCGAGCCGCGTCTCGAGCTCGGTGAGCTTCGCGCGGACGACGCGCTTGTCGACGCGGGTATTCTCGAATCGGTCGACGATGTCCCGGAGCTCGGTGCGCGCAAAGGTCACGCTCTCGCGAATGGATTCCGCCGGACGTACGAGCTCACGACCGAGGCCCGCCGCCACGAGCCCGAGCGCATACACCCTCTCGGTGACGAGCTGACGGCGCTCCATGGACCTCACGCGAATACGGAGCTCGTAGTGCTCGAGCGCGTCGCGCAGGGCGGCCCGCAGCTCATGCAGGGCGCAGGGCTTGCGGAGGTAGCGGCGGACGTTGCCGCGATTGATCGCGTCGACCGCGTCGCTGAGGTCCGAGTGCGCCGTGATGAGGATCCTGACGGCGGCCGGAAAGTCCACGCGCACCCGCTCGAGCAGTTCCACGCCCGTCGTTCCCGGCATCCGCTGATCGGAGAGCACGACGCCCACCTCGTGCCTCGCCATCAGCTCCAGGGCTTTCTCCGCATCCGGCGCGATCAGCACCCGGAACTCGTCGGAGCATGCGGCCTCCCAGACGATCAGGTTCGCGTAGTCGTCGTCGACGAAGAGAACGTGAGCGGACACGGCGCCTTCTCCCGGTTACCGCAAGAATTCCCTGGCTATCGCAAAATGTCGAGGGCCAATCAACTCGCGGCGAGGACAGGGACGGTCAGGCGAAACAGGGTCCGTTTCGCGCTGCCGCTGCCGCCCGCGCCCCGCGTCTCTGCGTCGATTCGTCCGCCGACCTCTTCCGCGATTCGCTTCGATATGGCGAGGCCGAGCCCCGTCCCCACGAACCGTTCCCTCTTGGCCAGCGGATCGAACGGCGCCGCCGAGTCGGTCGACACCGGATCGTCACGATTGTCCTCGACCTCGAGGCGGACCTGCGCCCCTTCGACCTGAAGCCGTACCGAGACTGAACGTTCCCGCCTCGGCTTGTCGGCGACCGCGCGAAGGGCATTCACGAGCAGATTGATCACGACCTGTCCGAGCTTCACGCTCGAGCCCCGGACATCGGGCACCGAGGCGATCTCGATCTTCACGTCCTCGACCTCGCGGAGCTCCGTCCGCAGGATCCGGAGCGTCAGGCGCACAAGGTTCCTCAGATCCACCCCGTTCTCGTCGCCTGCGTGCGTGGGCAGCTCGATGCCGCGCACCAGCCCCATCATCGCGTCGGCCGCGGCGACGGCGTCGACCAGGGCCTCATCGGCTTCCGCCATCCGTGCGCGAAGAGCTCTGGCTTCGGCGCCCGAACCGGGCGGCGTCGAATCCAGGCCCACTCGCAGGAGGTCCCGCGCCGTCGCTATTTCGCGGGCCACGGTCGCGGCCGGCTCGCGCAGCTCCGCAGCGAGGCTGGACGCGATCACGCCGAGGCCATAGACCCGCTCCGTCTCGAGGAGCCGGCGTTCGACCGCGTGGATCTCCCGCTGCGTCTGATAGAGGGCCATCGCTTCCGCCAGGTAGGCCTTCAGCTCCTCGGGGTCCCAGGGCTTGCGGATGTACCTCCGGACGTGCCCCTTGTTGATGGCGTCGATGGTCGCTCCGAGATCCGCGTACGCGGTAACGAGCATCCGGACCGTGTCGGGGAACTCCGAGCGAACCCGTTCGAGGAATTGAACGCCGGTCACGTCGGGCATCCGCTGGTCGCTGAGCACGACGCCGATCTCGTGGCGGCGCATGACCTCCAGAGCCTCTGCGGCGCTCGAGGCGGTCAGCACGGAAAAGTCTTGCCCGCACATGGCCGCGAACACGGCCAGGTTCGGCTTCTCGTCATCGACGAAGAGAATGTGCGCCGTCATCGGAGACGTACCCTCGCCGGTGCGCGGCGACGCTCTGTCGAGGGGACCGACCCCTGCGCATCCGATATTCGAACCATTGAGACCACGGCAATTCCGGCCCCCGCGGTTTCAGCTTCACCCCCCAGGGTAGCAAGTTACGGGGCACGCCGGTCAACTTGCGCACTCGCGGAAACTCCGTCACCCACCACTGTGGTAGTGGGCCCTCGCGCTGAACGTGCGCCCAGCCGAAACGCGGCGCTCGCTTCGCTCTTCGATAACAGCGGTCGGCTCTTGTCCGGAAAAGCAGCAACAGGGTACCTGCTGCGCATCGACCGGCGACGCCCGCCGTCGATTTCACCCGAGGGAAGCCTGGCGGGCTGGCCGCGCGCCTCCGCGCGGGATGCGAAGGGTAAACTCGGTCCCTTGCCCCACTTCGCTGGTGACGGCCACCGTGCCGCCGAGCGAAGCGACCACCCGGTGGACGATGGAGAGGCCCAGGCCCATGCCTTCGCCAACGTCCTTGGTCGTGAAGAACGGCGTGAAGATCTTCGCCCTCACCTCCGGACGAATACCGGAGCCGTTGTCCCGTATCGAGAGCACGAGGACCTCGTCGCGGATGCTGGCGGTCACCCGGACGTGGCCCGTCCCATCGCGCGGCAGCGCGTCGAGGGCGTTCTGGAGGAGATTGGTGAGCACCTGATTCATCTCTTCCGGTACGCACTCGAGCTGGCCGTCTCCGTCGAACGTCATCTCGATCACCGGCCGCGCGAGGCCCGCCTGCAGCACGGACGCGACGTCGCGGGTCGCCTCGAATACGTCGAGCGGCTGGAAGGTTCGCGTGTAGCCCTCCCGCGCGTACCGCTGCATGAGCTGCACCGTGGCGCCGATCCGGCGGAGCCCGGAGTCCGCCACGTCCAGCATCTTCGTCAGGCGCTCGGCGCCTTCGGTGGTCGCCTGGACGGCCCTGGGATCTGCTGGGGAACCCGTCACTGCCGCGCGGGCCACCTGTAGGACGGCCGTAGTGTCGCGCTGGATGATGGAAAGGGCGTTCCTGACGTAGTTGAGCGGGTTGTTTATCTCGTGCGCCAGCCCGCCCGCGATGGTCTCGAGGGAATCCATGTTGTGCGTCAGCACGAGGTCCGCCGTCGTCTCCTGGATCCGCACGAGGCTGCGCACCGTGCTGACCAGCTCCTTCGCGGAGAAAGGCTTCGCCAGGTATGCGTTCACGCCCGCCTCGAGCCCAGCGACGCGGTCCTCGAGATCACCGCGCGCGGTGAGCATCACGATCGGGATGTGCCGTGTGTGTGGATCGGCACGGAGCAGCCTGGTGAGCTCGATACCGTCCATCTCGGGCATCATGAGATCCGTGATGACGAGCGATGGCTGGTGCTTCTTCGCGAGCTCGAGCCCCTTCTTGCCGTCGGGGGCGGCCACGACGCGAAAGTTGCTGCGGAGCGCCAGGTGAATCACGCGGATGACGTCCGGTGTATCCTCGACGACCAGCACGCTCTGCCCTCGCTCGTCTTCGTCCGCGTCGCGGGCGACCACGCGCTGATCGGTCGCCTCGTCGATCTCTATCAAGCGGAACCGCGTTTTCGCGTCGACCTGCCAGTCTCCCACGCTGTGATCGCTCGCCCGAACCCCGACCACGCGTGCGTCGCGGCGAGCGCGGCGATCGATGCGATCCGGGTCGAAATGGCCCTTGCCCTTGCGGAGCTCCACCGTGAAAGTCGCGCCTCGCGAGACCTGCCCTCGCGCATGGATCTCGCCTCCGTGGAGGTGGACGAGCTCGCGCGCGAGGGCGAGCCCGATGCCAGTACCGCCGACCTTGCGCGTCCCGGCCATGTCCACCTGGAAGAATCGCTCGAAGACCCGCTCCGAGAGCTCCTCCGGGAACCCGACCCCCGTATCGGCGACCGTGACCCGGACCGAGTCTCCCTCGTCGGTCAGAGTCACGGTGATCTTGCCTTGCGACGGCGTGAACTTCGCGGCGTTGGAGAGCAGGTTCACGAAGACGCGTTCGAGCCGCTCGATGTCGCAGAAGACGGTGCACGCCTCGACGTTCGACTGGAAGGAAAGCTCGATCGCCTTCCTCTGGGCCAGCGGGCGCACCTCGGCGACGAGCTCGGAGAGATAGGCGACGAGATCCTGCTCGGCGATCTGTAGCCGGAGACGCGACTCCTCCACCTTCGAGAGATCCAGGAGGTCGCCGATGAGCGTGAGGAGCTTCACGCCGTTCCGCAGCATCGAGGCGAGCGTCGCTTTCTGCGGTTCGGTGAGCTTGCCCATCTCGCCCTGGATCATGAGCTCGAGCGGCGCAAGGATCATGGTGAGTGGCGTCTTCAGCTCGTGCGTGACGTTCGCGAAGAACTCGGATTTGAACCGGTCGAGCTCCTGCATGCGCTCGAACGCCTCGGAGAGGTTCCGCGTGGCCCGGGCGAGCTCGGCCTGCGTCCGGAACTCCCTTTGCGCGGCGTTGTATCGAACCACGGAGGACGCGACGGCGATGACCGCGGTCACCAGCAGGAAGTAGAAGTTGTTGAAGAAGGCGCGCGAGTCGATGGCGCCAGAGAGCATCGACGGAAGCGCGGGGCCGAGCCACACCAGCACCACGGCGCCGGAGACCAGCGCTGCCTGCCACCACCTCCAGGTGTAGAGAACGCCGACGGCGAGAATGCACAGGTTCAAGCCGGCATAGTACGGAGACGCGTAGCCCCCGAGGCGCAGCACCATCAGCTCGATGGCCGTCGCGCAAACGAGCGGGGGCCCGGCGCCGAGGAGGACGACGTGCCACCAGCCGATGAGCGTGTAGGACAGCCCGAGGAGCGCGAGCGAAGCTGCCGACGCGCCCAGCCGGATCCACAGGAACGACCCGACATGCTCCGGCTCGGTGAGCCCGTCGAGCACGACGCCCGCCGGCATCAGCACGGCGCTGAGCAGATAGCCCAGCCGTGCCGCCGACAGGTTCACGTCCCGTAGCCTGACCTCGACGGACTCCGCGGACTCGGCTACCGGCGAATGAGCAGGAACAGGTTTACCCCGAGCGGTTCCGCGTCGACGCTGACCGATGCCGGCGCGGGAGAGAGGCGTCCTCCCAGGTCCGTCAGCTGCGCTCTGGAGCGATGGATCAGGAACCAATCGAGGCAGTACTCCATGAACCAGCGGGTGGGATTCTGCTCGGCCACGTTCCCGATCGCGAGCAAACCGCCGGGCGAAAGCGCATCATACAACGACGACAGGAGGGCTGCGAACGTGCGATCGCTCAGGTAGTCGAACAGGCCAGCGCTATAGATGAGGTCCCGTTGCCCGAGGACGTGAAGGAGCTGCCGCTCCGTCAGCAGGCGGCGGACGCTCTCCTTGATGTATTCCACCCGCGCGCCGCTCGCCGCGGCGACGGGCCCGAGGGTTCGCTCGCAATACTTGATCGCCTGTTCCTCCTGGTCGATGAGGGCGATCTGCAGGCGCGGCCCGAGCTCCGGGTTGGCCTGGAGCAACTCGAAGATCTCGCGCGCGGGGCCACAGCCAATGCTGGCGATACGGGCCCGCTGCCCGACGGGAACGTGATCGAGAGCGCCGCGGATGGCGCGCCCAAGATACGCGATCCGGTTGATGTTGGCACGGGCAGCCGGCTCCTGAGCGGCGTACATGTTCAGCGCGCGGGAGAAGAGGGAATCCCCCTCGGCGTGCTCCCGGTAGAGCATGTTCATGACCTCGTAATCGCCCGCGTACCCGAAAGGCTTGTCGTACGAACGGCGCAGGATGGGCGAGAGTCGGATGAGCGGCAGCACGTGCTTGCGCAGGAACGCTCGATGCGCCCCGTGTTCGTCCGGTCGCAGCCCGGACACCAGCGTGGAGAGCTCCTCCGCCGCGCGGTTCATCCGCTCGACCAGAACTGGCGCGGCTTCCGCTATGTACTGCTCGAGCGTCTCCTGTCGTGTCATGAGATCGAGCGTCTCGAGGGTCTGCTCCTCCGCGTCGAGGAAGTGCTTCATCGTCTCCAGATACGTGCGGAGCTCGGCGACCCATGCCTTGAATTCCGGCGAGATCGCGTCGAGACGCGTCTCTCGCTCCATGGACTGCAAGCGCTGCGCGAAGCTGAACCGCTCTCCACGACGGTAGATCTCGGCGATGTCGAGCCCGCTGCCGGTGAGCTCCATCCCGACGACGAGGTTCGACCCGCGCTCGGCGATGTGGCGCACCATGGCGCTGCCACGGAAGATCGGCGTGTCCCCGCCGAGTACCGTCAGCTCGTCCAGCCGATCTCCGGCGAGGAGCAGCGGCGCCTTCTCGCTGATGGGGATGATGAGCGCGAGGCCGTAGGCGGAGACGTCTTCCACCTGTGCGTGGAAGGAACCGAAAGTGGCGTGAGCACCGTGTGCGGTGATCTCACCGAGTCTCAGCTCCTCGACGCGCAAGCGCCGAGCACGAAGCCTCCGAGTAGTTCGCCTGATGGCAGAGATTGGTTCGCTCGAAAAGGATTCTCGTTCGTCGGTAAGTGGGGATTTCGCCATGCTCGTGTATGCGATTGTCGTGGTCGGATCCGGCGCCAGGGATCCGCTTCCGGCTGAACCACTAGCTAGCACGAAGTGAGCGGCGTTACCTCACGAGAGGCGTTCGCGCGCGAACGTGAAACGTCAACGACACCTGAACGACGCGCGTCGAGCGGGGTTGCCATGGTCGTTCGGGCACGTCGTTGCTCCGGTGAATCACCCGGAGAAGACGTGGGGCTTAAGCCTCGTCTCGAGCGGCCGTAATTCGAACGCGGAAGCGGCTTCCGCGCCCGAGCTCGGACTCCGCCTCGAGCTCGCCGCCGTGCGCCTCGACGATGTCCCGGCAGATCGCGAGACCGAGGCCCGTACCGCGCTCGGCCTTCGTGGTGAAGAAGGGCTCGAAGATTCGCGACAGCTGCGTCTTGGACATCCCACCGCCGGTGTCCTCAATTTCCACGACGACGAAGCCGTCGTCCTCGTAGAGCGCGACGTGGATGCGGTTCGACGACGCTTGCCCCGGGGGGATCGACTGCGCAGCGTTGATCAGAAGGTTCACGAACAGCTGGCCGAGCCGTGGCCCGTCGCCCATCACCCCACTGACGGTGTCGTATTCGCAGGTCACCACCGCGCGATCGGCGAGCTCTCCCCTGGCCATGGAAAGGCTCGACTCGAGGACACGTCGTACGTCTACCCGTCGATGCTTCGCCGCCGGCTTGCGTGTGAGGGTCGCCAGATCCGCGACCATGGCCCGGACGCGGGCCAGGCCCGCGCGCCCGTCCTGGAAGCAAGCCAGCACCCTGTCGAGCCGGTGCGAGAGGTTCTGCGCCGCGTCCCGGCTGCGCGCCCCGTCGCGCGTGAGCTCGTCGAACCCGACCGTCAGCGAGGCGAGCGCCTCGTTCGCAAGATCGAAATTGCCGAGCGCAAAGGCCAGCGGATTGTTGAGCTCGTGGCCAACGGAAGCGGCCAGGGTGCCGAGCATGCAGAGGCGCTCCGTCTCGTCGAGGCGAACCGAGAGCTCCCGACGCTCCCCGCGCAGGAGCGCGCGCTCGACGCCGACGAGCAACTCTCCCGCGCCGACGGGGTCGACGAGGACGACGTCGACGTGCGCACCGATCTTCGACCCGCCCGGTTCAACGAGCGCCAGCAACGGGAGCCGCGCCAGCGATGGATCGGTCCTGATCGTGCTGCAGAGCTCGGCGCCCTCGCACCCCGCTGAAGTGAGATCGACGACGATGGCGTCGACTGGGCGCTCGTTCAGGCAGCTGAGCGCCTGCGCGGCAGATTCGCAGGCGTCGACGACATAGCCGTCGTCGAGCAGCGTGCGCGCCACGAATGACGAGGCCGACCCGCCCTGATCCGTCTCGAGGAGAACGACGCGCTGGTGACGTGGAGTGGGCCACGACAGAGCTGTGTTCGTAGACGCCATGACCCCTGCCTTCCCTCCCCCCACGAGAGCCGGTGGACATCGTCCCTGTCCACCTGAAGCAACTCTACCGCGACCCCAGACGGCGCCGCAATCCCCCAATCGTCATCGCGCGACGTGACTCATCACACGCGCTTGCGCTTCGGCGCTGGCAACGCTTTCCCGACAGCGGGGGTGTCAGGCGACCCAGAACCACAACGTGAACCGCGCCACGAAGAACCCCTGCAGCGCCGCGCCGATAGCGATTGCGACGGCAGTGAGGAGCGGTCGGCCCTTCACGAGCAGTGCGAGCGCGGCGAAGAGAGGGAAAAGCACGACGAGGAAGCGCGGCATCGATTGCAACGGCTGAAGCCGCGAGGGCGTCATCAGCGGCAAGATCACGCCGCCGAGCGCGAGCACGCCGAACGAGGGCCTGAGGCGCCTGAGAGCAACGACGGACAGCGCCAGCCCCCCGAGCGCGGCGACGAGATTGTAGGCGTGCGCCTCGAGGAAGCCGCCCGGGTAGTCTGCGAGCCGAGGAAACCCCCCCGGCAGCGGCTCGAGGTACGGCGGGTGCCCCGGCAGGAGCACGCGGATCCCGTCGATGAGCCCGACCCAGGGCGGCATGAGACGGCGCTCCCAGAACCGCTGCGCACGGCTGAACGCCCAGGGATCGCCGACGGCGGTCTCCAGGATGTCCTGCACGATGGGGAAGGCCAGCAGAGGCAGCAGCGCGCCGACCACGGCAGACGGCCCGATGCGGAGCAGCGACCGGAACGAGGTGCGCTCGAGCAGCGAGGAGAACTGGACCTGTGTAACGCCCTGCTCCTTCGCGACGGCCTGAGTCCACGCCTCGACGAGGAGCGCCGGCAGGATGACGAACCCCGTCCACCGGGTGAGACTTGCGGCGAGGGCGGCGAGCCCCGCCTGGATGAAGTGGCCACGGCGCGCGGCCCACAGCGCCGCGACGACCAGGAGCAAGAAGACCGACTCGGTGTACACGGCATGGAAGAAGAAGGCCGTCGGGAAGGTCACGAGCAGTACGAGCGACGTCAACGCGAGCTCCTCGCCGAGCTCCTCGCGGAGGAGGTCCCAGAGGAGCGCGAGAGCGCCGGCGAACGCCGCCCACGACACGAAGCAGCCCGCGACCAGCGTGTCATTGCCGAAGAGTGGCGAGAACCAGCGAATGAGCCAGGGGTATGCGGGGAGAAACGCCGTCGAGGCGTCCTCCCGGTAGTAACCGAGCGTGGCGATCCGCAAAAACCATTGCCCGTCCCAGTGCTGCCACGGATCGAACACCAGGCGCGCAAGGCCGGTGTGCGAGAGCGGAGCGAAGCCCGGCACCGGCAGCGGGTGGAACTCGAACATCGTGAGGAGCGCGTAACCGCCCACGAAAGCCGGAATTCCCCACGCCAGCGCATAGAGCGCAATCACCGTGCGGATCGCACTTCGCCCGCGCGCGGCTTCGGAGACGGAGTTCGGCTCCATCGAGGTCAATGCGCTTCGGCAGCCTCGAGCGCGAGCGCGCCGTCGACCACCCTGAGCGTCAGCTTCGTTCCGCTCGCGACGGCACTGTCGAGGAGCTTCTCCGCGAGCGGATCCTGCACGTTCTTCAGGATGGCGCGACGCAGAGGACGCGCACCGAGGGCGGGCTGATAGCCGAGCTCGACGAGCCGCACCTTCGCCGCCTCGTCGATGTCGAGCGTGATGCCCTCCGGAAGGAGGGCGCGCACGCGGGCCATCTGCATATCGACGATGCGCGAGAGATCGGGGCGCGAGAGCGGTCGGAACACGATGACGTCGTCGACGCGATTGAGGAACTCCGGGCGGAAGAACTTGCCGAGCTGATCGAGCAGCACCTCGCGGAGCGCCTCGCGACCCTCCGCGGAGTCGAACAGACGCTCGTCGGTCTCGAGGATGCGCTCGGAACCGATGTTGCTCGTCATGATGACGACGGTGTTCGTGAAGTCCGCGAGACGCCCGCGGCCGTCCGTGAGCCGGCCGTCGTCGAGCACCTGGAGCAGAAGGTTGAACACGTCCTGGTGCGCCTTCTCCACCTCGTCGAAGAGGAGCACGGAGTACGGACGTTTCCTGACGGCCTCCGTCAGGAAACCGCCCTGCTCGCTGTCGGCGTAACCGGGCGGCGCACCGAGCAGGCGCTGCGCCATGTGCCGCTCCATGAACTCGCTCATGTCGAGCCGCGTGAGCGCCGCCTCGTCGTCGAAGAGGAACTCGGCCAGCGCCTTCGCGAGCTCCGTCTTCCCGACGCCGCTCGGCCCTAGGAAGAGAAACGAGCCGATCGGACGGCGCGGATCGCGCAGCCCGACGCGGCCGCGCCGGACGGCGCGCGCGAGGGCACGGACGCCTTCGGACTGGCCGACCACGCGCTCCTCGAGACGGGCTTCCATGCGAAGCAGCTTGTCGGCCTCGGCCTCGAGCATCTTGTTGACGGGGATACCCGTCCACTCCGCGAGCGTCACCGCGACGTGCTCGTCGCGAAGCACCGCGGATTCGGCGCTGGCGCCCGTGGAACGTGCCCCCTCCTCCGCGCGCGCGAGCCGCTCGACGAGCGACGGGATCGTCGCGTGCTCGAGCTCGCCGGCCTTCGCCGTCTCCTTCCGCGCGCGTGCCTCTTCGAGAGCGGCGCGCGCCGCGCCGAGCTCGCCGGTCAGCATGCGGACGGCGGCGACCGCGCCGCGGCGGGACTCGAGACCCTTGCGTAACGACGCCACGTTCGGCGCGAGCGCGGCGGCCTCCGCCTCCAGACGCGTGCGAGTCGCGCGCGTCTGCTCGTCGTCGACGCCCTCCAGCGATGCGAGCTGCGCCTGCACGGACTCGAGCCGGCGAATGGCACGGTCCATGTCCACCGGGATGCCGTCCGTCTCGACTCGAAGCGCGGCCGCGGACTCGTCGAGCAGGTCGATCGCGCCATCGGGCAGGAAGCGATCGGCCAGGTAGCGCTTCGCCAGAGACACGGAGGCGACCACCGCTCCCTCCGAGATGCGCACCCCGTGATGCGACTCGAAGCGCGACGCGATCCCGCGCACGATCTCCACGGCCTTGTCCACGGAAGGCTCGGCGATCTCGAGCACCGTGAAGGCGCGGGCGAGCAGCGGCTCCTTCTCCGACAGGCGCCGGAGGCCCTCGGGGCTCGTGGTCGCGAGAAGCCTGAGCGAGCCGCGTGCGAGGAGCGGGCGGAGCGCGTCGCCAGCCCCGCCCGCCGCCTGCGTGAGCAGCTGCTCGATGCCGAAGAAGGCGAGGATTGGCTCGCCCCCCGACGCGAGCGCGGACTCCGCGAGCTTGCGTACGCGGGCCTCGAGATCCGTCCGGAGCCGCGCACCCGACGAGAGCGCACCCACGTCCACCTCGAGGAGGCGCGCCGTCGACAGCCGCGTCGGCACGTCGCCTTGCGCGAGGCGCATCGCGAGCGCGCGCACGATGGCGCGCTTTCCGACGCCCGGCTCCCCGACGAGTAGCGGGTGGCTCTTCTCGCGACGCTCGAGGATGGTGACGATGCGGCGCAGCTCGCCGTCTCTGCCGATCACCGGATCCGCCCACGGCTCCCGCGCGTCCTGCACGAGGTCGCGGAACTCGGCCGCCCTGGCCTCGCCACCCTCGCGAAAGGGCGCCTCCCGGGTGAACGAGCGGAGCGCCGCGAGGTGCGGCTTCAATGACCCCGGCCCGATGCCCTGGGCGGACAGCACCTCGCCCGCGGGTCCGCGGATCTCCTGCGTGAGCGCGCCGAGCAGATGTTCGACGGACACTTCGCGAGACCGCTCGCGATCCGCGTCGCGATCGGCGCGGCCGAGCAGATCGAGCAGGCGCGTCGACAGGTAGGCCGCGCCTTTTCCCTTCGGCAACGCGGAGAGCGCGCGCTCCACCTCCGCCTGCATCTCGACGGGGTTCGCGCCGGCTCTGCGAAACGCCTCCACGATCCCCGCATGGCGTTCGAGCGCCCGGGAGAGCAGATGGAGCGGCGTGACGTCCTCGTGTCCGCGATCGTCGGCGAGCGCCTGCGCCGAGACGACCCAGCCCCGAGCATCGGCAGAGTATCGGTCGAGAGAGAGCGTCGCCGATTTTTCGGTGGCCATGGGAGAGGGGGCCCGAAGAGTAGATCGCCAGCGGCTGAAAGTCGCGGTAGCCATCTCCCGCTCATGGTGCGCGCGCGAAAACGAACCCCCGACGGGTGCGAGGGCTCGTTTTCGCGCGCGATCCCACTCGTCTGGTCGCTCTCAAGGTCATCCAGGTGTTCCGAGCGACTGAAAGTCGCTCTAACATGAGGCTGTGCTCGCCGAGCTTCCCTACTGGTTCTGGGCGGGTGTCGCGATCGCACTCGGCCTGACGCTCGGGAGCTTCCTCAACGTCGTCATCCACCGCCTGCCGCGCGGAGAGAACCTGGCGTACCCCGCGTCGCGCTGCCCCGCGTGCGGCGCGCCGATCCGCGCCTACGACAACGTTCCCATCCTGTCCTTCGTCGTGCTTCGCGGCAAGGCGCGCTGCTGCAAAGCGCCGATCTCGCCGCGCTATCCGCTCACCGAGCTGCTCGGCGGGCTTTGCGGCTGGGCCTCGCTGGCGAAGGTGCTCGCCGAGACGCCTCTCGACGAACCCCTCTTTCGGAGCGCGCTGCTCTTCCTGTCGTATCTCTCGCTCGGCCTGGGGCTCATCGCTGCCGTGTTCATCGATCTCGAGTTCATGTTGCTGCCGGACGAGATCACGCTCGGCGGCGCGGCGCTCGGCTTCGCGACCGCGGGTCTGCGCCACGTCGGCTGGGTGACTTCGTTGGCTGGCGCCGTCACCGGGTTTGCCCTCGTCTACATCCCGTTTCATGTGATCTACCGTGCGCTGCGCGGGCACCCCGGCATGGGGCTCGGCGACGCGAAGCTGCTCCTTCTTGCGGGCGCCTGGTTCGGCTGGAAGGGCGCCGTGTTCTCGCTGCTGGTCGGCGCGGTGCAGGGCACGGTGGTCGCGCTAGTCGTCTTGCTCGTGAAGGGACGCATCGAGGAGCCCGCAGCAGTGCGCGAAGAGCGCGCGCTGCTGAAGCAGGAGCTCGACGCTCTCGAGGGCGAAGCGCGCGAGGAGCGGCTCCGCGAGATGGCCGCTGACCCGCTCACGGCTGAAGCCGAACCGGGAATCGGCAAGGCGCGGATCCCCTTCGGACCGTTTCTCGCGATCGCGATCGTCGAGTATCTCTTCTTCGGTGAACCGCTGCTCGATGCGTACCTGGGGGTCTTCGGCTCTTGAGGTTCGCGCGAACGCTGGCAAGGTCTCTCGTTCTCACTGCCTGCGCGGGCGGACTCCGGACGGTACCCGTCGGCCCCCGGGGCAGCGGCGGGGCGCCGCCGACAGTGGTCGAGACACCGCCACCCCCACCGAAGGTCGAGCTCGTGCCCGGCGACCCCGGGAAGGGCTGTGAGTGGCTCGACGGCCGCTGGGAGTGGGTCGACCAGGCCTGGTCGTGGACGCCAGGCGCCTGGGTCGTTTCGCCCGCTGGCTGCCACTATGCGAGCCCGCAAGCGCTCTGGGTTCCGGCGACCGGACGCGGGTTGCTTTTCTATCTTCCGGGGCGGTGGTATCGGGACTCGGATGGCAGCGGGTGCGGCGAACCGCACGCCTGCCCGCATTGAAGCCGTAGCCGACGGATCCACGTGCCGAATCACATCTTCAGAGAATACGACATCCGAGGAGTCGCCGACCGCGACCTGACCACCCCCGTCGTGCGTGGCATCGGGCAGGTCCTGGGCGACATGCTTCGCCCGGCGAGTGGCAGCGGCCGCTTCCGGATCGCGGTCGGGCGCGACTGCCGTATTTCCGGTCCGCGCATCATCGGGGATCTCGTCGCAGGTCTCCGGAAGGCCGGCGCCGACGTGATCGACATCGGTGTCGGTCCGACCCCGTATCTCTACTTCGCCGCACATCATCTCGGCACCGACGGCAGCGTGATGGTGACGGGCAGCCACAACCCCGGAGACGAGAACGGCCTCAAGATCATGCGCGGCAAGGCGTCGTTCTTCGGCGACGACATCCGCAGGCTCGGCAAGAGGGTCGAGAGCGCGGAGTACGGCCCGGAAGGCAGCGGCGGCTTCGAGCAAACGAACCTGGAAGACGCCTACGTTGAGGCGCTCACGAAGTCCATCCGCATCCCGGATCCGTCCATCAAGGTGGTCGTTGATGCCGGCAACGGCGCGGCCGGCCCTCTCGGGCTCCGCGCGCTCCGCGCCGCCGGCCTCGACCCCGTCGCCCTGTTCTGCGACATGGACGGCACGTTCCCCAATCATCACCCCGACCCCACCGTGCCGAAGAACCTCGTCACGCTGATGGAGACGATGAAGAAGGAGGGCGCCGTCGTCGGCATCGCCTTCGACGGCGACGGCGACCGGCTCGGTGTCGTGGATCAGAACCTGACACCGGTGTGGGGCGACCGGCTGCTCGCGCTCTTCGCGCGCGAGATGCTACCCACCCACCCCGGCGCCACGGTGATCGGGGAGGTGAAATGCTCGCAGACGCTGTTCGACGACATCTCGCGTCACGGCGGCCGCCCCATCATGTGGAAGACCGGGCACTCGCTCATCAAGACGAAGATGAAGGAAGAGCATGCGCTCCTCGCGGGCGAGATGAGCGGGCACTTCTTCTTCGCGGACCGCTACTTCGGCTACGACGACGGCATCTACGCGGCGCTCCGGGTGCTCGAGATCGTGTCGCGCTCCGGGCGACCCATCGGCGAGCTCCTGTCGGACCTGCCCGTCACCGTCTCCACCCCGGAGATCCGCGTGGAGTGCCCGGACGACGTGAAGGCGTCGGTCGTCGCCGCGGTGCGCGACCACTTCCGTGGTCGTTACGACACGACGGAGATCGACGGCGTCCGGATCACCCATGTGGACGGCTCGTGGGCGCTGGTGCGCGCGTCGAACACCGGCCCCATCATCGTGCTGCGGTTCGAGGCCCCGACCGAGGCGCGGATCGCCGAGGTCCGGAGCGAGGTGGAGGGCGTGCTCGAGGCTGCCCGCGCGAAGCTCGGCCGAGGCAGCTCCGGCTCGCATGCCTGACGCCGCGGGACCCGAGCGCGCCCGAGAAGCATCCGAGCCGGCGCGCGACGACAACTGGACGATCGCCCGCGTGCTCGCCTGGGCAGCGGACGACTTCCGCAGGCGCGGGCTCGACTCCCCGCGGCTCGACGCGGAGCTGCTGCTCTCCCACGTGCTCGGCGTGGATCGGATGCGGCTTCTCATCGACGCCGGCCGGACGCTGACCAAGGGAGAGCTCCTCGCCTATCGCGAGCTCATCGTACGGCGACGCCGCGCGGAGCCCGTCGCTTACATCCTGGGAGTCCGCGAGTTCTACGGCCACGCGCTCCGCGTGAGCTCGAGCGTGCTCGTGCCGAGACCCGACACCGAGACGCTCGTGGAGGTGGCGCTCGAGCGCACGCGGAGCGCGCATCTGTTCGGCGAGGCGCTGGACCTCTGCACGGGCTCCGGCTGCGTCGCGATCGCGTTCGCGCGGCGGCGTCCCACCTGGCGCGTCACCGGCGTCGATCTCTCGCGCGCGGCCGTGGCGGTCGCGCGCGCCAACGTCGAGCGCATCGGCGCGGCCTTCGGCGTCGCCATCGTCGAGGGCGATCTGGATGCGCCGCTCGCCGCGCCGGCGCGCTTCGATCTGCTGACCGCGAACCCCCCGTACATTCCCACTGGCGACCTCTCCACGCTGCCCGCGGACGTCCGCGATCACGAGCCGCGGCTCGCCCTCGACGGCGGCGCGGACGGCCTCGATCTGGTCAGGCGCGTCGTCAGTGTGGCGCGGCGGAGGCTCCGCCCTGGCGGCGTCGTCGCGCTGGAGATCGGCCACGACCAGGCGGAGCGTGCCGCGGCGCTCCTCGACGCCGAGGGATTCGGCGCCGTCGAACGGCGGAAGGACTACGGGGGCATCGAGCGAGTCGTGAGCGGCATCGCGCCGCACGAGTCGGCGTGAGCTGACAGGCTCGCGGTCAGGGGCAGGGTCCGCAGTGGCTCACGGCGCGGTCTTGGAGAAGCGCGCGCCGCAGTCGGCGCAGTCGGTGCCGTAGGGGCACTTCACGTCGTCGTCGTCGCAGGTGCCGTCGTTGGGCGTCTTGCAGGTGTCGGTGCAGAGCTTGCCGGGGACGACGCAGTCGGTTTCCCACGAGCAGGCTCCCTGACAATCGCAGACCTTGTTCGTCTTCAGCGTCAGATCCGGCTTGGCGAAGTCGCAGCCGGCCTTGATGGAGCCGTCGCAGAGCGGCGGAGGGAACACGGTGCCGCAGTCAGGCGTCTCCCAGTCGCACCAGCCGCCGCAGCTGCAGATACCGTCGAACTGGATGTGGCATGGGTTGGTCGGCCCGCAGCAGACGCCGAGCGTCTTGCCGTCGCACTTCGACGCAGTGACCTTGCAGTCCGCGGCGTCCCAGGGGCAGTCGGGGCACTGGCACGTGCCGTCGGCGATGTCGTCGTTGCGGATGCCGCCGTGCGGCTGGCACACCGTGCCGGTGGTACCGTCGCAAAGGCCCTTGTCGCGGCCGCCGAAGCGCACGCCGCAATCCGCGCAGTCGGTGCCGACGCTGCAATTGTCGCTGACCGAGCCGGGGCCGCCGTCGTCGCAGTAACCGTCGAAGGCGGTGGACCAGCACGTGTTCGCGCATAGACCGAGGCGTGGGCCGCAGTCGGTGCAGTCGCTGCCGAAGGTGCACGAAGACGCTTGAGAACCGGGGCCGCCGTCCTCGCACTTGCTGTTGCCGTGGCTCGTGCACGTGTCGAAACAGAACGACGTGCCGCCGAGGCGGGCGTCCTTCGCCGTCCCGCCGCAGTCGCTGCAGTCGCTGCCGAGCGCGCAATCGTCGTTGTCGTCGAACGTCTCGCCGTCCTCACAGGAGCCGTTGCTCGCGAAGCGGCACGTGTCGGTGCAGAGGCCGGCGCCCTGCGTGCTGCAGGTCCCGCGACCCGCCTCGTCCTTCACGCAGAACTCCGGCGTGCAGGCGGCGTTGGTCGTGCACTTCGGCCGGCAGAGGCGCGGCCCGAAGTCGCTGTTCGGCGCGCACACGTTCGGCGAGCAGCAATCGGCGTCCTTGTCGCAGGTCTCGTCCGTCGCCCGGCACTGCGCGGCGCACGAGCTCGCGTCGGGCGCGCAGGCGCCGCGGCCGCTGATGAGCAGGATGCAGCAACCGGAGGCGCAATCGCCGTTCGTCGTGCAGTAGTCCGAGCACACGGAGGCGGCGCTGCCGGAGAACGTCGCGCAGACCGGGTCGCCCGCTGGCCCCGGGCAGCACTCCGAGTTCTGCTTGCACGTCTTGCCCATGTCCGTGCACACCGCGGGCGTGCAGTCCTTGCCCGCAGAAAGCCCGAGCTCCGTCGGATCGACGCAGCCGAAGTGCGGGCCGCTCACCACCTCGAACTCGACGCCGCACTTTCCGTCGGGGCGACAGCAGCCCGTGTACGACGTGTTGCCGTCGGAGGAAGCCTGGTCCTTACACACCGTGGGATCGAGCGCTCCGGCCTGATGCGGCTCGACGCAGCCCGGGCCACCATTGACCGTCGTGTCGAGACCGCATCGATCGCTCTTCGGGCCCGCACAGCATGCGGGATAGTCGATGCGCCCCACGGAGCGCCCCACGCAGCTGTTCGCTCCGCACGGGATGCCGGGGGGACCGCCGTCACCGCCGTCCACCGTGGTCCCCCCACCGCCCGTGCCCGTGCCGCCGGTGCCGGTCCCCTTGCCGCCGCTGCCCTTGCCACCCGCTCCGGGCCCTGCACCCGACGAACCGCCGGTGCCCGCGCTTCCGCTGCTGCCCGTGACGCCGCCGGTGGCGCCCCCGTCGGGGGACGTCGTGCTGCCGTCGGGGCCCGTCGCGCTCAGTATCTTCCGGTGATCGGGGATCGAGCTGCAGCCTGCGCCGATGACGAAGGCCACGCCGAGGGTCAAGCAGACTGCGAGGGAGACACGCTTTGCCATTCTTACTCCGTCAGCTCTCGGTTCTCTAGAAGCGCCCGTTCACGCCCGCCGACGCGAGCCCGATCCACGGCTCGACGCCGGCCGCCGTCGCGGGTTGCTTGTGGGTGAGCCCCATGACGAGCAGCGTGCCGCCCGTCGCGAGGCCGACGCCACCGACGATGAAGCCGACGATGGAGATCGTCTTCGCGGTGCGGGCGCCATCGTCGAGCGACGACACTTGCGATGCGGAGCTCGCGGGGCATGCGTCGTGAGTGGGCCCTGCGCTGCAGATCTTGTTCGCGTCGTCGACCTTGCTCGAAGACGACAGCGCGAAGCCGACTCCCACGCCGATGCCGACGGCGCCGACTCCGAGAGCGACCCAGGTGAGCGGCGACACCCCGTGCCCGGTGTCCGCCTCCGGGGGCGGCGCCGCGGGCCCCATCGGCGACGCAGCCGGCGTGGCCGTCGCGACGGGAGCGGCTCCGGCGGGTGCGACCGGAGCGCCCGCGGTCGGATGCAGCGTGAGCACGACCGTCTCGCTGTGGCCCTCGCGCACCGCGACGCTGCTCACGGCGCTTTCCATCCCCTCTGCCACAGCCTCGAATCGGTGCTCGGCGGGATCGACGGGACGAGGCACGCCGATGAGCGCGGGCGGCACCTGCACTCCGTCCATCGTGACGGTCACGGGCTTCGGGCCCACGCCCTGGACCACGACGCTGACGTAGGGGACTCGCGGTTCGAGAGCCTCGAGCTCCTTCTCTGCGTCCGCCTTGGCCGAGCGAATCGGCTGGGAGGCGCCCGCGGGCAGGTCCTCGTTCGTGATCTTGATGTACGCCTCGCGCGCCTTCACGAGCTGCCCGAGCTTCTCGTAGGCGCGCGCCGTGTAGAGCAGATGCACCTGCGAGTGCACGAGCGACTCCGCGCGAGTGAACAGATCCACTGCGTCCGACCAGCGCTTTTCCGAGAAGGCCTGGGCCCCCTGCGTGGCGGCGGCGCGGGCTCCGGACCGCTGATCGTCGTTCTGGGCGGATGCCGTCGCACTCAGCGCGATGACCCCGGCGAGGGCTGCGCCGGCGAGAGCACTCGATAGGCGAAGTTCGAGTCGGCGAAAGCTCATGAACCGGGAGAATAACACAGAGCGTCAGCCCGGCCGTCAGCGCATTTCGCGTTAACGCGGCGGAACTCGCAGCATCGGGTCACGTTGGCTTTTCAGAACCGTTCCCGCACGTCTCAGTAACCGAAATTGATCGCCGGCTTCGGCTTCGACGGCTCGGGCTTCGACGGCTCGGGCTTCGACGGCTTGTGATGGGCCGTGGTCGTGCCGGGATGCGCGACGACGTGGCTCTCCACCGCGGGAGTGACCAGCGACGCCGCCGTGGTGGTGGTGGGCGCGACCTCGGGCGACTTGCCCTCCGAGACGGCGGGCGGCGTGTCGCGCACCGGAGCGGAGGCCGGGGGCGACGGAGTCTCGTGTTTGGCGAGCGGCTGTGGAACCGCGCTCGGCACCGCGGAAGCGGGACCGGACGCGGGCGGCTTCAGGACGAAGTACGCGCCGATCCCGGCTCCGGCGAGCAGCAGCACGCCGAGCGCCGTCGCCGCGATGATCGGCGCTGGGCTCTTCTGCGGGATGCCGGCCACTGACGCATTCGCCCACGTATTGACGGTCGGATCGTGCGGCGGCGGCGCGCCGGGTGGCGCCGCCGACACGGCGCTCGCGACGCCCGCGCCCACAGACGACTTCGACACACGGCCGGGCCCCGTGTTCGAGCTCACTGACGACTTCGACACGCGACCGGACCCGGTATTCGAGCTCACCGTGTCGTCGTTGCCGCCGAAACCCTGCCCGCTCGCGCGTGGAACGGTCGCCGCCACGATCGCCTCGATCGATTCGCCGGGCGGGAGGGAGACCGCGTTTCCCGTCCGCTCCCAGTCCTCGAGAGCAGCAACGAACTCCTCACAGGACTGGAAGCGCTGCGCGGGATCCCGCGCGCTCGCCTTCATGATGATGCTGTCGACGGCCGGATCGAGATCGGGCACCACCTGGCGCGCAGGGATGATCTTCGCCAGTGCGATCTCGAAGAGCAGCTGGTTGAACGTCTCGGCCTGGAACGGGACGCGGCCGGTAACCGTCTCGTACATGATGATGCCGACGGCGTAGATATCCGTACGGCGATCGATGTCCGTGCTTCCGGTGGCCTGCTCCGGAGCCATGTAGTGCGGCGTGCCCATCAGCGCGCCCGTGCGCGTCATGCGCGAGCTGACGCCGCTCTGCTCGGAGAACTTCGAGATCCCGAAGTCGATGATCTTGACGTAGTCGCGAATGCCCGCCTTCTCGCGAAGGATGAAGATGTTGTCCGGCTTCAGATCGCGATGAACGATGCCCGCGTTGTGTGCGGCGCCGAGCCCCCGCAGGACCTGGCGCACGAGGCCGACCGACTCCTTCGCGCTCAGCCGGCCACGCGCCTTGATCCGGTCGGTCAGGGTGACGCCGTCGAGGAACTCCATGACCATGTAGCGCTCGCCGGAGGGCAACGCGCCGAGGTCCAATATCTCCAGGATATGATCGTTGCCGACGGTGCCCGCGACCTGCGCCTCGCGCTCGAAGCGCTGCACCATCTCGGTGTTCGAGGCGACGCCGGCGTGCAGGAGCTTGATTGCGACGCGACGGCGAATGCGGACGTTCTCGCCTTCGTAGACGGCACCCATGCCGCCCTCGCCGATGACGCGGACGATCTTGTACTTGCCGTCGAGGACTTGCCCCGGCTGGAGCGCCATTTCTAGGGAACGCCTTCTAGAGGGTGCCGCGGCCCGCCGCCACGGCTTGCGTCCCATGGTACCCCAGACGTCGGATCCCCGCCGAGAATTGGTCCGGCTTCACTCGTTCGGGAGACCTTCGAGTGGTGCTCTGCGCCGCCCGGCCCTGCCCGGCTTCGAGTCTCGCTGCCCTGGCCGCGACCCTGGCGATTTGCTCTCTGATCCCGGCGTGTAGCCGTAACGGTGCCCCGTCCCTCGAAAAGACGGAAGACGACGTCGAGATCCCCATCCCCGACGTTCCGGAGCCGCCGTCGGAAGGGCCGAAACTCGGCGCGCTCTCGGACGTTACGCCCGTGCAGGACCGCCCTTCCCGGCGCGGCACGCGCCTCGGGTATCTGCATGCGGGCGCGACCGTCGTGCGCGCGGCCGAGCCCTTCGGCGTGCGCGGGTGTGCGGGCGGGTGGTTCCCGATCCGTCCGAAGGGATTCGTCTGCGCAACCGGGAGCGCCACGACGGACCTCCGTCACCCGACGCTCGTGGCGATGGGCATCGCCCCGGATCTCGGCGCGAGCCTCCCCTACACGTACGCGCGCACGACGCGCGACACGGAGGTGTACGAGCCGGACCCCGAGCGCGAAGGCGGCGTGAGGCCGCTGAGCTCGCTCCCCGACTCGAGCGGGCTCGCGGTGGTCGGCTCGTGGACGGCGCTCGACCCCGCAGGCAAGGAGCTCCGGCTCGCCATGACGACCGAGGGGCGCTTCGTGCCCACCGCGGCTCTGCGGCCCGCGGCGGCGAGCCGCTTCGCGGGCAAGGTCCTCGAGGGGCGCGCGAAGCTTCCCGTCGCCTTCGTCCTGAAGCGCGGCGTGCACCTGTTCGGCGTGCACGACGGCGTCGCCGAGAAGCAGACGCCGCTCGACTACCACGCGCGCGTCGATCTGACGGGGCACTACGTCACCGTGGACGACGTGGAGCTCTGGGAGACGACCGACGGCGGCTTCGTGCGGGCGCGCGACGTCACGCTCGTTCGCGAGCGACACGAGCTGCCGGCGTTCGTGAGCGACGAGGTGCGCTGGGTCGATGTCTCGGTGCTCACCGGTGCGGTGGTGGCGTATCAGGGCGGAAAGCCCGTCTACGTGACGCTCGCGAGCGTCTCACGCGAGCACACGGACGCGCCCGGGGGCGCCACCGCGACGGAGCGCGGCGAGTTCACGGTGGTCGCGAAGCACGTCACGATGAGGGAGCGCGATCCCGCGACCTTCGCGGAGAACGTCGCGATCTACGACGCGCCGTGGGCCATCGAGCTCTCGTCGGGACAGCTCGTCGTGGGCGCCTACTGGCACGACCGCTTCGGCATCGAGCACGGACCGGGTAACGTCGAGCTGTCCCCCACCGACGCGGCGTGGCTCTTCCGGTTCCTGGGGCCCGCCGTTCCCGACGGCTGGCACGGCGCGAGCAGCGGGCTGTCGAGCGACAAGCCCGCGCTCGTCAACGTGCGCAAGTGAGGCTCAGCGGGGCAGCATCATCTCGACGCCGGACGACGTGCCGATTCGATTGGCGCCGGCGCGGATCATGTCGAGCGCAGCGTCGCGTGTCCGGATCCCGCCCGACGCCTTGACTCCCGCACGACCGTCGACGGCACGGACCAGCCGCCGGATGTCGTCGATGCTCGCCCCGCGCGGACCGTAACCCGTGGACGTCTTCACGAAATCCGCGCCGGCTCGCACCGCGGCGCGAGCCGCCTCGTCGATCTGCTCACCCGAGAGATAGCCGGTCTCGAGGATCACCTTGAGCACGCGCTGGGCGGTCGCGTCTCTCACCGCGAGCACGTCCGCCTCGACGGCCGCGAAATCGCCGGCAACGGCGTCGCCGATGGCGATCACCATGTCGACCTCGTCGGCGCCGTCGAGCACGGCGCGCCGCGCTTCTTCGGCCTTCACGCCGGAACCACACGCACCGAAGGGAAACGCGACGACGGTGACCACGCGGAGCTCGGTCCCCGAAACACACCGGCGCGCCAGCGAGACGAAGCGCGATGCGACGCAGACTCCGAAGAGCCCGTGGCTGGCGGCAAGCCGACAGTGTGCCTCCACCTGCGCCGGGGTCGCCTCGGGGCGAAGGAGCGTCTGTTCGATGTAGCGAGCAAGATCCATGGCGCCGCGGATGCTACGCCCGCGGAAACGATTGCGCCACGTGGCGCGGGCGGCGATGATCCCGGGCGCCGTGACCTTTCCGCGCCTCGATCGTGCCGCCGCTCTCCGCAAGGACACGGACCGCCTCATGCACGCGCTCGACGCGCCCGGCACGCTGCTCGTGCCCGTGTGGCGCGACAAGACCCTCATCAGCGACGCCGCTGGGCCGCGCGCCGTGATGCCCTCCGTGGCGGTCGCCAGTGCACTAGTCGACGTCGCGGCCGAGCTCGCCTGGCTCGGCCAGGTGGGCGGCAAGGATTGCTTCGCCCTCGATCTTTCGGACCTCGAGGATCCGCTCGCGCATGCCTCTCTCGCCGGCTCGGGCACGCTCGCGGATCTGCGCCTGGTGGGCGGCCTTTTGCCGGCGGAAGAGGCGGAGATCCTCGGTTACGCGCGGGGCCTCCTCCACTGGCACCGGCGCTGCCGCTTCTGCGGCTCCTGCGGGCACGCGACGAAGCCGAAGGATGGCGGACACGTACGCGAGTGCGAGACGTGCGACGCGAAGCATTTCCCGCGGACCGATCCGGCCGTCATGGCACTCGTCTCGCGGGGCGATCGCTGCGTGCTCGCGCGACAACACGGGTGGCCGAAGGGCTTCTACGCGGCGGTCGCCGGCTTCGTCGAGCCCGGCGAATCCACGGAGGACGCGGCGGTGCGCGAGATCAAGGAAGAGCTCGGGCTCGAGGTGGAGAACCTCACGTACTTCCGCTCGCAGCCGTGGCCGTTCCCGGCCTCCCTCATGATCGGCTTCTTCGCCGACGCGACGAGCGACGAGCTCACCGTCGATCACGAGGAGCTGGAGGACGCGCGCTGGTTCACGCGAGCCGAGCTCATGAACCCGAGTGGATTTGCGTATCCGCCGGGCTACTCGCTCGCACACTTCATGATCCGCCGCTTCATCGAGGGCGGCTGACACGTGCTCGTCGGCGGTACCCTCCTCCGGTTGATGGATCTGAACCTCGCGGAGGCGAACCGCGAGCAAGCGCGGTTCCTCCCTCCGAGCCGGATCGTCGAGCAATCGGACGTGCTCTTCACGGCGAGTGGCACGCGATGCCCCGGAGGTCCCTTCAACTCCGTCATCGGCGTCGGCGCAGGGTGCCCCGATCCGGAAGCGACGCTCGCGCATGCCCGGGCCTTCTACGGAGAGCTCGGGCGCGGCTTCACCGTGTACGTGCGGGCCCACGTGGACCGGCCCCTCGGCGCGGCCTGCGAGCACGATGGCCTTTCGCAGATGTCCGACGCGCCCGGGATGGTGCTGCGAGCACGCGTGCCCGCCCCACCTCTGCCACCGTCGGTCGAGATTCGCGAGCTCCGGAGCGTGTCCGAGACGTCAGCGTTCGTGGACGTCGCCGCCTCGGCGTATTCGAGCATCGGGCTCCCCGCGGAGATCACCCGTAAGGTCTACTCGATGCCGGAGCGCTGGCTCCTGCCGCATCTCCGCGTGGTGGTCGCGTTCGATCACGAAGAGCCCGCGGCCGCCGCGATGCTGCACTTCAGTCACGGCATCGCGGGCGTGTACTGGGTCGGCACCGCGCCGTCGGCACGCGGCAAGGGCCTGGCGACCGCCGTCATGCGCCACGTGTCGAATCTCGCGTTCGAGCACGGCGCCGCGGCGGTCGTGCTCCAGGCCACACCCTACGGCGAGCCCGTCTACCGGAAGCTCGGCTACCAGGAAGTGACCCGCTACCCCTGGTACATGGCCGCCAGGCAATAGCGAAGCCCGTCGCCTACTAGGAAAGGGTGGCCTTAGCCCCCCGCCGCCTTCGTCGGCGTCGATGGGAATCTACTTCTTCAGAGCTTCCAGGATCTCCACCGTCGCGTGAGACCTGTTCAGCGTG
>CAYUAW010000033.1:0-3824 GCA_964442485.1 uncultured Polyangiaceae bacterium
CGCCTCGAGACGCTCGCGATACACGCCGGGCAGGAGCCCGACCCGACGCACGGCGCAGTGATGACGCCCATCGTGCTGGCGAGCACGTTCGCGCAGCCCGAGCCCGGCCGCCCGCCGATGTTCGACTACTCGCGCAGCGGCAACCCGACCCGGCGCGCGCTCGAGCAATGCCTCGCCGAGCTCGAGGGCGGCGGCCAGGGGTTCGCCTTCGGCAGCGGGTGCGCCGCGGCGACGACCCTGCTGCACACGCTCCGGGGCGGCGATCACGTCGTGTGTGGCGACGACGTATACGGCGGGACGTCGCGCATCTTCCGCTCCGTGCTCGCGCCGCTCGGCATCGAGGCGACGTTTGCCGACCTGCGCTCGCTCGACTCGCTCGAGCGAGCGCTCACGCCGCGCACGCGGATCATCTGGCTCGAGACCCCGACGAACCCGCTCCTTCGGCTGGCGGACATCGAGGCCATCGCCGGTGTTGCCCGGCAGCGCGGCGCGGTGCTGGTCGTCGACAACACCTTCGCGTCGCCGGTGCTGCAGCGCCCCCTCGAGCTCGGCGCGACGGTGGTTCTGCACTCGACGACGAAGTACATCAACGGCCACTCCGACGCGGTGGGCGGCGCGCTCGTCACCCGCGACGCGGCGCTCGCCGAGCGGCTCAAGTTCCTGCAGAACGCCATCGGTGCGGTGCCGAGCCCGTTCGACTGCTACATGGTGCTGCGCGGCATCAAGACGCTGCCGGTGCGCATGCAGCGCCACGTGGAGTCCGCGTCCGAGCTGGCCGCGCGGCTCGAGCGGACGCCCGGCGTTGCCCGCGTGCACTACCCCGGGCTCGAAAGCCACCCTCAGCGGGCGCTCGCCGCCCGTCAGATGCGAGGCCCGGGCGGCATGATCAGCCTCGAGCTCGAGGGCGGTGAGCAGGAATCGCGCACGTTCCTCTCCGCGCTCCGCGTGTTCACGCTGGCCGAGAGCCTCGGCGGCGTCGAGTCGCTCGCGGAGCACCCCGCGCTCATGACGCATGCGTCGGTGCCGGCCGACGTGCGGCGCTCGCTCGGCATCGGGGACAGCCTGGTGCGCCTCTCCGTCGGGCTCGAGCACGTGGAGGATCTCTGGGACGATCTGCAGGGCGGCCTCTCCGCCGCGAGGGCATCTCGATGAGCGACGAAACACGCGCACGCGACGCACGCAGCGGTATCCTCTCACTCATCGGCGAGACGCCGATGGTGCGCCTCGAGTCGTTCGACACGGGGCCCTGCGAGCTGTGGGTCAAGCTCGAGAACCAGAACCCCGGCGGCTCCATCAAGGATCGCATCGGGCTCGCCATGATCGAGGCCGCCGAGAAGGCGGGGGACATCGCGGCGGGCGGCACGCTGGTAGAGGCGACCGCGGGCAACACCGGCCTCGGGCTCGCGCTGGTGGCGGCGAGGAAGGGCTATCGCCTCATCCTCGTCATCCCCGACAAGATGAGCCAGGAGAAGGTCTTTCACCTGCGCGCGCTCGGCGCCGAGGTGCGCATGACCCGCTCCGACGTCGCGAAGGGCCACCCGGATTACTACCAGGACTACGCAGCCCGCATCGCCAAGGAGGAGAACGGCTTCTACGTGAACCAGTTCGGCAACCCGGCGAATCCGCTCGCTCACGAGACGACGACGGGCCCCGAGCTCTTCCGCCAGATGGGCGGCCGCGTCGACGCGGTCGTTTGCGGCGTAGGGTCGGGCGGGACCCTCACCGGGCTCAGCCGTTACTTCGAGCGCGCCGCACCGGACGTCGAGATGGTGCTCGCCGATCCGGCCGGCTCGGTGCTCGCGTCGTACGTGGAGAGCGGCAGGCTCGGCACCGCGGGCTCCTGGCTCGTGGAGGGGATCGGCGAGGACTTCATTCCGCCCATCTGCGACCTGTCCCGCGTGAAGCGCGCCTTCACGATCCCGGACGAGGAGAGCTTTCTCACGGCGCGCGCGCTCCTTCGTCAGGAGGGCATCCTGGCGGGGTCGTCCTCCGGGACGCTCGTCGCCGCTGCCATCCGTTACGCGAAGAGCCAGACCGCGCCGAAGCGCGTCGTGACCTTCGTGTGCGACAGCGGCAACAAGTACCTGTCGAAGATGTTCAACGACTTCTGGATGCGCGATCAGGGCTTCCTGCGCGGCCAGCCCGGAGGAGACCTCCGCGACGTCATCTCGCGCAGCGCCGAGAAGAAGGGCTCGGTCGTCAGCGTGAACCCGACCGACACGCTCATGGTTGCCCATGCGCGCATGAAGCTCGCGGACATCTCGCAGCTGCCGGTATTGCGGGACGGAAAGATCGTGGGCATCCTGGACGAATCCGACGTGCTCCTCGCCGTGTCTCGCGACGAGGGCGCGTGGCGGCACGCCGCCGCCGACTTCATGACCGGGCACCTGGAGACGGTGTCGGTCAGCGCCTCGGTCGAATCGCTACTCCCGCTCTTCAAGCAGGGGCTCGTCGCCATCGTCGTCGACGGGGAGAAGTTCCTCGGACTAATCACACGAATAGACGTGATCAACTACCTGCGCCGGCAGGTGCGCTGAAACCGTTTCACCCCTCGCGGCATAAGCCCTGCCATGAACCGCACGCTCCGCTACTCGCTGTTCTCTCTCGCCCTCCTCGGTTGTCAGGCTGCGGGCGCCGAGGAGATGGGCAAGCCCGGCGCGAGCGCCCCGAAGGCGCCCCGCGTCGGCACCGATCCCGGCAAGGTCGGCAACGGCACGCCGCTCACCCCGCAGGCGGGTCATGAGCTCGCTGCGTTCGCAGGGGGCTGCTTCTGGGGTGTCGAGGACGCCTTTCGCAAGGTCCCCGGCGTCACCGCCACGGCCGTCGGCTTCACCGGTGGCCACACGAAGAACCCCACCTACCCGAAGGTGTGCGAGCACGACACCGGCCACGCCGAGACGGTGCTGGTCGAGTTCGATCCGGCGCGCATCACCTACGACAAGCTCCTCCTCGTCTTCTTCAAGATCCACGACCCCACGACGCTGAACTCCCAGGGCCCCGACTTCGGCGACCAGTACCGCAGTGCCATCTTCACCTTCTCGCCGAAGCAAGCCGCGTCCGCCGCCGCCGCCATCGCGCGCACGCAGAAGGAGATCCACGAGAAGGTCGTCACGGCGGTCTCCCCCATCGCGCAGTTCTGGAAGGCCGAGGACTATCATCAGCAGTACGCCGAGCGGACGGGAACGCACGGCTGCCCGGTGCGCGGGTTCACCGGCGTGATCTGAGCGGGCCACCAGCTCACGGGGCTCGCGCCAGCGGATCCTTCCACCTGAGCCCCGGCATGCGGGCGAAGTCCGTGTCGTGGGAATACAGGGTGGCCTGGTTCTCGATGGCGTGTGCGGCGAGCTGCACGTCGGTGGTCAGGTTTCTCGCGGTGCCGAGCCCACGGAGCAGATCGAAGGCTATTTCCGTGAAGCGGGGGCCGGGCGCGAGGAAATGGACGTGCGGCTGCGCGAGCCACGATTCGACGGACTGAATGGCATCCTCCACGCCGAGCGGCGCTTCGAAGATCCGCGGATTCGTCGAGATGCGAATGAAGCCGAAGACCGCTATCGCAGGCACCAGGACCTGCGTCTCGCCGTTCAACGCTGCGGTGAACCACTTCCGTGCGGTGGTATGTTGCTCGAACGTCGAGATGGTCGCGTAGAGGAGCAGATTCACGTCGGGAATGATCAACGTGACCCCTTCCGCATCAATGCCTCGTCTTCCAGCTCGTCGGACAGCGCGTTGAGCGACCGCGGGTCGTACCCGGGGCGAAGCTTGCTGTCGAAGACCTTCAGCTGAACCTTTGCCTTCCGCTGCGGCGCTCGGGTGAGACCGCGGCG
>CAYUAW010000033.1:3924-6106 GCA_964442485.1 uncultured Polyangiaceae bacterium
ATCGGTGGCTCACTCAAGCGTGAACGACGCGACCCCGAAGGGCCCCGTCCAGCCTTTCTGGAGCCCGCGGCATCGAGGACGGCAATCAAAAGAACCCGAGAATCCGGGTCTGCCGCGAGAGAGTCCGTACATACAAGTGAGTTTCAATCGTTTCCACGGCCGCAGGCCTGCCCGCGGCCGCCCTCAGCCATCACCGTCAACGCCGCAGCAGCGGCCGGCACCGGTCGCCAAGGTGACACGGCTGCCGATGACGCCGGAGATCGAGGCCGCCATTGCGGCGTCTCCCTTCACCGCGCTCGGCCTTGCAGCGCCGCTCGTGCGTGCCGTCATCGAGGAGGAGTACACCGAGCCCTCGCCGGTGCAGAAGGAAGTCATTCCGCACGCGCTCGCCGGCCGTGACGTGCTCGCATGCGCGCAGACGGGTACCGGCAAAACGGCGGCATTCGTCCTCCCCATCCTTCAGTCCCTCGTCGGCAGGAAGGGTCCGGGCATTGCCGCCCTCATCCTCAGCCCGACTCGCGAGCTTGCCGCCCAGATCGGCGATCGCATCACGGCCTACGGCAAGTACCTCGACCTGAATCACGTCGTCATCTACGGCGGCGTGAGCCAGCGCAATCAAGAGGTGGCCCTGCGTGCCTCGCCCGCGATCGTCGTGGCGACGCCCGGACGGCTGCTCGACCTCATCAAGCAGCGCGTGGTGAACATCACGGGCATCACCCACTTCGTCCTCGACGAGATGGACCGCATGCTCGACATGGGGTTCGTTCGCGACGTGAACCGCATCGTGGACATGATCCCGGACGAGCGGCAGACGCTGTTCTTCTCGGCGACCATCGCGCCCGCGATGGAGAAGATCGCGCGCGGCATGCTCTACGAGCCGGCGCGCGTCTCGATCTCGCCGGTCACGACGACCGCGCCGACCGTCGAGCAGTCGGTCGTCTTCGTCGCCCAGGCCGACAAGCGCGGCCTCCTCGAGACCGTACTGCGCGACGTGAGCGTCGAGCGCGCGCTCGTCTTCACGCGGACCAAGCATGGCGCGAACCGCCTCTCGGCCCAGCTCGAGAAGGCGGGCTTCGGCGTTGCCGCTATTCACGGCAACAAGACGCAGGGCGCACGGCAGCGCGCGCTCGACGCCTTCAAGCGTGGTGTGACCCCGGTCCTCGTCGCGACCGACGTTGCAGCGCGCGGCATCGACGTCGAGGGGGTGTCCCTGGTCGTCAACTACGACATGCCGAACATCGCCGAGAGCTACGTCCATCGTATCGGGCGGACGGGTCGCGCCGGCGCCAGCGGCCGCGCGATCTCGTTCTGCGACCGCGACGAGCGGCCGTTCCTCGGCGACATCGAGCGTCTGATCCGGCAGCGCCTGCCCGTCACGGGCGACGACCGTCGCGCAGCCGAGCCCGTGAGCGCGGGCCAGGCCAGCGCCGGCTCCGGTCAGGGCGCAGCACGGGCGCCACGCGACGCCGGGATCCGCACGTCTCGCGACGGTCGGAACCCGAGCGAGCGTGGGCGTTCGGGCGGCATGCGCCGGTACTCCTAGGGCGAAGACAGCACGGCAGTGGCGGCGCGTTCGAATGCGCGCCGCAAGCTGTAACCGGGAGTTCTTGCGCCTCGGCAACGCACTCGTACCCACCTTGCCCCGGCCTCTTTCCGGGCGGATAATTGCGCCCATGAGGAGCTCGACGCGGACGGGTGTGTGTGCGGTGCTGCTCTGCGCGACCGCCTGCGGGGGGCGTGTCATCGGTGAGAGCGACGACCCGGGCGGTTCCGGTTCTGGCAGCGGTAGCGGCGGCGCTTTCGGGGCGGGCGCTTCGTCGAGCACGACCGGTGGCGGCTCCACTCCGCCAGCACGCGGCGCGCCCGGCTCCTCCAGCGGCTCGGTCGGCACGCCCGGCCTATCTGGAGGGCCCGTCGGAGGGCCCGCACCGTCAGGCAGCGCGGGCTCCGGAGCCGGCAACGTTCCCGGCTCCGGCGGCTTCGGCAACGTACCCCCCGACCAGGGCGGCACCATCATCGTCGGGCCCCCGCCCCCGCCCCCACCCAAGCCCGTCACTCTGCCGCCGGTAATCGTCTCTGAGCCCGATAGCGGGACCAGTAGCGCAACGGAGAACTACGTGTTCGCCGGGATGACGAATGCCGGCGAGGTGGTCGCTGCGTTCTGGAACGGCGGGGCAGAGGA
>CAYUAW010000033.1:6206-15785 GCA_964442485.1 uncultured Polyangiaceae bacterium
TCGATGACGACCACGGTGTTGCCGGCGTCCACCAGCCGCGCGAGCACTTCGAGGAGCCGTCGCACGTCCTCGAAGTGGAGCCCCGTCGTGGGCTCGTCGAGGACGTACAGCGTCTTGCCCGTCTGGGTGCGCGATAGCTCGCGTGACAGCTTGATGCGCTGTGCCTCCCCGCCGCTCAGCGTGGGCGCGGGCTGACCGATCTTGACGTAGCCGAGCCCGACATCGGAAAGCGTGCGCAGGATCTTCGCGAGGCCCGGGTGCGCGGCGAAGAGCTCCTGGCAGGTGTTTACGTCCAGGTCGAGCACGTCCGCGATGTTCTTGCCCTTGAACCGGACCGCGAGCGTCTCCGCGCCGTAGCGCTTGCCCTGACAGACGTCGCAGGTGACGAACACGTCGCTCAGGAAGTGCATCTCGACGCGCACGACGCCGTCGCCCTCGCACGCCTCGCAGCGGCCGCCCTTCAGATTGAAGCTGAAGCGCGCGGCGCCCCAGCCCTTCATGCGCGACTCCGGGAGCTCCGCGAAGAGGGCCCGGATGTCGTCGAAGGCCTTCGTGTAGGTGCCGGGGTTGCTGCGCGGCGTGCGCCCGATGGGCTGCTGATTGATGGCGATGACCTTGTCGATCGCGTCGACGCCCTCCATCCCGCCGTGCTCGCCGACCCTGTCCTTCGAGTCGTGGAGGCGCCGCGCGAGCTCCGGCAGCAGGATGCCGTTGATGAGGGAGCTCTTGCCGGCGCCGCTCGGCCCCGTGATCGCCACGAGGCACCCGAGCGGGATGCGGACGTCGATGTTCTTCAGGTTGTGCTCGCGCGCGCCGCGGATGACGAGCTCGCCCTTCGCGCGCCGCCGCTGCCTTGGGATCTCGATGCGACGCCGCCCGGTGACGTAGTCCGCGGTGAGGCTCCCCTTGGCCTTCGCGAGAGCGCTCGGAGGCCCTTCGAAGCACACCTTGCCGCCCATGTGCCCCGCACCCGGCCCGAAATCGACGACGTGATCGGCGGCGCAGATGGTGCCCTCGTCGTGCTCGACGACCAGGACGGAATTGCCGAGGTCGCGCAGGTGATAGAGCGTCTCCACGAGTCGCGCCGAGTCGCGTGCGTGCAGCCCGATGCTCGGTTCGTCGAGCACGTAGAGCACGCCGGAGAGCTCGCTCCCGAGCTGGCTCGCCAGGCGGATGCGCTGTGCCTCTCCGCCGGAGAGGGTGGGGCCCGAGCGATCGAGCGTCAGGTACTCCAGGCCCACGTTGAGGAGGAACTCGAGACGGCTCTGGATCTCGCGAAGAGGGCCCTTCGCGATCGTCCGCTGGGTGCTCGTGAGCGTCACCTTCCGGAACCACTCGTCGGCATCGCCGACGGACAGGGCGAGCACCTCGGCGATGCCGCGCCCACCGAGCTTCACCGCGAGGCTCTCGGCGCGCAGCCGCTGTCCCTTGCAGGCGTCGCAGCCGACGTCGCGCAGGTACTGGCGGTACTGTTCGCGCATCTTCTCGGAGCTCGTCTCCAGGTAGCGGCGCATCAGGTTCGGGATCACTCCCTGGAACTTGACGCCCCAGGCCCCGTGCGAATCCGTCCCTTCCTCGCCCCACGTCACGCGGATCTTCTTGCCGCCGAGGCCGTAGAGCACCTGATCGCGGAGCTTCTTCGAGAGCTTGCCGAAGGGCATGTCCAGATCGACGCCGGTCGCCTTCGCTATCCCCTCGATGATCCGAAACGTCCATCCTTCGCCGCGCTCCATCGAGGTCGCCCAGGGCGCAATCGCGCCCTGCCTGATGGACAGCGTCGGATCCGGGACGACGAGGACTGGGTCGATCTCCGTCCGCGTCCCGAGGCCGTTGCACGCGGCGCACATCCCGACCGGCGAGTTGAACGAGAAGCTCTGCGGGCTCTTCTCCGGGTAGCTCACTCCGCAGCACGAGCGCGACGAAGAGAAGCGGAGCGGCGCCTTGCCCTCGGGCTCCACGACGAGCTCGCCAGAGCCCTCGCGAAGGGCGAGCTCGACGGACTCCGCGATGCGGGAGCGAGACGCGGGCTCCACCGTGATGCGATCGAGCACGAGCTCGACGGTGTGCTTCCGCTTCTTGTCGACGGCGGGGAGGGCGTCCAGACGATGAATCTCGCCGTCGATGCGCACGCGCACGAAGCCGCGCGTCGTCAGATCGGCGAAGACGTCACGGAACTCGCCCTTGCGGTGCGTGACGAGCGGCGCGAGAAGGAGCACGGGCCCCCGCGGCAGCGCGAGCACGTCGGTCGCGATCTCCTCGCCGCTGCGGCCGCGCACCGCCTTGCCACACGTGGTGCAGTGCTGCACCCCCGCACGCGCCCAGAGGACGCGCATGTAGTCGTGGAGCTCGGTGATCGTCCCGACGGTGGAGCGCGGGTTCGTCGAGGCGCTCTTCTGCTCGATGGCGATGGTCGGCGAGAGCCCGCGCAACCGTTCCACCGCGGGCCGGTCCAGGCGACCCAGGAACTGGCGCGCGTACGTCGAGAGCGACTCGACGTAGCGTCGCTGCCCCTCCGCGTAGAGGGTGTCGAACGCGAGGCTGCTCTTGCCGGACCCGCTCGGCCCCGTCAGGACGACCATGGCGTTCTTCGGCAGCACCAGGTGGTCGACCCTGAGGTTATGCTCGCGCGCGCCCGTGATCTCGATGACGGCGTCGGCGCGCGCGCCGGGCCGCGGAATCCGACCGAGGCGCTTCGCGGTGTTGCTGTCGCGCATTGTCCGCCGCTCCGTAGCACGGCTCCCGGGCATGCAGGAGAAGGTCCGGCGATCGACCGAGGAAGGCCCTATCCGCGCCGACCCGGGTTATCGTCGGGCCGAGAGCCAGGGCCGTCCGCATGGCAGTGAGCACGAACCCCGAATCAGTCATTCCCCCCTTGCCGAGGGTGACGCCGGTCGTGCGTCCGCCGCCCGCGCAGGGCGTTCCACCGCGGAGCTCGTTCACGCGCGGGAGGGAGCACCCGCGCGGCGTCTCGTGGTTCGGCGTGCGTTCCTTCTGGGGGCACCTGCAGCACCTCATCGCGAGCGCGATCGCGACGGAGGACATCGACTCGCGCGACTGGATGACGGCGGACGAGCCCGGCGTCCTCGTGGAGCGCGTAGCGCGGCTGCTCGGCGCCGAACATCACGGTCGCACGGTGACCGAGCGGCTCGGACAGGATCTGTGGGTCGACTACATCGCGGACACCGGCGACGACGTCGCGGTGAGCCGCGCCGTCGCGCGCCTCCTCTTCGCGCCGTACGAGGTGCCCGATCCGGACAGGCCAGGGGAGTACCTCGTCGCCCCGCGCGGCGACATCCTCCTGTTCGGTGGTGATACGGCCTACCCGGTTGCCACCGCCGACGAGATCCAGAGTCGCGTCGTGGCGCCGTTCAACCAGGTGCTCGCCGAGCGAGACGACGGCAAGAGCCGGGTGCTCCTCGGCATCCCGGGGAATCACGACTGGTACGACGGGCTCGACGGCTTCGGGCGTCTCTTCCGCCGGCACCTCTACGAGGAGGGCGCTCACCCCACGCTGCACGGCGCCAACCGCACGAAGGTCGGCCGCTACGCGGAGTTCGCCGTACAGTTTTTCCGCGGCGGCCACGTCGGCAAGCCGCGCACGCTGAATCTCCTCGGGTACACGCCCGCGCAGAGTGCGAGCTACTTCCTGTTGCCGGTCGCGCCGCACGTACCCTTGCTCGCCGTGGACAGGCAGCTCAAGCGCGTCGACGCTCGTCAGGCGTTCTTCTTCGCCTCGTTCCTGAACGAGAACGTCTCGTCGACGCCGTGGGTCCTCCTGCCCGATCCGGTTTACTCGTTCGGGCTTCCCAGCCCGACGGGGGTCGACAGCGTGAACGCGCTCGGTCTGTCGCTCTCCGCGCGACCGCACCTGGTGATGTCGGGCGACATCCACCACTACCGTCGCGAGATCGACGGTCCGAGCCTGCTCGTCACGGCCGGCGGCGGCGGCGCGTTCCTTCACCCGGCACCTCTGGTGACAGTAGGGCGGCGGCCTCCTCTTGCGGAGTGGCCGAGTGCACGGCAGAGCCGTCTCTTGCTCCTCCAGGTTCCTCTGAAGGTGATGCTCATGCGCTCGGGCATCCTGCCGCACGCGGTCTTCGCGCTGCTGCTCTTCCCGCTGGTGTGGCCGACGCGCGGCGCCTTTCACGTGGGCACGTTCCTCGCTGCGTGGCTCATGGCCTCGGCGGCGCTCGCGCTCATCGGCGGGGCCCGCCGGCGCCCCGCCGCCGTCGTTCTGGCCACCGCACTCGGCGCCATCATCTGCGCGAGCACCGTCGCGCTCCGCTACGCCTTTCACGTCGCGCTCCCCCGGCTCGAACCCGCCGTGCGCTTCTTCATCGTCCCGGAAGTCCAGCTCGCAGCGGCGGCGTTCGTCGGCGCGTTGCTGTTCGGCACGTACCTCGTGCTGTTGACGCTGTTCGGCTACGAGAACACCCAGGCGTTCACGGCGCTCGACCACCCCGGGTACAAGCATTTCGTCCGTCTCCGCGTCAGGAAGGACGGCTCCGGTGTCGACGGCTTCTGCTTCGGCCTCGTCGACCCCGTGAAATCGTCGGACGAGCCGCTCCTGGTCGACACGTTCACGTGGAAGTCGCGCCGTTGAGCACGGCGGGCGAAATGGCCGTCTCCGCGGGCGCGCCGCACGTGGAAGGTCTTCGCCAGCGGCTCTCCCGGGTGGGCGCCGATTTCGTCGCCAGCCGCGTGCCCCTGCTCCTCGTGGTGTGGGCGAGCGCACTGATGATGCCTCGCAGTCCAGGGCCGGTGAAGCCCGACAACCTGTTCCTGAACGGCTGGTTCCGCTGGGACGCGCACTACTACCTGCGCATCGCGCAGTACGGCTACACGAACATCGCGAACGAACTCGGACAGCGAGACACGCACTTCTGGCCGCTGTTCCCGCTGCTCATCAAGCTCGTGTCGTTCGTCCTGCCAGGGCACGATCTGGCGCTCTCGGCGCTCCTCTTGAATCACGCGCTACTCTTCGGCGCGCTGCTCCTCTTCGACGACCTTGCGCGTGCCACGCTGGACGAATCGGGAGCGCGTCTCTCGAGCTGGCTCCTCCTGATCTACCCGTTCGCCTTCTACTACTCGGCGCCCTATTCGGAGGCCACGTTCCTCTTCTGGACGCTCGTCGCGTTCGCCTTCGGCCGCCGGAAGCGCTGGCTCATCGCGGCTCTCGCTGCAGGTTGCGCATCGGCGACGCGCGCGGCCGGGATCGGGACGGCGGTCGCGCTCGTCGTTCTCTACTGGGAGGAGTGCCGGTACTCCCTGCGCAACGTGAGATGGGACGCCCTCTTCCTTCCGCTCGGCGCCATCGGTGCGCTCGAGTACGTCGCGATGTTGAAGGTCGAGTTCGGCGATCCCATGGCGTTCGCGTCCGGGATGACGGCGAGGGATTGGGGCGCGGACGTGGGCTGGGCGCGGTTCTTTGACACAGTGCGTGATCTGCTGAGCCCGTTCTCACGGTGGCCTCTGAGCTGGATCAAGGCCACGGATTCGTTCCACCTGGTGTGCCTGGGGCTCGCGGCATTTTTGACATTCCGCGGGCGTAGCGTCCTGCGTCCCTACCTGCTCGTCTTCTGCGTGGTGGAGCTCCTCATCGTCACCAGGCTCTGGACGAACGGCGGGCGGTACGTCGCGCCGCTCTTTCCCATCTACCTGGTAGGTGCGTCGCTCCTGGCTGGTCGCGCCACCGCGTCCCGCTTCGTTTGCGCCATCTCGCTGCTCTTTCAGGCGCTTTTTGCCATCATGTACGCCCGCAACTACTGGGTGAGTTGAGAGCGCTCCCACTCCTTGCCGTCATGACCACGGCGGCTGAATGCCGTTGCGGGAGAGTATTTTGGCCACGCGCTGCCATGAAATCCAATGCCAGCGCACGCCGCGCGCCGGGGTGCCGCCCGCGAAGGTTGTCGGGCGTCCGCGACCGGTCTATGTCTCTCCGCTATGGCCCCCCGCGAGCCGATGCGATCGCTGTCGGACGTTCCGCTTCCACCCGTTCCACGTGCAGAAGCTGCTACTGGCCGTCCTGATCGCACAGGGCTGTCGTCGCCCAGCATCCCGGCGGATCCGCGGAGCCCCGTCGCCGATCCGGACGCGGACCTTCCGTTCCCGCCGGGCGCGTTCTCGCCCGACGACGCCATCGACGAGCAGATCGCCGATCTCGAGCGCTGGGCTGTCGCGAACGAGCGTCGTGAGCATGCTGAGGGGCTCAGGTTCTGGATCTTGCGAGGGACCGCGTTCGGCTCGGCGGTGCTCGCCGCGGTGTCCGTGCAGTTCGGGTTCTCGCGGGTGAGCGCCATTGCTGCTGGTGTCGCGGCAGCGTTCATCGCCATCGATTCGGCGTGGCCCGGTGCTTCGGGGCGAAACCCCTATCGACGCGCCGTCTACGATCTGCGTGCGCTGCAGGGCACCATCAAGCTGAAGTGGGACAAGGTCCGGCTCGCTTACCCGAACGCCACGGGGGCCCGCCGCGTCGCCAACGCCCTCGCGCTGCTCGATGCGATCCAGGCAAAGCGCGAAGACATCGGCCGCTATCTCGGCAGCGCCGAAGCGAGCCCCGGCGTAAAGCGCAAGTAGTCCCCTCGCGATTGCGTGTAGGGAAGCGGCACACGTCCGGCGTATTGACGCCCGCCTGCGCAGAAGCGCTCACAAATTGCCTGCTGCGCTCGTGCTCCGGCTACTAACGGTGCGAAGCTTACTGGATCATTCAGGCGCGGCGTTCGCCCCCAGGGGAGGCGAAGCAAGCACCGTGCGCGAAAGGACCTGACGCATGAAGGCCATCCTCGGTGCAATCGGACTCTGCGCGCTCGCGTGCTCCTCCTCGACCAGCGGCGGCA
The DNA here is from genome assembly GCA_964442485.1 of uncultured Polyangiaceae bacterium. Classification (GTDB taxonomy): domain Bacteria; phylum Myxococcota_A; class Polyangia; order Polyangiales; family Polyangiaceae; genus DASZVB01. The sequence goes on from CAYUAW010000033.1 coordinate 13,043, forward strand.
CGAACGGCGGAGCTGGCGCCGCGTCGGGGCAGGGGGGCTCCGGCATGATCTTCACGCAGGGTGGTAACGGGACAGGTAGCGGCGCGGGCATCGGGTCCGGAGCGTCACCGTCGCTCAGCGCCGACGGGGGCCTTGCAGCGCTTCGCAACGCGGCGTGCGCCGCCGACACGGCGCGCACCGAGCCGCTGCCGTCTGTGCTGGAGCTCGTCGTCGACACTAGCGGCTCGATGAAGGACCGGCCGCAGGGGTCCAATCAATCGAAGTGGCAGAGCACGCACGACGCGCTGAAGGCGGCGCTCGATTCACTCACAGCGCAGACGGGCGTCGGCGTTCTGTACTTCCCCGACGAGAACACCACACCGAGCCAGCCGTCGGGGACGGGCACGGACGCGCCGCGGCCGCCCACCGACTGCGTCAACCTGAACGCGCAGATCCCCATCGATCTCCTCGGGGCGACGGGCGCGGCGCACCGGACGCAGGTGTCCTCGTCGCTCGACACCATCATGGGGCCAGCAGGCGGCACGCCGACGCACGACGCCTTCCACGCCGGCGTCGCCGCCATCGAGGCGACGAAGCTCCCGGGCAGTCGTTTCATCGTGCTCATCACCGACGGGCAGCCGACGTTTCTCTCTGGCTGCCGCGGCACCGGCAGCACCCAGCAGCCGCAGGATCCGACGCCCATCCTCGACGACGTGAAGGCGGCGAAGGCTCAGGGCGTCCGCACCTTCGTCATCGGATCACCCGGCAGCGAGGAAGTGGGCGTGCCGATTTACTCCGACGCGCGTCAGTGGCTCTCGATGGCCGCGTCCCTCGGCGGCACGGCGCTCCCGGGCTGCTCCGACACCGGCCCCAACTTCTGTCACTTCGACATGACGAAGACGACGAACTTCTCTCAGGCGCTGAAGGACGTCCTGTCGCAGATCGTCGGCACGGTGCTGAGCTGCTCGTACACGCTGCCCGTCCCGTCCGGCGGCGCGACGCTCGACAAGACGAAGGTGAACGTCGTCTTCACGCCGCAGGGCGGAAAATCGCAGCTCATCGAGCAATCGCCGAGCAGTACGTGCACCGACGGCTGGTACTACGACACCGACGGCAACCACGTCGATCTCTGCTCGAACACCTGCAAGACGCTCCAGCAATCGACGAACCCCGAGGTGGACGTCCTCTTCGGCTGCTCGACGGCGGTCGGGCCGGTCCGCTGAACGCGCGCCGAGCTCCTCGGCAGCCTTCGCGGAATGCTAGCGCATTCACGCGAGCCTCCCCGGGAGCCTCGGTGCAATGCGGGTGCAAGGTGGGGGGCTCCTCGGCAGCCTCGGTGCGATGCTGATGCATGGCTTCGGGCTCCCTGGGAGCCTCGGCGCGATACTCAGGCTTTCTGGACGAGTGTGCGTGGCTCAGTCACGCTGATTCACACCTTTCAGTCCGACGAGTCGCGCTGCTCGAGAACCACCGTCGCGGGCAGGATCAAGGAACCGGGCTTCGTGGTTCCCGATTCAACGGTGCTGGAAACGCGCTCCCGCTCTTACGGCAGCGCCACGGGCGCCAAGAAGTACGCCGTCGCGGCGGTCTTGAACTGGCCGCTGTCCGTCGTCCAGTCCGTCTGATTGCCGGCGCCGGTGCCGAAGAGAGCCCCGACGCCACCGGCCGCGATGAACTCCGAGACGTGAGAGAAGATGTAGTGCACGCGGTTGTCGCGGTAGTGGCTCGCGGTCCCTCCCTTCGTCGTGCTCGGCACGCCGAACGGCACCTGCCACCAGAACATGGGCTTGCCGAGCCCGTCGGTGATCTTCTTCACCCACGCGAGGTTGTCGTGGAAGTTCGGGCTCGTGGCGTTCGTCTCGTCCCAGTACCAGGGCCCGTCGTTGCGCTGGCAGTTCGGGTCGGTGTGCGCCTCGAAGCACCCCGCGTCGCGGTCGAGCATGTCCGTCGTGACGAAATCCGCGTCGCTTGCGCCGATCTTCGAGAGGAACGCGACGATCTTCGCGGGGTCGGGATCGGCGAAGGTCGAGGCGTGGAACCCGACCAGTGTCTTGGGGGAGTACTTGCGCGCGAGCGCGACGAGACACTTGCCCATGCCGATCATGGTGTTCGGCAAGCTCGCGCAATCGGGAGCGAGCGTCGTGACGTGCACGGGGAGCTTCGACGGATCACCGCCGGGCGAACCCTGCTCGGCGTACGCCCACCAGTCCGGCTCGAACTGGACGAGCGAGGGGTCGCCGAAGACGGCGAGCCGCTGGAACATGAGCTTCGCGCCGTCCCAGTACGGCTTCATGTAGCTGTCGTCGACGAGGTTCGCGGTGTTCGCCTCTCCGCGGGCGGCCATCCCGTAGAGCGTCATCATGGGGACCACGCCGTGCTTCTTCGCGGAATCCGTCAGGATGTTCACGAAGGTGCCGCCCGAGTTCCAGTCGGGCCAGCCGCCGGAGCCCATTAGGCCGCTGAGGTACGCGTAGTGGACGTCGAGCGTCACGCCGAGCGTGTAAGCACCGTCCTGATCGTGGTTGTTGGCGAGGTCGTTGCCCATCCCGATGATGAAGTGGTTCTTGCCGAGCTTTGCCGCGACGGCGGCCGCGGTCGTCTTGCCGGTGCCCGTCGCGCCGCCGGCGCCGGTCGCGCCTCCCGTCGCGGTGGCTCCGCCGGTGCCCGTCGTGCCGCCGTTGCCCTTCGCACCTCCGCTACCGGTGTTCGCGCCTGTGCCAGTGTTCGCGCCGCTACCGGTGTTCGCACCGGTGCCAGTGTTCGC
>CAYUAW010000033.1:15885-18172 GCA_964442485.1 uncultured Polyangiaceae bacterium
GTGTTCGCGCCGCTGCCGGTGTTCGCGCCGCTGCCGGTGTTCGCGCCGCTGCCGGTGTTCGCGCCAGCCGCCTGGTTACCCGCGTCGGAGCCCTTGCTCCCCGCGCTGTCGCTGGAGCACGAGAGCACGCCCCAGGAGAGCGCGAGCATGGTGGACAGGAACGAACCAGCGCCCAGGACAGATCTCCTGATCCTCATCCAACGAAGTATGCGCCCGGCGTATGGGGCCGTGAAGAACGTAAATCCCGCGAGCCTTCCCCTTTTTTCTTCAGGTGCTCCGCTTCGATTCTTTGAATTCGTTAGCCAGCGACTTTGCAATCGTTTCGGCGGGGGGCGTCTCCCCGTGGGACGCGGCGAGGAGCCTTGTCAGGACGCGGACGTAGGCCTGGCCGAGGGTCGTCGTGAGGGTCGCGGCCGTGGCACCCGTTATCGCGCCACCGGCGGCGGAGCCGATGCCCGGCACGAGCTTGAAGAGCCCGCCGACGATGGCCCGCCCCGCGAGCGTCGCGCCCACGGTACCCGTCACGGAACTGACGAGCGCTCCGAAGAAGGCATCATCGACGTCGAGCCCGAACGTCGCGCTGATGCCGACCAGCATTCCGATCTGGATCGGAACCAGGAGCGCCGCGTCGGCGAACGGAATGGGTGTCGCGCCGACCGCTGCGGCGGCTGCCGTCGCGGTGGCGACGACGGCGCGCGCGCGGCGCTGCTTCAGCTCGAGGCTCACGCGCTGTGCGGCGATGAACGCCGTCCGATGGCCCTCGGGGATCAGCGTCATCGTGACGTCGACGAGCTCCGGCAGGCCCTTCGGCGGCAGCTCGACCCCCTCGTCGAGGTGCTCGGTCAGCGCGCGGACGGAGACGACGTTGGTGGCGCGCGGCAGGAGCCGCTGCACCTCGGCGCGGAAGCCCTGGTCGGATCTCGCCTTCGTGATCACACCGACGACGGGGATGCCTTGCTTCGACACGAGCTCGACGAGACGCGTCTCCCCGTCGTCGACTCGCCGCGAGTCCTCACTGATGCAGATCCACGCACAGTGCACGTGCCGGTTCGGATCAGCGTCGCGCTGGCGCTCCTTCAGCAGTTTCTCGAGCTCGGCGAGCGTCTCCTTGTAGCGCTCGAGCTCGAGGCCGCGCGAATCGATGAGGGAGATGGGGATGCCCGGCTTCGAGTATTCCCGTATCTCCTTCGTGACGGGGCGGCCGTGGCCCGTCTCGGCGAGCTGACCCTGGAAGACAGAGTTGATGAGGGTGCTCTTGCCGACGCCGCTCCGGCCTGCGACGAGCACGGTGGCGTGTCCGCGCTCCTTCATCGCCTGCTCGACGCGATCGCGGATCATGTTGCCGAACGCGGCGTCGAGCATCGTCATGGAGCCTAGCTCACCGATCGCCCCTCGGGGGATGCTCGGCGATCGCGTGGGCGTGGTGAAGGGGATCCGGGCAGAGGAGATGGCCGGTTCGCGCCTTCCGCGCTATAGGTTTCACTCCCGTGACCGGCTCGCTGACGCGCCGAAAGCTCCTGTTGACCGCGGCCGGATGGGTCGCGGGCGGGGCTGCAATCGGCTGCCGCGAGCGGGCCGGGGCGAAAGCAGGGACAATTGCCGTGACAGAACGCACCAACGAGACCACGCCCTTGCCGGTCCTGTTCATCGGCCATGGCTCGCCGATGAACGCCATCGAGGACAACCAGTGGAGCCAGGGTTTCCGGCGCATCGCAGCGGCCCTGCCGAAGCCGCGCGCCGTCCTGTCCATCTCCGCGCACTGGTTCGTTCCCGGGACGTTCACCACCGGCAACGACCGTCCGGAGACCATCCACGATTTCGGAGGATTCCCGCGCCCGCTCTTCGAGATGCAGTACCCCGCGCCAGGAGACCCGGCGCTCGCTCGTCGTGTCGCCTCTCTGCTCGCGTCCGCGAGCGCCACCGTCCGCCTGGACTGGGGGCTCGATCACGGGACCTGGACCGTCCTCCACTATCTGTTCCCGGATGCGTCCTGTCCCGTCGTGCAGCTGAGCATCGATCACCGAGCCACGCCCGCCGCCCACCTCGAGCTCGGGCGCGCGCTGGCGCCGCTCCGTCACGAGGGCGTGCTCATCCTCGGCAGCGGCAATATCACGCACAATCTGCGCCACGCCATGGTGAGTGCGCGAATGGGCGACACGTCGCAGCCGCCGTGGGCCTCGAGCTTCGACGGCGACGTGGCCCGGGCGCTCGAGCAGCACGACGGTGCAGCGCTCGCTCGTCTCCTCGACACCGACGCCGGCCGAAAGTCGCACCCGACCCCCGATCA
>CAYUAW010000033.1:18272-25389 GCA_964442485.1 uncultured Polyangiaceae bacterium
GCCCGGCGCCCGTGGCCGAAAGCTCGTGGCGGCTCTTGAAGCCCTCGTAGAGGGTGGCGGCGGTGAGGGTCGGCAGGGCGAGCAGGAACGAGAACTCGGCGGCGGTGGAGGTGGAGAGCCCGGCGAGCTGCCCGGCGACGATGGTGCACATCGAGCGCGACGACCCAGGCCACAGGGAGAAGCACTGCCCGATGCCGATCAGGAGCGCGCGCTTTGGCGTGACGTGTTCGAGGCCATCCAGGACGACCGGCGAGCGTGCCTTTCGATAGCGCTCGATCCCGATCATAACGACGCCGCCGACCAGGAGCGCTACGGCGACGGGCAGCGGCCCGAAGAGGTGCGCCTTGATCGTCTTGCGGAGGAGGAACCCGGCCGCGGCCGCGGGAAGGAAGCCGACGGCGAGCGCGACCGCGAGCGATACCGCCAGGGGATCCCGCGAGAGGAGCCCCGACAGCCGCGCGAGAAGCAGCGCGCGGTAGTGAACGACCACGGCCAGGATCGCACCGAGCTGGATGACGATCTCGAAGGACTTCGCACCCTCGCCGTTCTCGCCGAGCAGGTAACCGACGAGGACGAGGTGACCCGTGGACGAGACGGGGAGGTATTCGGTGAGCCCCTCGACGATGCCGAGGATCAGAGCCACGAAGGGGGACATGCGGTCCCCGTTTAGACCCCGATCCGAGCTTCTTGCAATGCCTACGACTCGGCGAGGGCCGATCGCTTGCGCCGCGCGCTGGCCCCGCCGCGAAACCCATCCACGACGCGCACGAGGAGCAACGCCGCGATGATGGCGAGCCACACGAAGGGCTCCCGCGCGTCGGCCTTGACTCGCATCCTGAAATGGATGCCCGCGAGGACGGCCACCGCGTACACCAGGCGGTGCAGGCGCTTCCAGCGCTTGAAGCCGAGCCGCGTCAGCGCCTCCTTCGTGGACGTCGCGGCGAGTGGCACGAGGAGCACGAGCGCCGTGAAGCCCACGGCGATGAACGGGCGCTTGACGACGTCGTTCAGCACGGTGCCGAGTCGGAGGCCCTGATCGACCACGACGTAAAGCAGGAAATGCAGACACGCGGTTAAGAACGCCAGGAGCCCGAGGGTCTTTCTGATCCGGATCGGCCACGCGACACCGAACAGGATCTTCGCCGGCGTGCACGCCAGGCACGCGACGAGGAAGACGAGGGCGAGCAGCCCGAGCTGGTTCAGCGCGGTCGCGATGGGGTTCGCGCCGAGCCGTCCGGTGGCAGCCCTGAAGGAAAGGAGCACGAACGGCGCCGCCGAGCCCGTGAGCACGGCGGGCACGAGCCACGCGAGCGGCGCGGAATGCCTGCGCGGCGCGGTCGCCATCAGAAGTACCGCCTGAGATCCATGCCCGTGTAGAGGTGCGCGACGTACTTCGCGTAGCCGTTGTACGGCAGCGTATCGCGGCGAGTGACTTCCCCGATGCGGCGCTCGGTCGCCTGGCTCCAGCGCGGGTGATCCACCAGGGGGTTCACGTTCGCGTAGAAGCCGTACTCGTTCGGCGCGACGCGGTTCCAGGTCGTGACGGGTTGCTCCCCCGTCAGGCGGATGCGAACGATGGATTTTCCACCCTTGAAGCCGTATTTCCAGGGGACGACCAGCCTGAGTGGCGCGCCGTTCTGCCCTGGCAGCGGGCGTCCGTAGAGGCCCACGGCCATGAACGCGAGGGGGTTCATGGCCTCGTCCATGCGAAGGCCCTCCACGTAGGGCCACGGCAGGACGTCGTCGTTCTGTCCGGGGAGCTGCCCGGGGTCGAGGAGCGTCGTGACCTCGACGTACTTGGCTCGCGACGTCGGCTCGAGCCGCTTCAGCAGGTCCCCGAGTGGGAACCCGAGCCAGGGGATCACCATCGACCACGCCTCCACGCACCGCATCCGGTAGACGCGCTCCTCCAGGCCGAACCATCCGAGGATCGTGTCGATGTCCAAGGTTTGCGGCTTCGCGACCTCGCCCTCGACGCTCACCGTCCAGGGACGGGTACGGAGCCTGTCGCCGGAGCGTGCGGGCGCCGACTTCGAGACGCCGAGCTCGTAGTAGTTGTTGTACGTCGTGATCGATTCGTAGGGCGTCGAGGGCTCGTCCAGCACGTACTTTCCGCGCTCGGCCACGCGCAGGAGCGGCGTCTTCGGCAGCGGCGGCGGCGGCTTCGGCGGGTCCGCCTCCCCGCGTCCCGACAGCGCGACGAGGCCGGTGCCCCAGGCCGCGCTCGTCGCGACGAAGAGCCCCGCGCGGCGCATGAACTCACGGCGCCGCTGGTAAACGGCTTCTTCCGTGATCTCTCCCGCCTTCGGAGAATCGAGCCGGGGTCGCATGTCTCGTCCTACTCTAACGACCGTACGTCGCTTCTGCACGGTCGGTTACCCCGCGGCCTCTATACTCCGCCCCGTGTCCGCCAAAATCGCGGCTCTCGTCCGCAAGGACCCTCCCGAGCAGCCGACGTTCCGGCAGCTCTTCGACGTCTTCCAGTACACCGGGCGCGCTCTCGATCTGGTCTGGACGACCAGCCGCACGGTGACGATCTGGCTCGCGCTGCTGAGCGCCGTATCCGGGGCGCTTCCGGCCGCGCTCGCCTACGTGGGCAAGCTCATAGTCGACGCCGTCGTGCTGGCCTCGCAGACCGGTTCGAGCGACGCGCATCTTCGCGCCGTGCAGTACGTCGGGGTCGAGCTCGGTCTCGTGGTGGTGAGGGCTGCGGCCGAGCGCGGCCTCGGCGTCTGCGAATCGCTGCTGCGGGCGCTGATGGGTCAGCGCGTGAACGAGCTGATCCTCGAGAAGGCGTTGACGCTGTCACTCCGCGACTTCGAGGACTCCGAGTTCTACGACCGCCTGACGCGTGCGCGACGCGAGGCGTCGTCGCGGCCGCTCTCGCTGGTGAAGCGTTCCTTCGGGCTCGTGCAGAACCTCATCTCCGTCGTCGTCTACGGCGGGCTCCTGTTCCGCTTTTCGCCATGGGCGGTGCTCGTGCTCACGCTGGCGGCCGTGCCCGTGTTTCTCGCGGAGACGCGGTTCTCGGAGGATGCCTTCCGGCTCTTCCGCTGGCGCGCCCCCGAGACCCGCATGCAGACGTACCTCGAGAGCCTGCTCGCGCGGGAAGACAACGCGAAGGAGGTGACACTGTTTCGCCTCGGGCCGCTGTTCCTCGCGCGCTACCGCGGCATCTTCGCGACCCTCTTCGGCGAGGATCGCGCGCTGACCCTGCGGCGTGGAACGTACGGCTTCGTCCTCGGCTTGCTCAGCACGCTGGCCTTCTACGGCGCCTACGGGTTCATCGTGGTCCGCGCGGTCGCACGGCGGATCACGCTGGGCGACATGACCATGTACCTGCTCGTCTTCAAGCAGGGTCAGTCCGCGCTGTCGGCCATCCTGAGCGCCGTCGGCGGGATGTACGAGGACAACCTCTACCTGTCCAACCTGTACGAGTTCCTCGAGCACGAATCCCCCGCCCAGACGGGCACCAGGACGGAGGGCCCGAAGCCCGGCGACGGCATCCGCTTCGAGGCGGTGTCGTTCGCGTACCCGGGCGCCGCCGCCCCTGCGCTGCGCGACGTGACGCTCCACGTCCCGCCCGGTGGAAAGCTCGCCCTCGTCGGCGAGAACGGAGCGGGCAAGACGACGCTCATCAAGCTGCTGACGCGTCTGTACACGCCGACCTCGGGCCGCGTCCTGCTCGACGGGCTCGATCTGGCGGAGTGGCAGCCGGACGCGCTCCGGCGTCGAATCGGCGTCATCTTCCAGGACTACATCCGCTATCAGCTCATCGTGGGGGAGAACATCGGCGCCGGTGACGTGGACGCTTTCGACGACGAGGAGCGCTGGCGGCGCGCGGCCGAGAAGGGCATGGCGGAGCCGTTCGTGCGACACCTCCCGGAGGGCTTTCGCACCCAACTCGGCAAGTGGTTCTTCGGCGGGCACGAGCTCTCGGTCGGCCAGTGGCAGAAGGTCGCGCTGTCGCGCGCGTTCATGCGCGAGAACGCGGACATCCTGGTGCTCGACGAGCCGACGTCGGCGATGGACGCGGAGGCCGAGGCGGAGGTGTTTGCGCGCTTCCGGAGCCTCGCCGAAAACAGGATGGGCATCGTCATCTCGCACCGGTTCTCCACGGTGCGCATGGCCGATGAGATAGTCGTCCTGGTCGGCGGCGCCATCGTCGAGCAGGGAACTCACGAGGCGCTGATGGCGATGGGCGGACGCTACGCGCGGCTCTTCAACCTGCAGGCGGAGGGATATCGTTGAACACGGCGGCGACGCGCGCCGCGAGCTCCGGCTCTTCCAGGTTCGCGGCGAGGGCTCGGAGCTTGTCTTCGTCAGGGCCCTTCCACTCGAGGTCGTCGACGGTGACGCCGATGGGTGTGTCGCGCCGGAGAGTCGCCAGGTCCCGGTAGAGCCGTGCTTCCGTACGGCTCTCGTTCAGCGCGCGAGAGAGCCTCGCGGCGCCGCGCACGTTCACCGTCCACGTCGTGGGGTCCTCCGGGATCGCGTCGACGTGGCGGTACACGGAGAGCACCGTGGCCGCCGAGCGCGCGCCCCAGCCGGCGATGCCGGGGATGCCGTCCGCGGTGTCGCCGACCAGTGCCAGGAAATCAGGGATGCTCGCCGGCCCGACGCCGAATTTCTCCACCACGCGCGCCTCGTCGAGGAACGTGCGCCGCATCCGGTCGAACATCACGACGCGCACTCCGTCCACGCATTGCGCGAGGTCCTTGTCCGGCGAGCAGAGCACCACCTGCTCGACGCGCGGGTCACTCTCGCCGAGCGCTGCGCCTGCAGCGAGAGCATCGTCCGCCTCGAACTCGACCATGGGCCACGTCACGAGGCCGAGCGCCTCCGAGGCCTCCTCGGCCAGGCCGAACTGCCCGAACAGGAGCGGGTCGATGCCCTCGCCCGTCTTGTAGCCGGCGAAGAGGTCGTTCCGGAACGACTCGATGACGTGGTCGAACGCGACGCCGACATGGGTCGTATCGGGCGCGCGCAGGAGGACGAGCAGACTCGCGACCAGCGTTCGTACGGCGCCGACCTCGACCCCCTTCGCGTTCCGGTGCGGCTGGCCCCCGTAGTAGGCACGAAAGAGCTCGTACGTGCCGTCGACCAGGTGAAGCTTCACCCCCGGGGTTTTACCCGGGGAACGCCGATCTGCCACGCGGGTTTTGCACGCCGGGGGGCGGATTCGCTGCCGAGGCGGAAGGCCTGCGCGATGTCCTTCGTCATCGGGCGTACCGCGGGCCCTCTGTAACATCTGAGCGAGGCGCGGGGATCTTCGGCGAACGCGCCGCCGCCGTGCGCGCCGAACTGGTGACTCCAGACGTCGGTCAGAAGAACGATGCGGCCCTGTGAGTCGACCAGATCTTCGCGCGAGAGCTTCACTCCGTGATGAAATCCGTCGTCTGCCGTCCCTCCGACCACGTCGAGCACGCCGTCGCGCTCCTCGAGCTCGACTCGCACACCCTCCACGTCCGCCGCGCCGTGGAGCACGTCCTTGAACCCCGGCAGTACCCAGAGGAAGTGGCTGTACGCCGCGTCGATCAGCAGCGCGGGCACCACCGTGTAGGAAAGGACGTTTCGCCCCCAGGGTCGCTCCGTCGACCAGTACACGAAGTAGCCGACCTCGAGCTTTCGCCCGACCCGTCGGTGCCGGTAGAGGATGGTGTCGCCGAGCTTGCCCGCCGACCACCGGCGGGACCCGACGCAGACCGGTTGCTGCTCGATGCGCGCGGCGTCCTCGTCGAGAGCGGCAAGTTCGGTGGTCGAAAGTGACGAGCTCGGGGCGGCTTCGACTGACGTCACGGAGACGTGCGTCGTGGAGTGCCCCGGAGCAGGCCAGTCGATGGAGGCGACCGACGTTGCAGCCGGATCTCGGGGCGCGGGCCACTGCGCGCGGGGCGTGGCCGTGCAGCCGGCGATGGCAACGGCTGCGCACGCCCACAGGATCCTCGCTGCCAGCATCGACCCGTGAGGGTAGCATCAATATGGAGCCTCTTGCCGTCCTGGGTTCGTCGATATCGTCTGCGGCACTGCTCCGGAAACGTGGTCGCCGCGCGTACATGAAACGACGCGAGGCACCGAGCCTTGCGGGCGGGGTGCCTCGTATCGCGCGACCGCCAGCGGCCGCGTCATGGGCGAGCTCAGGTCAGGTGCAGCTGCCGCCGGTCTGGGCCGGGAAGAAGTACGTTATGGCCATGCACATCTCGTTCGTCGCTGCCGACGTTCCGACCGTCACGGTCTGCGACAGGTCGTTCTTGTACGAGCAGGTGTAGTGGAACTTCTCGCCCTGCTTGAAGGTGAGGAAGGGCGCCTTGTACCAGACGGCGGCGTTGGGCGCGTCCCAGTTCGTGGTTTCCACGATCAGCTCGCCCATCTGACCACTCGCGAGCTTCCGAGTGATCGACGCGTCGATGCCGCGCCGGTGGGTATGCGTGCTCATGACGAAGTAGTTCGCCGTGGTCGAGGGTGGGGTGCAGTCCCCGCCGACGGTTTGCATCCCGTTCGCCGGGATGTTGATGCCGAAGTTGAAGCTCACCTGAGCCTGGGCCTTCTGGAACATCGCCGCCTTCACCTGGTCGACGTTCAGCGTGACGTGCACGTTGATCGCCTCGCTCCCCGTGTTGATGTAGTGCATGTCGAAGAGCATGCGCTGGTGATCCGCGAGCTCCATCGCGACGCCATCGGGGAATGGCAGGTGCGAGTGCGGGGTGCCGGAGGTGTAGAGCCACGTGGGTCCGCCGAAGCCGACCGTGCAGCCCGAGTTGGCGAGGGAGCTCACCGCGGCCGTGTCTCCATCGGCGCGGTAGAGGATGAAGTGATGGCTGCCGGGCGTCATCTGTGACTCCCACTCGCCCACGTCGAAGACGCCGGTGTTCGGCAGCTGCGCGTGGAAGCAGCGGAACACCTCCTGCCCCGGAGCGAGCGAGAACGTCGGAGTCTGGATCTGGTACCCCGCGCCTGTTGCGGGCGCGACGAGCAAGCCGTCCGGTCCGAGGTTGGTGGCGGTCGTCCAGCCGGACGGATCCACCTGGCCGTTGCCCGCGCCGGCGGCGCCGCCGGCAGGTGCGCCACCCGCGGGAGCGCCGCCCGCGGGGGGAGCCGCGCCGCCCGTGCCGCCGGG
>CAYUAW010000033.1:25489-37563 GCA_964442485.1 uncultured Polyangiaceae bacterium
CGGCGGATCCGGCGAAAAAATGGGCCGATTCGTGTTTTCTCTGCGAAACGACGTCGCGCGGGCCGTGCAGCGAAAGTTATCGCCCGCGTGAAATCCAATCGACGTGGCGCGTGTGCTTACCATTTGCGCTCTGCGTCCTCGCGCGGATCGATTCGTTCACGGCGTGAGCACGACCTTGCCCACCGTCTTCCGTCCGCCGAGCGCTTCGAGCGCCTCGGCGACTCGCTCGAGCGGCAATGAAAACGAGATCAGCGGCGTCGCTCTTCCCTGCTGGAACAGCGAATCGAGCGCGCGGAATGCTTCGCGGACGGTGTGCAGCTCTTCCCTGTACATGGGCCCGAAGTGCACGCCGACCACGGAGATGTGCTTCAGCATGACGCGGTTTGCTGCGATCTCGGGGATCTTCCCGGAGGCGAATCCCACGACCACCAGGCGGCCCCCCCACGCGATGCACCGCGTGCAGCCGTCGAAGACGTCGCCACCCACGTTCTCGATGACGACGTCGACGCCGCGCCCCGAGGTCGCATCGCGCACGCGATCGACGAAGCCCGGCTCGCGGTAGTCGAGGGCGATGTCGGCGCCCGCGGCGCGCGCGACGTCGAGCTTGTCGCCGCTCGCGAGCGCGATGACGCGTGCGCCGACGGCGCGGGCGATCTGGACCGCGGCGAGACCCACACCGCCGGCAGCGGCCGTGACGAGCGCCGTCTCTCCCGGTCGCAGGGCGCCGCGCTGCACGACCGAGGCGTAGGCCGTGCCGTACACGATGGGAAACGCCGCGGCTTGTTCGAAGGACATGCCCTCGGGGATCGGGTGCAGCGCTTCGGGCGAGGCGAGAGCGCGCTCGGCGAACCCACCGTGACCGACGTGGGCCATCACGCGATCACCCGGCGCCGTCCCCTTCACGCGCGCGCCGACCTCGCGCACCACGCCCGCGATCTCGCCCCCGGGCGTGAACGGGAACGACGGCTTCACCTGGTACTTCCCCTGTACGATCAGCGTATCGAAGAAGTTGCAGCCTGCCGCGCGCACGTCGACGAGCACCTGGTCGGCGTCGGGGACGGGCTCGGCCGTCTCGGAGACGGTGAGCTCGCCCGGTTTCATGAAGCGATCGACGACGACGGCGCGCATGGGCGCGAGCCTAACACCGCGCGGGCTGCTCGCCGCAACGGCGGTCCTTGCCCTACGGCGCCGCGCGCTCGCAGGCGAGGAGCGCCTGATAGAACCGCGCCGCCGCTCCGCCCTTGTGGACGAGTGCGGACGCGAGGTGCAGGGTCTCGTACGCACGCCGCAGGCGAAGGAGACGCGCCTCCTCCACCTCGAGCCCCGAAAGCTCGTCATCGGCTCCGTTCACGGCTTCGCGTGCCGTCGCTCGGGCCCGGGCTTCCGGGGAGCGAGTGAGGATGTCCTCGATGGCGCTGCGGTTCCTGCGGAAGGCGGCGTCGAAGTCAGGATGGTAGGCGTCGTCGAGCACCGGCCATCGCTCGAGCAGCCGGGAGCCGAGCTCCGATTCCTTGACGGCCAGCGCACGCTGCGCGTCGGCGAGGGCGTCGTCGAGCCGGTTCATGCGTGCGTCCAGGTCGTGCCAGCGCTTCTCCACCGATGCTTCGTCGCGGAGCGAGAGCGCGCCCCCGAGCTGATCGACGACCGCCGCATCCTCTGGCAGGACCTTGCGATCGATGGGCGCCCCGTCGTGCTCGACGCTTCTCAGGTAGCGCTCCGACGTCGTGGTGGGCACGTCGAGCGACGCCGCCGCGATGCGCGCCCGTGTGTGCGCGTCGAGAAGGCCGATCGTGCCGTCGCGATCGAAGTCGACGAGGTCCGTCGCCAGCGCGCGCCCGTCGCGGTCCTTGCCGGCGAGCGCGTGGATGAAATGGAGCCCATAGCTCTCCTGCTCCTTGCGATCGGGGTTCGGGTCGCACCCGCTCGTCTCGCGATCCCAGGTGCCCGCGAACACGCCGCAGCGGAGCGTGCGGCTCGGGCCGCGATGCTCGTCGGCGTGCTCGAAGGCGAGCTCGCCGAACCCACCGGAGAAGCACGACGTGACGACGAGGCGTAACGGTCGCGCGGCGTGCTGCTCCGCGAGCTCCGACAACCGCGCGACGGTGAGCGGCTGCCCTCCCCACAGCGCGACCGCGTTGTCGCGCGCCTTCTCACCCTGGTCACCGTGTGCCGCGATGTAGAGGAGGAGCGGCCCCTGGCCCGAGGAGAGTGCCGCACCGAGCGTCTGCTCGACGTTGTCCATGCTCGCGCGCGCCGCATCGAGCCGCACGGCCTCGTAGCGGCTCTGGCGGCCGACGCGGGGATGGAAGAGTTGCCCGAGTGCGAGGAGCACGCCGTCGCCGTGCGGCTTCGGGTCCTCCTCGCGAACGGAGAGCGAGCCGCTGCCGCCGGCGAAGAGCACCGCCCCCGGCGAAGGAAGCGTCCCTGCGACGAGCTCGATGTCCTGCTCCAGGGAGATCTCCGTGCTCTCAGGGGTCGCGCCGCCGCCGACCGCCACGAAGCGCAGCGGGCCGGAAGGGTGTCCAGCCGCCGAGGACGGCGAGGGCGGTGCCGCCACCGGCGCGCTCGCCGTCGGAGGGCTCGCGCTCGACGAGGGCGTGCCCCCCGGGGCTCGGTGCGAGCGGCCGCACGACGTGGCGCCCGCGCCGACGGCGACGAACACGGCGAGGCGTGACGTGAATCTCGTCACGCCTCGCGCGAAGCTCCCCGCCGCGCCGGCATCGTCACTCCGCAGGGACCGAGTCCGAGATCGGAACGTGGGCGCTGGCCGGCGGCTTCGCGTACGCGCGCACCACGACCTCGCCCGAGTCGAGCTGCTGGAAGCTCGGATACATCTCCGGGTACCCCTGATCGAACCTGGGCCCCTTGAAGCTCGCGCGCACGTGCGGCATCACCCAGAAGAAGCCCGAGAAGAGCTCGGAGAGCTTGACCACCGTCCGCTCGAAATTGTTCATCCCCTCCGTCCCGAACTCGATCCGGCGCTTGGCTTCCTCGTCGTGTGGGGAGCCGACCGCGGTCAGGAGCCGGAGCTTC
The DNA here is from genome assembly GCA_964442485.1 of uncultured Polyangiaceae bacterium. GTDB lineage: Bacteria > Myxococcota_A > Polyangia > Polyangiales > Polyangiaceae > DASZVB01. Next base: position 28,523 of record CAYUAW010000033.1, read on the forward strand.
TGCGCCTCGAAGATCATCGGCTCGTACCTGAAGATGCACATCAGGTAGGTGCCGGTCTGGGGCGTCATTTCGGTGAGCGCACTCGCGATGGACGCGGGGTCGTTCATCGCGGAGACGTAGGCGTCACGGCCCTTGGCGATGACGTGCTGCACCGCGAGCCACAGGTGGAAGTACGTCTTGGCCGGGAGGAGCGGCTTGAGCCCGCGCCCGAGGTACATGGGCTCGAGGCGCGCGACGAGCAGCAAGCTGAACCGCTGCAAGAGCCGGTGCAGCGCGTGCAGCTCGGCGCGGTCGAACCGCTCACGCACCTTCGGTACGGAATCCGGCAGCGTCTCGTAGGTGCCCGTGTCGAACTCTGCGACGAGCGGGACGAGCTCGTTCCAGAATCGTTCGACGTCTTCCGGCGTGAGCGTGCTGTCGGCGATCGCGAGCGTCATCGGGTCCTCGTCGCCGGCGAGCGAGCGGTCCATGAGCTTCTTCAGCGGGCTACGCCTTCGCCAGAAGATCGCATCGTGGTGCCAGAGCTCGGGCTCGGGCCACGCGTACTTGAAGAACTCGGGGTCGCGCCTTCGTGGCGGCGTGTGAGGCCCGACGTAGGTGCGCTTCCACCATGCACCGGTTTGCGCCTTCTCCTTCAGGCTCACGGGCTCGAGCATCACGGTGGTGATGCGGGCAGCGAGCGGCGGCTCGGGGTGCTTGTCGAGCGCCGTCTGCTTCATGTAGTCGGTGCCGCGCCCCTCGGTGATGAGCTGGGTGAGCACGCGTGCGGCGGGGGCGGTGGCGTAGCCGTACGGCTCATAGGGGCCGAGCACGCTGCTGATGAGGCTCGTCGGGTTCAAGCCGAAGGTCTCGTAGATGACGGCTTGATCACCGCGCGGGTGGTGCGGCGCCACGAACCTCGGCGGCGAATGTGCGTTCGACGGCGAGAAGGCGAACTCGAGCTCGTGCCAGGTCTTCTCGTCCCAGGTCGCTTCCACCAGGAGGGACATCTTCACGCTGACCTGCGTGTTCGGGGGGAACACGCCGTAAGGGTGAACCCAGCGGAAGGGATGCAGGACCCGCAGCGCGTGGATGGGGAGCTGGAGCAGGGGGGGCAGGCGATACCAGATGGTCCAGAGGTGCCACGACTGCGCGAGCCAGCTGTTGAAGAAGAACGTGATGCAGGACGCCGCCGTGTGCAGGAGCACGAAGGCGTTCACGAAGTAGGGAGCCCCCGGGCTGAAGAGCTCGGAGAAGCGCAGCGTGGTGGGCGTGACGTTGTCGAACAGCGGGATGCAGGCGGCGATCGTCAGGATGCTGAAGTAGCCGAAGCTCCCCATCGCCTGGATGCCGATCATCAGGAACACCGTGGTCACGGCGCACACGATGCTGAGCGGCCCGGGAATCAGGGCGAAGAAAGGGATGGGGATCTCCACCAGGAACATGAAGAGGACCAGCGGCCTGAGGAGCGCGACCGGGAGCTTCTGCGCGTACCAGCCGAGCGGGGAGGGCAGCGGCTGCGAGACAAGGAAGCCCTTCAGATAGGCGAGGTCCTTGCTCGTGCTGCCGATGAACTTCTGCTTGCCGAAGCCGAACATCACTCGAAACACGAGCAGCCGGAACGCCCAGGTGAGCGCCGGGGCCGGCGCCGAGACCGCGTGCAGATCGGGCAGCGCATGCGTGGCAGGCAGGAAGAGCGACAGGACCGTCGACTCGAACATCAGGCAATCCCACGGGAAGATGAGACCGATCGCCATGTCGAGCGACAGGTAGGCGACGTAACAGACGACGAGCGCGGCGTGGGAGAACGGGCCGCCGTAGATGGCCGTGCAGGCGCCGAGCACGCCGGCGAGAGCGAGCCCCCGCAACATCGCGTCGCTGTCGGAGACCCAGAGCAGCGTCGGGAAGTAGAAGAACCGCTTCACGCCGGGAAAGTCCTGCTTGATCCTGGCCAGTCGGTGCGCGATCGGAAAGCCGCCGCCGGTCCCCGCCGAGCGAACGACCTGGGCTGAGAGCGACGTGAACGTGATCAGGAGGACGACGCCCAGCCCGCGCGCGAAGAGCCCCCAGACGAGCTCCGGGGTGAGCGATGGAAACCAGTCAGCCATGGTCGCATTGTATACGGGGCGGCGACCCGTGGGCGCCTTCGAGCAGCGCTTCGAGGTGCGCAAAAATCGCGCGATTTGTCCTCGTGTCGGCTCTCTGCGATGCGCTTGCACGCGCCCGGCGGGCCGCGACGCGCCACGACAAGACGGCCTGCGGCCCATCGGCGGCTTGACACGTGCGCGCTGGCCGCCAAACGTGGGTGACCCGTGAAGGCGCGTGCTCGAGCGGCTCACCGATTCACCAGCGAACCGACGACCTGACCCATGCTGACCAGACGCGAGATATTGTGGACCGCCACCGCCGTCACCGGCGTCGCGGCGGCACTGAAGACCACTGACGCGGCCGCGCAGCCGGGCAGCTGGGAGCCGTCGTACAGCGGCTCTCCCGAGCCGGGAGCGCCGCTTGCGCCCGGCGTTCCGGGCAAGGACTACCTTCCCGTGGTGACGCCGAACGGCGCCGCGCTGCCCTGGAAGGTCGTCGACGGGGTGAAGGTCTATCACCTGATAGCGGAGGAGGTGTGGCACGAGTTCGCACCTGGCCTCCGCGCTCGCTGCTGGGGATACAACGGGCGAGTCCACGGTCCGACCATCGAGGCGGTCGAAGGCGACCGGGTTCGTGTCTATGTGACGAACAAGCTGCCCGAACCCACCACCGTCCACTGGCACGGCGTCTACTTACCGAACGGCATGGACGGCGTCGGCGGGCTCACGCAGCGCACGATCCGCACGGGGGAGACCTTCCGCTACGAGTGGACGTTCCGGCAGCACGGCACCTTCCTCTACCACTCGCACCACGACGAGATGACGCAGATGGCGCTCGGGCTGATGGGGATGATCGTCGTCCATCCGCGCAGGAGAGACCCCGAGAGCCGGGTGGACCACGACTTTGCCATCCTGCTCGGCGAGTGGAAGGTGACGCCCGGCACGTCGCGGCCCGATCCGAACGAGATGACCGAGTTCAACGTGCTCACCATGAACGCGAAGGCATATCCCGGCACGGACCCGCTGGTGTGCAAGCGCGGCGAACGCGTCCGCATGCGGTTCGGGAACCTGAGCGCGATGGATCACCATCCCATCCATCTGCACGGATACCACTTCAACGTCGTGGCCACCGACGGGGGGAGCATCCCGAGGACGGCGCGCGTCCCGCAGACCACCGTGCTCGTCCCCACGGGCTCGACGAGAGACGTGGAGTTCGTTGCGGACGCACCCGGCGACTGGCCGATGCACTGCCACATGACCCATCACGTGATGAACCAGATGGGTCACAACGTGCCGAACATGGTCGGCACGAGCCTCGGTCGGGTCGACGAGCGAGTGTCGTCCCTGGTTCCCGGCTACATGACCATGGGCCGCGCCGGAATGGGCGAGATGAGCGAGATGAAGATGCCCGTGCCGAAGAACAGCATCCCCATGATGGGTTCCGCGGGCCCGCACGACGTGATCACCATGGGCGGCATGTTCACCATCCTGAAGGTGCGCGAGGGGCTCACGAGCTACGCGGACCCTGGGTGGTACGAAGCGCCGGAGGGCACGCGCGCGCGCCCCGCCACCGCAGAAGAGCTGGCACGCGACGGGATCGCGACGAGCTGACGCTGATGCGCGCCCCTCGTCGCAGCCGTCTCGCACCGTCAGCGAGCTCTCTCGCCCCACGCCTCGTCGCCGCGAGCGCACTCTCGGCGCTTTGCGGTGGTTGCATCGCGCAGGATGCTGGTTACGCCGACGTGCGTCGCGTCGTCCATGACCGCGTCGGTCAGGACGTCCGCTGGCGCGCGGTGGAATCGGGTGGGTCGCTCACCGGCGACGAGACGAAGGCGCTGCTCGACAGGCCGCTCTCCGCGGAGAGCGCCGTCCGGCTGGCGGTGCTGAACAACCACGACCTCCAGGCGGCGTTCGAGGAGCTCGGCATCGCCCGCGCCCGGCTGGTGAGCGCCGTCGCGTTGCCGAACCCCGAGCTCACCGGGTGGATCGGCTTCGTCCACGGCTCCCGCGCGGATCTGACGTTCGCCGTCACCGAGAGCGTTTCGGATCTCCTGTGGCTACCCTTGCGTGAGAGCGCGGCGCGGGCCGAGCTCGACGTGGCGAAGCTCGGCGTGGTCGGGCGTGTGCTCGACCTCGTCTTCGCCGTGAAGGTCGCTTTCTACGAGCACGAAGCAGCGAAAAGGATCCTTTCGTTGACGCGAACGACGCGGGACGCGGCCGAAGCGTCGTTCGAGGCTGCGCTGCGCCTGCACGATGCGGGGAACATTCCGGACCTGGATTTCCTCAACCAGCAAGCCCTGCGCGAGGAGTCCGCCGCGGCCGCCGAGGAGGCCGCGGTCGAGGGCTCGCGGGCGGCTGCACGGCTATCCTTGCTCCTTGGGGTGCCGCTTCCTTCCTCGGCGATCGCGTCCGGCAAGGGTGAGGCGCCCGATGTCAGCGCCCTTCCGCCCACCGAGCTCGACGTCGCGCGCCTCGACGGTCGCGCCCTCGAGCGCAGTCTCGACGTCGAGATTGCCCGGCGCGAAGGGTACGCAGCGTCGCGGCGGGCGTCGCTCGCGCGCGCCACCGGTCTGCTCCCAGATCTCCGCGCGGGCGTGGAGGCAGAGCGCCTCGACGTCTGGGCGCTCGGTCCGGTGGCGGCGCTCCGCTTTCCGCTCTTCTACCAGGGTCAGGGCGAGGTGAGCGAAGCCGAGGCAGGGATGCGCCGGGCGACCGAGACCCGCGCTGCCCTGCTCGCGAGGGTCGGCGCGGAGGCGAAGCTCGCCGGGGAGCGGCTCTTCGCGGCGCGCACGCGCGTCATTCGCTACGAGAAAGAGATCCTGCCGCTGCGCCGGCGCATCGTCGAAGAGACGCTCCTCCGCTACAACGCAATGGGTGTCGGCGTGTTCCAGCTCCTCGCTGCGAAGCGCGACCAGCTCGACGCCGAGCTCCGCTACGCACGCGCGGTGCGCGACTACTGCGTGGTACGCACGGAGGTCGAGCTCTTCCTCGCCGGTCGTCTCCCTGCGAGCCGTCCGTCCTCCCAGATGCCCGCGGCTCCGCTCGGTGGCGCGCCCTCAGCGCACGAGTGAGAGCTTCTAGGCATGGCGCATCTTTGAATGCGTAAGTCGAGTCTAGCGCTGGACGGAGACGTGCACGTGCGTGACGTCCTCGTAAAGCACCCATTCGAGCCCGGCCTCGCACGCCAGGCCGCCGAGCCGGCCGAGCTTCTCCGGATCCGCGTCCGACGTCGTGATGTCGGCGGCCCTGCCCTCGTAGTGAATGCTCCGCTCGCCGTGCTCGCGGCGTTCGTCCCACGCCTCGGTCACGCGCAGGCGAAGGTCCGGCCACTCGAGCTCCACGAGGTGCGCGAGGCGTTCGAGGCGCGTGCGGAGCCGCGGCGTCATCATGCGGTCGGCGCCGGTGCCCTCCTCGTCCTTGAAGACGATGTCCACGCCGCTGCAGCGCACCAGGTGCGCGAACTCCGGGGAGCCGCGCTCCACGCGGCTGGTGATCGCGCCGATCGTCGACGCCTCGCTCCGGTCGGGGATGCGCTCGTGAAGACGGAGCACGCGACCACCTCGCTTCGACAGGCTCGGCTCACCGGGTGACCGGTCGCACGAAATGACGAGCGCGGCGGCCGAAAGGAGCAAGAGCACGCGGCCCGGATGGACCATGAGTGGTTTTCAGGATCCTCCCTCGTCGTGTCGACGCGCGGCAAGAAACCGGCGGATCGAAGGCGCGCCGAGGCCCGGTCATCGAGCCTTCGTCGTTTGCCCGGGCCAGGTCGAAGCTGTTTCGCTGTATGCTCCGCCGGCCGTGAGAACCGAAGAATGAGCACCCGACAGGTCCTCTTGTTCGTGCTGACCGCGTGCGCTCTGGTCGTCGGTGGCGTGCTGGAATGTGGCACCGCGCCGCTCACGGAAACCGAAGCGCACGGCGCCGAGATCTATGGCCGGATGTGCGCGGTCTGTCACGGGAGGGGCGGAGAGGGCTACAAGGCGGATCAGGCGACCGCTCTCCGGCACCGCGCATTCCTCGGCTCGGTGACCGACACGTTCCTGCGGGACGCCATCCGTCAGGGAAGGACGGGCACGACCATGTCCGCATGGGGAGCCCACAACGGCGGGCCGCTGTCGTCGAACGACGTGAGCGACGTAATCTCGTTCATCCGTCGCTGGGAGCACTGGCCGAAGCCCGCGCTCGACGAAGCACCGCTCCGGGGCGACGTGAACCGTGGCGCGGAGATCTTCAAGAAGGAGTGCGCCACGTGTCACGGCGCCCGCGGCACTGGCGGGCCGAACGTGGGCATCGGCAACCCCGCCTTGCTCACCGACGCCTCGAACGGGTTCCTTCGCTACGCGATCCGTGACGGTCGCTCCGGCACTCCGATGCCCTCGTTCGCGGGGAAGTTGAAGGACCAGGGCGTGGAGGACGTGGTCGCGTACCTCCGTAATCTCGTTCCGCTCGCGCGTCCCGCGCCGTTCGAGATGCCGAAGCCCGATCCCATTCCGCTCGGCCCGGTGCCGCTGAACCCGAAGGGCCCCGAGCCCGTCGGGTTCAAGCCATCCCCCGCCACGACCCCCGCCGACATCGTTCACCAGGAGCTCGCACGCGGCGCCAGGATGGCGATCCTCGACGCGCGTGCGCCGTCCGACTACATGACTGGCCACATCAAGGGCGCGGTCAGCGTACCCTTCTACGCTCCCGAGCCTTATGTCGCCGCGCTTCCGAAGGCCGCCTGGCTGGTGTGCTACTGCGCGTGCCCCCACGCAGAGTCCGGTCAGCTCGCCCAGAAGCTCGTCGCGAAGGGCTTCACGAAGGTGACCGTCCTCGACGAGGGGGTCAACGTGTGGCGGTCGAAGGGCTACCCGACCGCCACCGGTAGAGAGCCCTGAGCCGGACGATCGTGGCCTGTTCTTCCGAACCTGCTGAAGTCGAGTCAGGGCTTGTTCGGAACGCCGCTCAGGAAGGCGTCGAGCTGCTTCTCGGCTTCGTCCTTCTTGATCCCGTAGTGTTGCTGGAGACGGCCGAGCAGGACGTCCTTCTTGCCGGCGATGTTCTCGAGATCGTCATCGGTGAGCTTCGCCCACTTGCTGCGGAGCTTGCCCTTCAGTTCCTTCCAGTTTCCCTCGACGCTATCCCAGTTCATCGAACTCTCCCTGCTGTGCGCGCGAACGGCTCGCGCGGCGCGCGACGTGCGCGCGGTGGCCCAGCAGTGCAGAGCCCATGCCGCCATCGATGGACGGAATCACGCGGGATATCCCGCAAAACGGCGCGAGCGAGCGTGGCGCATCGCCCCGCGTGCGACAGCGCTAGCTCAGAATCCGGAAAGGGCGCTGTGAACCTGCCGATGATGCTCGGCGATGATCGCCTCGAAGCTCGAGTTCACTCGGACGACCGAGGCCACCGCTTCGTATAGGCCTGCAGAGAGCTCTCGGGCAACGACGGCGTGTCCTCGAACCTGACTCACGGCACGTGCAATTCGTCGAAACATCTAGGGCGATCCTCCGGCTTCGTTACACTTACACTGCATTGTCCATGCCGAACGGCGGGCCAATAAATTCGTCTGCTTACGTCGGGTGATACTGTGTGGAAACATGCACACTGTTCGAAATTTGCGCAGTGAGGCGGCTCGCAGCGGCGCTGTCTTCTCGCGCAGGAAGGCGAGCGGCGCCGTGCCGTAGCCCCGAAAGGGTTTCCGCAACGATCTCCTCCGTCGTATTGCGCGAGCAGAAGCCGAGCACGCGTTCGGCGCGCGAGCCGTCGAGCAGCGGCGCGCGTCCAGCCAGCTCCAGCAGAGACTGATCCACCCGCGAGAGCCGTAGCCGCACCGCCAGGCTCGCCGCCGTCGCGACGACCGTCGACGCGGTCGCGGAAACGTCGTCCTTCGGAGAGCGCGTCGGGCGAGGAACGATGTTGAACGCCCCGCGAACGTCACGAAAGACCGCGAGGCGCGCCGCTTCGGCGACGTCCCTCGCCGATACGACCTGCAGCGGCGTGCGCGCGATGTGCAGCGCGATCTGCTGGGCAGCATCGTCGAAGCTCGAACCCGGGAACGAGTCGGCGAATCGCTTGACGAAGCCCGTCACCGCGCTCTGTCCGAGCGTCGCGCACGGCCGCAATCGGACGATGTCGATGCCCTCGTAGCGCGCCTCGAACTCGTCGAGGCGTCGCTCGGCCTCTGCCTTGTGGCGCGAGTAGAGCGAGCTCGCGATGCCGACGCGCGGGAAGCTTTCATCGACCGCCGTCGTCTTTTCCCTGGGACCGTATGCCGCGAACGACGATACGTAGACGAGACGCGGAACCGCAGCCTGACGAACCGCGTCGAAGACGCGTCGGCTCCCGAGCACGTTGGTGCTCCAGAGCTCGTCCGGCCGCTTCTCCGGCTGGAACTGCCACGCGAGATGCACGACGGCGTCCGCGCCCTCGAAGAGCGGAGCGAGCTGCTCCTCGGCGACGTCGGCCCGAACGTAGTAGGCCTTCCGCAGTTCGCGCTCGGGGAGGTGCCGCGCGATCGCCGTGATCGAACGAACACGGGGTTCGTGGCCGAGGGCTTCGAGGAAGGCGGTGCCGACGCTGCCAGTGGCTCCTGTTACGACGATGTGCATCGGGTCTCCGGGGAGGGGTGCATGCAAGAGGCTTGCCCGCAACATTGCCGTTACAAATGCGCCATCATCAGGGACTACGCCGGACGATTCCTCGCGTTTCGAGGTCGCCTTGCTGTGTCACGTCATCCGCGTCGACTCCCGGCAGGCCCCGGCAATTGCTCGAATTTCATCCGAGTTTCGGGCTGCGGTGGCAGGTGTCAGGCGAATGCGCGCCCGACGTGCCGGACCGTGCGATTCGTGCACGACTGTACGTGGAAGTACTACCCGGCCGGTAGCTGCCCGGACATCCGTCCACTCCTGCTGACAATACTCAGCTTATCGAGTTGAGCCGGACGGCTCGACGATGGTCACTCGCGCTCGAGCCCGAGCGTCTTCATGAGCGTGT
>CAYUAW010000034.1:0-2783 GCA_964442485.1 uncultured Polyangiaceae bacterium
AGCGGCGCCGGAGACGGTGTCGACTCGGGGCGGTCCTTCTTGCGGGAGGCGAGGCGCTCCACGACGACGTACAGAGACGGAATCAGGAACGTGCCCAGGAACGTCGCGGCGAGCATGCCGGAGACGACGGCGGTGCCGAGCATGCGGCGCGCCGAGGCGCCGGCGCCGGTCGCGACCCACAGCGGCAGGCAGCCGAAGATGAACGCGAAGGACGTCATCAGGATGGGGCGCAGGCGGAGCTTCGCGCCCTCCAGCGCAGCGTCGACGATGGAGCGGCCGGACTCGCGCTGGCTCTTCGCGAACTCCACGATGAGGATCGCGTTCTTCGCCGTGAGGCCAACGAGCATGACGAGGCCGATCTGCGCGTAGACGTTGTTGTCGAAGCTGCGCGAGAGGAGGCCCGTGTAGGCGCCCAGCACCGCGACCGGCGTGCTGAGGAGCACGCTGAAGGGGAGCGACCAGCTCTCGTACAGCGCCGCGAGGATCAGGAAGACGAAGATCAGGGAGAGGCCGAGCACGCGGGCGGAGCCGCCGCTCGCGATGCGCTCCTGATACGAGAGAGCGTTCCAGGCGTAGCCCATCTCGGGGGGAAGCGTCTTGTTGGCGACGTCTTCCAGCGCGTCGAGCGCCTGGCCGGAGCTGTAGCCCGCAGCGGGCGCGCCCTGGATCTCCACAGCGCGGAAGAGGTTGAAGCGTACCGTGTACTCGGGCCCCGTCGTCGAGCGGATGCTCACGAAGGACGAGAGAGGCACCATGTCGCCCTTCAAGCTACGCACGTAAAGGCGCGAGATGGCGTCGGCGTTCGTGCGGAAGCTCGGCTCCGCCTGGAGGAACACGCGCCACTGACGCCCGAACCGCGAGAAGTCGTTGATGTACGCGCCGCCGAGGAACGTCTGCAGCGCCGCGTAGATCTCGGTGACGGCCACGCCCTCCTTCAGGGCCTTGTCCTTGTCGACGTCCGCGAAGAGCTGCGGCACAGCGGGCGAGAAGATGGGGCGGATCTGGTCGAGCTCAGGTCGCTTCTTCGCCTCCGCCAGGAACTTGCCGACGTTCTGCGCGAGGAACTGATACGTCCCGCCGCTCTTGTCCTGCAGCATCATGCTGAAGCCGCCAGCTGAGCTGATGCCGGGGATCGCGGGCGGCGTCACGGCGAAGACGCGCGCGTCGGGGATGCTCTGGAACGCGCCATTGAGCTTCTTCAGGATCGACGGCGAGTCGAGCCCCGGCCCCTTGCGCTCGTCCCAGGGCTTGAGGCCGATGAAGCCCGTGCCGGTGTAGCTCGCCGCCGTTCGGGTGAAGAAGCTGAACCCTGCTATTCCGTTATAAGTGCGGATGCCTGGTGTCTTCTCGATGATGGCGTTCATCTTCTCGTAGACGGCCTTCGTGCGCTGGAGCGACGCGCCGTCCGGGAGCTGCACGCCGATGACCGCGTAACCCTGATCTTCATCGGGCACGAAGCCGGAGGGCAGCTTCCCGCCGAGGAGCACCGACACGCCTGTCACGCCGGCCAGCAGGATGAGGGGGATCGCGAGCTTCCGGATCAGCTGGCGATTGACGCCGATGTAAGCGTCCGTCGCCCGCCCGAACCACCGATTGAAACCGTCGCCAACCTTGCCGAAGAACCCTCGATGCTCGCTGCGCGGCCGGAGGAGGAGCGCGCTCAGCGCGGGGCTCAGCGTGAGCGCGTTGAACGCGGAGATCGCAACGGAGATGGCGATCGTCAGGGCGAACTGCTGATAGAGGCGCCCCGTGATGCCACCCATGAACGCCACCGGCGTGAAGACCGCGATCAGCACCAGGGCGATGGCCACGACCGGGCCCGACACCTCTCGCATCGCCTGCAGGGTCGCGTCACGCGGGCTCATCCCTTCCTCGATGTGGTGTTCGACGGCCTCCACCACGACGATGGCGTCGTCGACGACGAGACCGATGGCGAGCACCAGGCCGAACAGGGACAGCGTGTTCACGGAGAACCCGAGGAGCGGGAACACCGCGAACGCGCCGACCAGCGAGACCGGCACGGTGAGGAGCGGGATCAGAGTAGCCCGCCAGCTCTGCAGGAAGACGAACACCACGAGCACGACGAGCAGGATGGCCTCGATGAGCGTCTGGACGATCTCGCTGATGCCTGCCTTCACCGGCGCCGTCGTGTCGAGGGACACCTGGTACTCGACTCCAGGCGGGAACTTCTTCGCGAGCTCCGCCATGGTCTTCTTCATGTTGTCGGCGACCTCGAGCGCGTTCGACCCCGGGGTCTGGAACGCCGCGATGACCGCCGCCGGCTTGCCGTTGAAGGTTCCGTACTGCTGATACGTGAGGGTGCCGAGCTCGATGCGCGCGACGTCGCTCATCTTCACGCTGGAACCGTCGGGGTTCTCTCGGATGATGATCTTGCCGAACTCCTCCGGCTCGACGAGGCGGCCCTGCGCACGAAGCGTGTAGGTGAGCTCCTGACCGGCGGGCGCGGGCTCGGCGCCGATCTGGCCCGCAGGGTTCACGACGTTCTGGGACCGGATCGCGTTCTGAACGTCGGTGACGGTGATACCGAGGCGCGCGAGCGTGTCCGGGTTCAACCAGATACGCATCGAGTAGTCGGCCGCGCCGAGGTTCCGGATGTCGCCCACGCCCTTCACACGAAGGAGCGCGTCGTTGATGTTGATGAGCGAATAATTCGCGAGGAACGTGGGGTCGTAACGGCCGTCCGGCGAGTACAGCGAGAAGACCATCAGCGGGAACGCGAGGGACTTCTTGATCGTCACCCCGAAGTTCTTCACGTCCTGCGG
>CAYUAW010000034.1:2883-7653 GCA_964442485.1 uncultured Polyangiaceae bacterium
ACGAGCGACACGGCCCCGAGGAGCACCGTGATGATCGCGATGACCATCGCCACGATGGGACGTCGAACGAAGAAGGCCGACATGTGCCGCTTGCCCCCCCTTTCAGTTCTTTGCCGCCGCGGACGCCGAGGACGGCGAGGACGGCGGCTCCGCCGCTGCGGTCGCCACCGGTGCCTGCCGGGGAACCACCGTCGCTCCGTCGCTGATCTTCTGCACGCCCTCGACGACCACGCGGTCGCCCTCGTTCACGCCCGAGAGGACGACGCGCACGCCGCCGCTCCCCGGGCCGAGGTCCACGCGGCGGAGTTTCACCTTGTTGTCGGCGCCCACGACGCCGACGGAGAAGGTGCCCTGCACCGAGATGAGCGACTTCTCCGACACGGTGAGCGCCCCGACCCCGGCGTCGGTGCGACGGATGCGAACGCGACCGTATTGCCCGGGGCGCAGATCGCCCTTCGGGTTCGGGATGAGCGCCTGCACCTGGATCGTGCCGGTGCTGACGTCAATCTGCCTGTTCACCGCGACGACGACGCCGCGGTGCGCGTATACGCTGCCGTCGGACAGCACGAGCTCCACCCCGGGGTCACCCTCGTCGGTCGCGCCGCCGGAGTCGAGCTTCGCGAATTCCCTCTTCGCCCAGGCGAGGTCGCGTGCGTCCAGGTTCTTCGAGCGATACGGGTACTTCACGTAGTCCGACTCGCTCATGGGGAAGGTCGCGCGGATCGGATCGACCTGTGACACGGTCGTCAGCAGGGTGGGGCCGTCCTGCCCGACGAGATTGCCGACACGCACCAGCGCGAGCCCGGCGACGCCGTCGAGCGGCGACTTGATCGTCGTATAGGAGAGATTCAGTGACGCCTGCTGGACCTGGGCTTGCGCGCCCTGGACCTGCCCGTCGGCGTCCTGGACGCTTGCGGTCGCGTTGTCGACGTCCTGGCGGGACACGACGCCGGTCTTGAAGAGCCCTTCGTCACGCTCCGCGAGCACGCGGTTGTGGTCCTGCGCGGCGCGGGCCCGAGCGAGGCTCGCCCGCGCCGACGAGAGGGCCGCCGTGTACTCCGTCGGCTCGATCGTGAAGAGCGTCTGCCCGGTCTTGACGATCGCGCCGTCCTTGTACGCCTGCTTTTCGAGGTAGCCGCGCACGCGCGCGCGGATGTCGGCGTTGACGTAGCCGTCGATGGTCGCGACGGCCTCGATGAAGAGGGGCACGTCGCGGCGCGCGACGGGCGCGACGATCACCGTGGGCGGCGGCGGCGCGCCCTGTGCCTTGGACGTCCCACTGCAGCCCGAGAGCGCGACGAGCAAAGAGAACTCGGCGACCGCCGTGCCGATCTTGTAGGTGTTCGTGTTCAATAGACGCACTCCGCGTTGGCGAGCACGGCGCCGGCTCGAGCTTCACCGAGCTCGAGTTCCCGCACCGCAAGATCGATCTCGGCCTGCCTCAGGGCCTGAGCCGAGATGACGAGGTCGAGGCTGGTTCCGAAGCCGCGAGAGAACCCCTCGCGCGTGCGCGCGTCCACCCGGGCGGCCAGATCGCGCTGAGCCTGCGCGACCTCGCGCGACTGCTGAGAAACGCCTACCGCACGGTGCGCTCGTGCCGACGAGATGATCGCGTTCAGCCGCGTGGAGACCAGCGCCTGACGCGCCTGCTCGAGCGACGCGCGCGCGTCGCGCATGCGGCCGTAGCGCGCGCCGCCGTCGTAGAAGGGCACGTTCACCACGCCCTGGACCGACCAGGTCGTGTTCGGCGCGAGAGACGTCTCGCTCGCATAGTTCAGCTGCGACACGGCGCCGAGCGTCGGCGCGATCTCGAGCTCCGCGTCGGTGATCGACCGACCCGCCAGCTCGACCCGCTTGCGCGCCGCAGCGACGTCCGGGCGCCGCTCGAGGTCCTCGTTCAGGCGGCAGGTCCGGGCGACGGCACGCTCGAACTCCTCCAGGTCGAGCGTGGGGGGCACGCCGAGCGCCTGCGGCAGCCCGAGCGCACGTCCGAGCTCCTCCCGCGCCTGTCGCAGGTTCTCGTCTCCGGAGATCAAGAGGGCGCGCGAGGCGGCGACGTCCTGCATCGCGCGATCGTGATCGAGCTCCGTGCCCTGTCCGAACTTGAGGCGCGCCTCCGTCAGCGCGAGCCGCTCGAGGGAGGCACGAAGACCGACGCGGTTGAGCTCGGCGACGCGCTCGGAGGTGAGACTCGAGAGCAGGCTGTCGACGACTGCCGTCGTGATCTCGCGGCGCCTGTCCTCGAATGCGAGCTTCGTCGCCTCCACGTTGCGACTGGCCGTGGAGACGCCGTAGAGGCCGCGTGCGTTGACGATGGGAACCGCGAGTGTGGCGCCCGCCGCCCAGACGTTCGGCGGCGGCGACACGATGGTCGCCGGAACGGTCGCCCCGTTCGCGAAGCCCGCGAGCGTGAAATCCTTCGTCAGGAACTGATGCGTGTAGCTCCCCTGGCCGTTCAGCGTGGGCAGCACCGTGGCGAGCGCGATGCGCTTCTGTGCCTCCGCCCGCCGAATGGTCTCGTACCCGGTGATGTAGTCCGGCGAACGGGTGCGGACGAGGGTCAGCGCCTCGTCCCAGCTTCGAACGACCCTTGGAGCCTGCTCGACGGGGGTGAGCATCGGATCGGAGACGTCCGGTGCAGGCGCGATCGGCTCGAGCGACGGCTCGGCGGAGCCGGCGGGCACGGCATTCTGCGGCTGCGCCGCCCGGGGCGCACGGACGGGAGGGGGCGACGCCGGCGCAGGCGAGCGCTGTGCGACTGCGACGGAATGCCACGTCAACGCGACGAGACCGACGAGCAATGCTCGATTCTTCGCGAGGACGCGCGGAAGACGCGCTACCCCGGGTATGGAAGTGACCTGGCTCACGGTCGACTGGATGTAAGACGGTTACGCGACACAGCAATGCCTTGCATTTCTGCGTGATCGACGTCGGCGGGTGCTTTTCGGGGCAGACGCGTCACGGAGCGGAGGCGCGGGACCTTCGCTCCCATGCGAGCAGCGCCAGCAGCGCATGCGCCGTCGCGTCCGTCCGGAGCAGATCGCCGTCCGGGACCAGCGGAAAAGCGCCGTCGATGCTCCCGGCGTGGAGCGGATCCTCGAGCTCGGCGAGCTGGCAGCGCGCGAGGAAGCCGCAAGCGCGCTCGGCGGCCGCTCGGGCACCTGCCGACTCGAAGGGCTCCAGCGCTTCCACCGTCGCTGCGGTACGAGCGATCTCCGGACCGTGAGGCCCGACCACGGCGCCGTCCGCTCCGACCACCCGAACGAGCTCCGCTTCGCAACGATCGAAGACTGCAGCGTCGCCGCGGACGCGCGCGGCCATGGCCGTCCAGGGCGCCCAGCCGTCTCCGTCGAGCCCGCGCACGCACGCGGCCCAGACCGGCTCCGGCGTCGCGACGCCGAGCGCGGTGGATACCTCCGCCGCGTACCAGGGAGTTCGAGCGAGGTCCGGATCGTGGGCGGCAGCGACGAGTGCTTCCGTCACGTCGACGCCAGCGAGCTGGACCAGCGCGAGCGTCGCCGCGACGAGCGCGGGGTCGTCGGGCCAGCCTGGGACGACGGCGCCGCCGAGCGCGGCCGTCACGTCGGCGCGAAGGCGCATCGAACCCCGCTCGACGGCCTGTCGGTGCCCGCCGTGAGCCGAAAGGGCGCGCAGCGCGATCGCGGCGCGGCCGTGCTGGAGCTGCCCGACGGCCTCCGGCTGCCGGGTGCGCGCGTCGAGCGCAAACTCCACGGCGCCCGTCTCGCCCACCCGGGCCGCAAGCCACGCCGCGGCACGATCGACAACCTGCGTGGTCGGATCCGAAGCGCGGGCCGCACGCAACGCGGACGGCTCGCCGCCACCGAACACGAGCTCCCCGCGACCACGTGCCCGCGCGATGCTCGCGGGGCCACGCGCCCGCACTCGCCAGGCGTGAGAAGCCCCGAGCCCGAGAGCGTCGAGCCCCGGCACGATCTCCTCCTCCATGACCTGACGCACCACTTCTCGCTGCGACTCGGAGTCGAGTACTCCGAGAGCGTCCGCCGCGGGACGCGCGGCCGCCGGCGCGTCGCGACCGAACCAGAGCGCGCGCTCGATGCTCGCCACGAACTCGCCCAGGTGATCGGCGACGAGCTGACGCTGGCTGGCGCTCCAGCGCGGCGCGCGCCAGGAGAGGTAGTACCAGCCGAAGCGCGCGTGCGCGACCTCGTCACCCAGGAGCGACGAGAAGAGCGCGCGGGCGAGCGGATCCTTCGCGCGCTTGCGACAGGCAAGGAGCAGCGCGGCAGCCAGCGTCTCGCCGGTGGCGGCGTACTTCGCGACCAGGAAATCGGCCTCGTCGACGCCCGGTAGCGTGGGGGCCGCTGCGGCGAGCGCCTCGCGATCCACCGCGAGCGTCACGTCGTCGCCGAAGCAGAGCGACGCAAAGCGGGTGCAGTAATCCGCATGACGGATCTCGTCGCTGCTGATGCGCGTCGACGCCGCGACGATGTCGAACGGCGCCGGCACCATCGCGATGCCCGACGAGATACGACCGAAGAGCCCGACCGCGTGGTACTCGCCCTCCGCCAGGCGCGCGTGCGCGTCGCCGGCGAGCTCGAGCGCCGCCGCCGGGTACAGCGAGCGGTCGAATCTTGCCCAGGGGATGGGCCTACGCTTGCGAGGCTCACCGAGGAGCGACAGCTCGTAGCGCTGCGCGAGGGGCGTCTCGCTCAGGATGCGACGGACCGGGGTCTGATGCGGGAGCATCGCGCGCGGAGCTCAGAGCGGTTCGCCCGATGGGCCCTTCGT
>CAYUAW010000034.1:7753-27966 GCA_964442485.1 uncultured Polyangiaceae bacterium
GTTCTGCCCCCGTCGCCGGTGAAGCCCGCGACCGCGAGCACGATGACGTGGCTGCCGCCCGTCCCGCCTCCAGCGCCGTTCTTCGTCCCGCCGCTGCCCGTCGCCCCGGCTGACGCTCCGCCATGGGCGCCGCCGCCGTCGCCCTTCGCCGAGTCGAATTCGGACCCGCCGCAGGCCGGGATGACGCCAGCGATTGCACTGGTGAACACCAGTGACGGAACGAACCTCGTTGCTCTTCGCTTCATCGGCGGCTCTCGATCCCCATCTGCAAGACTGACGTGGATCCACCAATCTCGCAAGGATCTCGCTTCATCCGGTCCGCTCGATTCATGGAAGGGAAAGCCCGCGACGTATCCGCGCGTCGCGCGTATCGCGATGATCAATGCGAGCCGTACGAGATGCTGGCGTGCGTCGGAGCGCGAAAGAGTCGGGTGTCGATGGAGGAGTACCCGGACGCCGCGCGAGCCGTCTCGGCCATTGGAGCAAACAAAGCGATTTGCACGCTTTCGGCCCGGCCCCGGCCCTCGCGATGGGACACGCAATGTCACGGAGCGATCCGTGACCCGAGACTGCACGGCCGCTCAGTGATAAAAGGAACCGTATGGATTCCTCGCAGGGCACAGGCTCGCAGCTCGAGCTCGTTGCGATGGCCTCGGCCGCCGAGCTGAAAGGGGGCCGGAGTGGCCGCCCGCAGCGGCGCCAGCCTCCGAGGGCCGAGGCGCTGTTGCCCGCGGGCATCCCCTACGCACTTCACGAACGGGACGCCGTCGAGTGGCTACGTGAGTTGCCGGACGAGACCGTCGATCTGTTCATCACCGATCCGCCGTACGAGTCGCTCGAGAAGCACCGCGCCATCGGCACCACCACGCGTCTCAAGCACAGCAAGTCGTCGAGCAACGACTGGTTCCGCATCTTCCCGAACAGCCGCTTTCCCGAGCTCTTCCAGGAGGTGTATCGCGTGCTCGCGCGCGACCGCCACTTCTATCTCTTCTCCGACGCGGAGACGATGTTCGTTGCAAAGCCAGCGGCGGAAGCGGCGGGCTTCAAGTTCTGGAAGCCACTGGTGTGGGACAAGCTTCGGATAGGCATGGGATACCACTACCGTTCCCGTCACGAGTTCATCCTCTTCTTCGAGAAGGGGAAGCGGAAGCTCGCGGATCTCTCGATACCGGACGTCATCAGCCATCCGCGCGTTCACGCGGGCTACCCCACGGAGAAGCCGTCCGCCGTTTCGGAGGTCCTTATTCGCCAGAGCACCCTCGCCGGCGAAATCGTGGCCGATCCGTTCATGGGCTCGGGCTCCGCCGGCGTCGCGGCCGTGGCGCTCGGGCGCCGGTTTCTGGGGAGCGACGTCGCGCGCACCGCGATTGCGCTGTCGACCGAGCGCCTCCGCGCAGCCGTCCCGTGATAGGGAAGCTCTGGTGACCGGCCACGAGTACCGGAAGCGCGTCGCGAGCTATCTCGTATCCGCCTACTGGGACCGGGGCATCCAGGTCTTCGAGGAGGTGAACCTCGGCACGTCGATCATCGGCAAGCAGCGGCGGGTCGATCTTTTCGTCCTCCAGCCCGTCGAGCGCAAGGCGTTCGCGCTGGAGTGCAAGTACCAGGACGTCTCCGGCACCGCCGACGAGAAGATCCCGTACACCCTGCAGGACATGGCCGCCCTTCGCATGCCCTCCGCGGTCGCCTACGCCGGCATCGGCTTCAGCGAGGGCGTCCTGCACATGCTGCAAGCCTCCGAGCTCGCCGCTTACTGCTTGCCGGATGACACCATGAAGCCCCTCGGTCGGCGCTCCGGGGAGTCGATCGACACCGGCACCTGGCAGCTCGATCACATCCTGGCGATGGCCTTCGGCTGGTGGGACGTCATCGTGAACGGGCGTACGCCGGTCGAGGGCTGACGCGCGTCCGCGCGGGTCACTGCTGCGGAACTTCGCGGCGGTCGAGCCGGGCCATCGCCTCCGCGACGGGGGGCTCGTTACCGCGCTCGACGAGGCGCGCGCTGTAGAGCACCTTCCCGTCGTCCGCGACGATATCGCCACCGATGTCGCGACCGGGCACGCGCGGGCTCTTGGTGATCATGAGCTTGGCGTGCTTGCCTGACAGTGTGACCATGTAAGTGGTCATGTCGCAGTCGACCTGCTCGTCGCCGACGAGGCACGACGTGTGATCGGTGGCGACCATCTCGTCGTTGGTGTCAGGCAGAAGCTCGGTCCGCTTCATCATCGCGTCGTAGTCGCCGAAGGTCGCGGGGACGTCGCCGTCGTCGGTGATGCGCCGCACGGCCATCACCTCGCCGTCCTCGCGCATGCGGACGCGGAGCGCCGTCATCCTCTCGCCCTCCTCCAGCACGAAGTCCACGAGGAGCGCATCCCCGTCCTTGCCCACGACCTGCTCGGTGAGCGTCAGCGGCTGCTTCGCGAAGCTGCCCGTGTACTGGTACACGTGATAGTCGCCTACCTGCCGGAAGGCGGTCGTCGCGGACGTGCCCTCGGCGGCAGTCTTCGAATCATCGTCGCTCGCGGCAAGCGCCTTCGAGGGATGGCTCGAGTGCTTGCCCGGCGAGCTGTTCGCCGTCGCGGACTGGGGAGTCGGTTTCGCCATCACCCCGCACGCGGAGACGAGGGCGAGTACGGACAGAGCGGTGAGTGAGTGTCGGACCATCCTCGCGGGATAGCGACCCGATCGTGATCCGGCCAAATTCTCGCTGTATCGCCACGTGCATGCGATCGTTCAACGCACCGAAACCACGACGCTCACGGATGAACTTCAGGATGTGCCGCAGGGCAGTGGGAGGGGGAGTGCAGGAGCGGGAGCAGGAGCACGAGCGGGAGGGAGTGCGGGAGCGGGAGGGAGTGCGGGAGCAAACAGGCGTCCTTCCGCAACGCTTCGTCAGTCGTCAGCCCGCGGGGCGCAGCCGCGCGGGCCGCCACGACCTGGAAGGCATGGAAGGCCAGATCACGATCCGCCAATGAAAGGCGAGTGAGACTACCGGCGGAGCCGGCGCAGACTGCTCTCAGCGAAGGACCGTCGCGCGAGCTGTCCCGATGGAGCGGTGGAGAATCACCCCCGTGGAAAAGTCAGCCCAGCTCACCCCAGCAGCCCAACCGTATCTGCATGCATGATCGCAGGCAAACGCGCGGCTTCGACTCGCCGCGAGATGGCGTTGCCGATCACGGTGGCGGCGATCGAGGCGCCGATCGCGGTGCTCCACGCGATCGGGCCGAGGGGACGGCAGCCGAAGAAGTGGCTCACTCCCGGGGTCGAGATGAGGAGCGCGAGCGCGCCCGCGGACACCACCGTGGTCAGGACCACGGGACGACTGAATTCGCCGGACGTGACGGTCTGCCCGAGCTGCGTGCCCACCAGGGCCGCGAGCCCGATGGTGCGCGCCTTCTCACGCGAGCCGAGGATCCGACCGACGGCCCACGCCGACCCTGCGCCGAGCGTCGTGACGAGGGCTCGAGTCGCGATTTGACGATTCAGCGGCGCTCCGAGGGCAGCATCGGGCGTCTCGCGGGCGAGGGACTCGAAGGACGCCACCACCGGAGGCTTCAGCGCGATGGCCATGGCGGGCGCGATGTCCGTGAACAGGTTCACGAGCAGGAGCTGCCGGGCGTGAAGCGGGGGCGAGCCGTCCAGGAGCCCGGCGAGCAAGGTGAAGCCGATCTCGCCCAGGTTTCCGCCGACCAGGATGGACACCGCGTCACGGACAGAGGCCCACATGGCTCGCCCCTCGGCGATGGCGTCGACGATGGTCTCGATGCGGCCGTCGGTGACCACGATGTCGGCCGCCGCGCGCGCGGCCTGCGTGCTCCCCTCGCCGATGGCGATGCCGGCGTCGGCGAGCCGGATCGCGGCAGCGTCGTTGGCGCCGTCGCCGGCCATCGCCACCACGCGACCCGCGCGCTGCAGCGCGCGCACGATGCGCACCTTCTGCGAAGGTGTGACGCGCGCGAAGACCGCGACGCGTGCGACGCGCGCGTCGAGCTCCGCGTCGCTGAGGCCGGCGAGCTCCGCGCCGGTCACGATGGACCGATCGCCGAGAAGGTCGAGCTCGCGGGCGATCGCCTCCGCGGTGCTCGAGTGATCCCCGGTGATCATCACCGTCTCGACGCCGGCCTTTCGAAGGGCCGCCACGGCCGTGGACGCCGAGGCGCGGATGGGATCGCGGAACGCGACGAAGCCGCGGAACGTCAGGTCGACGACCATCCCTGGATCGAGCGCCGCATCCGCGGCGGTGGCGCGATCCGCGACGGCGAGCACGCGCAGCCCCTGCGCCGCGAGCTGCGTCGCGGTGGTGAACAGCCCGAGGCGCCCGACGTCGTCGAGCACCTCCACCGACCCGCCGCGCACGACGCGCGTGCACTGCAAGAGGAGCACCTCAGGGGCGCCCTTCACCGAGAGGCGCGTGCCCTCGTCACCGCGCCCGAGCACCGCGTGGTAGCTGCGCGCGAGCGCGAGCGACAGCTCGGACGTGCGACGCCAGGCGACGCAGCCGTAGGCCGCGTCCACGCCGGCCTGGCGCGCCCCGAGGGCGAGCGCCTCGTCGGTCGGATCCGCGGGTACGATCGCGCCGTCGCGTGCGAGCGTCGCCCTGAGCCCGGCCGCGAGCACGAGGCGATGCGAGCGATCGAGCGACTCCACGGAGGCGACGACCTCGCCGTCGAACACGACGGAGAGGGACAGCGCGCCCTCGGTGATGGTGCCGGTCTTGTCGAGACAGACGACGTCGACCCTGCCGAGCGCTTCCAGCGCGCGCGCGTTCCTGACGAGCGCGTGCCTTCGCGAGAGCCGCTCGGACGCGGCAAGCTGCGCGGCCGTGGCGAGCAGCGGCAGCCCCTCCGGGACGGACGCGACGGCGAGGCTCACGCCGGAGCCGACGAGATCCTCGAGCTTCTTCCCGCGAAGCAGCCCGCCGCCGACCACGCCGACGCCGGCAGCGAGCGCGACGGGACCGGTGAGGCTCATGAGCCCGCGAAGCCGTCGCTCCACCCCGGCGGAGCCGCGAGTGCCCTTCGCGCCGGCAGCGCCGCGTCGCGCCTCGGTATGCGCGCCCACCGCGACGACGACCGCGGCGGCCTGGCCGCCGACGACCGTCGTCCCTTCGTAGACCATCGAGCTGCGGTCGGCGGCCTGAGCCTCGAAGGACGGCGCCGCGAACTTCTTCACGGGGAGCGATTCGCCAGTCAGGCTGGAGGCGTCGATCTCGAGGAGCGTCGCCTCCAGGATGCGACAATCGGCGGGGACGACGTCGCCCGCAGACAGCAGGATCACGTCGCCGGGAACGAGCGCCCCCGCGTCGATCGTATCGAGGTCGCCGTCGCGCCGCACGGTGGCCCGGCGGCGCTCGGAGCGCGAGAGCACGCGGAGCTTCCGCTCCGTGGCGAAGCGCTGCGCGCCGCCCATGAGTGCGTTGAAGCCGACGACGCCGCCGACCATCACCGCGTCGCTGATCGATCCGACCGCGGCCGACAGGCCCGCCCCCGCTGCGAGCAGCGGCGCGAGCGGGTTGAAGAGCTCGTCGGTGATGGCTTCCGCGAGCTCGCGCAGCCGCGTCGGACCGAACTGCGTGGGCGCGCGCCGGAGGTCGGCTTGGCGCTGGGTGAGGCCGTGACGCATGCTGGAGAGACGGCCGAGCACGCCGTCGGCGTCGAGCGCGTGCCACGGCGTTGGATCGCGCGACGGCGGCAGCGCGAGACGCCGGATCGCGATCGACCCGCGGAGCCCGTTCGCCATCGACATGAGCGTCGCGGTGTTCACCACGAATACGACGCGGCGGGCGGTGAGCGGCAGGAGCCCTCCTGCGGAGACCAGCGCGCCGAAGGCTGCGGCGCCGAGCGCGATGTTCACGCTCTGCTTCGACACCTCGCGCGCTCTCGTGCACGCACGCAAGAGGAGGCGTACCTCGGCGAGATCGTCCGGGCAGAGGATGTGCGCGCCCCACGGGGTGGGCTCTCCGGCGCGGTAGAGACCGACGCCGAGGTCGGCGATGGGAAGCCCCGGCGAGTCCCCTTTCGCGACCAGGCAGACTCCGTGGCCTTCTCTCTGAAGCCGGCGTATTCCGGCGCGCAGCCCCTCGGCCGCGCTGATGACGTCGTCGGCGCTGACCGCCTGCAGGATGGTGTCGTCGCTCGACGCCATCACGACACGCATGGACGCGTCGTGCGCCGCGGCGACGAGCTCCTCGAGCCCTGTGCGCGCGGTGATGGCGACCTCCGCAGCGGCGATCACCTCGCCGTGGCGTTCCAGCGCGAGGACGAGCGCGCCGGTGCGAGCAAGATCTCTCGCGATCTCCTCCAGCGCCGGGGGTGCGCTCGCGTGGGCGAGCTTCCAGGGACCGAGATGCAAGCCGCTCACGGACTGGCGCGCGAGGGGCTCGTCGGGGTTGAAGAGCTCTGCGAGTGCGGCGCGGATGGCTGGCGCGTCGTCGCCTGGGAGCGTGTGAACGTTGCCGAGCGCGAAGGCCTGCGCAGAGGCGAGATCCGAAGGGAGCACCAGGCAGTCGATGCGATCGAGCCTTCGCAACGCCTCGGCGTCGAGCACGAGCGTGTCGCGCGATGCGAGGATGCCGCTCACCTCGGCCGTGAAGGTGTCGCGACCGAGCCGGGCCGGTCGCGGCAGGCTCCCGTAGAGCGCCGCGATCGCGCGCTGCAGGCTGCGCGTCGTCGCGAAGCTCACTGCGAAGCCGGCCAGGGAAACGATCCACGCGCGGTCGGCGTACTCCTCGATCGGGCCACGCGGGAGCTTCGCCGGCCGGGGCTCCGTCTTCGGAGCCCCCACGACCCCTTCGACGAGTTCGCTCGAGAGGTGCGGCTCGAGCCGCCACCACGCCCCGCGCTGGGCCCGCGCCTCGCGAAGCGTGCCGAGCTTGTGAACTGCATCGACGAACGACGTCAGGGGGCGCTGCGCGAGGGCGGAGAAGCTGGCGATCCCGAGATCCAGGAACAGCTCCGTTCGCTCGGGACCGAGCCGCTGCTCGAGCCCCGCACGGAGCCGGTCGACGCTGCCGACGAGAGACAGCACGGCCGACACCGTTCCGGCGAGCGGCATCGCGGGGAGCGGCGTCACCGAGAGCCCGAGCCCCGTCAGGAAGGCCGCGCCGTCCGCCGCCAGCCCGACGATCTTCCTCAGGGAGGGCTCCACGTCCGCGGGGTGCTCGGGCGCGCCCGCGAAACGGGCATCGGCGACCCCTGCGGCCCGCTCGGCCTCCTCGACCCATTGAACGAGCTCCGAGAGCGCGCACGTTGCCGGCTCGAAGACGAAGATCGCGCGGCGCAGGTAGGCGTTCACCTGGAGGCGCGTGACTCGCCCGTCCGCCGTCGCCTGCGCCCGGAGTGCCTGTTCGAAGCGCGGCAGCTCGTCGTGGCCGAGGTCACCGAGCTCGACGTGCGCGCGCCCCTCGGTGAGAAAGGACCTACGCTCTCGCTCACGGAAGAGCCGAGCCACCGGTTCGAAGGCGTCGAGGAAGCTCATCGTTGCGAGCGGGCGGGCCACTTGGGATAACACGGCCCGATGAACGACGCGACCGATGACGGCGACACGACCTTCGAAGACGCCACCCAGGCCGTCGATGCGGCGCGTCGCGGCTTCAAGCGGGACATCACCACGCTCGTCGCCACCTTCCGGAAGGCTCGGCTCCTCGTTCCGCTCGCCAAGCGCATCGCGAACGTCGCGGTGGGCAGCGAGCAGGAAGTGGGCGAAGAGCTCTCCTTGTCGCCCCATCTGCTCTTCGACGACGAAAAGACGGGGTTCGTGACGGCGTTCACGCGCCCCGAGTTCGTCAACCGCGCCACCGAGGAGATCGGTTGGACCACCGACGACGGCCCGCTCGAGTACTGCGCGCTGCCTGCACAGGTGGTGCTCGAGCTTGCGCTCGCGCTGTGCGACGACGAACGCATCGGTGGGATGCTGCTGAACCCGCTGGACGGGACGGAGCTCATGCTGCACCGGCACGAGATCGCCAGCATCGTGCAGGGGCGCGCGCTCCCCTTGGTCGGCTACGTCGGGGAGATCCCCTTCGACCCCGACGAGGAGCGGCTGATCGCGGAGATGGACGGAGGTCCGCCGCCGGACGTGGTGAGCGCCATCGAGGAGATCCTCCAGAAGACGACGTACGCGCTCCGGCGCACGTTCAATCCGGAGCGAGACCTGGAGCCGCACCTGACGTTGAACGTGATGGGCACCGAAGCGGCGGCCGACCGGAGCGCCATCGCGCAGAAGCTCGCCTCCGCGCTCGACGGGCTGCTACCTCCGCCGGGCTACATCGACATCCTGTTCGACGATCCGACGCTGACGTGAAGCTTTGAATGCTCCACGTCGTCCGGGGACGCTGTACACTCGCGCGCGCTTGACCTTGGAGCGACCTGATCTC
Source organism: uncultured Polyangiaceae bacterium (assembly GCA_964442485.1). GTDB lineage: Bacteria > Myxococcota_A > Polyangia > Polyangiales > Polyangiaceae > DASZVB01. The sequence goes on from CAYUAW010000034.1 coordinate 16,128, forward strand.
ATCCGGGAAGGCGGGGAGCGCTTGTCGCGGCTCGAACGCCTCAACATCGGCGCGGTGCGCGCCACCTTCGAGCCCGGTCCCATCGATCGCGCTGTGCGGTTCTGCCAGCGGCACATCGGCGCGGAGTGGATCACCACGGTGACGCGGAACCTGCTCCACGTGCACGGTCTCGAGCGCTTGCCGCCGCTCGACCCCGGCAAGAGCTACATCTGCGCCTCGAATCACCGCAGTTTCTTCGACCTGTACGTCATCACGGGGTACCTCGTGAAGCACGGCATGCCGCACCGCCTCGTCTTCCCGGTACGCGCGGAGTTCTTCTACGACAACCCGCTCGGCATCGTGGTGAACGGCCTGATGAGCTTCCTGGCGATGTATCCGCCCATCTTCCGGGAGCGCTCGCGCGCAGCACTGAACCTGGTCGGGCTGGACGAGCTCGCCTGGATGCTCCAGCGGGGTGGCACCTTCCTCGGGATGCACCCGGAGGGGACGCGCGGAAAGGGGGACGACCCGTACGAGCTCTTGCCCGCGCAGCCAGGCATCGGTCGGCTGATTCATCGCTCGGGCGTCACGGTACTCCCGGTGTTCGTCAACGGCCTGCTCAACGACCTGCCGCGCCAGGTGACGAGCAATTACGACGGCACCGGCTTGCCCGTTCACATCGTGTTCGGCGCGCCGCTCGACTACGGCGCGCTCTCCTCGCAGAAGGGTTCTCCGCGCGTGTACCGAGCCATCGCCGAGCAGACCCGGAGCGTCATCTCCGAGCTCGGCCGCGAGGAGCGCGGCTACCGTCTTCAATCGTCGTCGTAAAAGAGCGGCTCGCGGTCCTTCAGGAAGTTTTCGATCGCCTTCGCGTCGGACTCCGGCAGCTCGACGAAGCGAACACCGAGGCCGGGCGGCACGTTGCTGTGCTCGGAGAACTCGCGCAGCCACCGAACCTCGCCCACCGCGCGGATCGGTTCCTCGCGGCCCGGGATGTTGATGACGATCTCCATGCGGTCGCCCCTCGGCCGCTTCACGTAGGTCGCGACGAACAGGCCGCCCGACGAGATGTTCTCCGCGAAGCCCGCGTAGAAGTTGTGGTCGCTCGACATGGTCACGTCGAGATCGACGCTGAAGCGGGGCGCGCGCCGCCGGTTGTCCGGCGTGAACGAATCCTGTCTCGTCGAGAATGTCGCTTCGTCCCGGGGTGAGCGTGGGGGGCCGTCGGGCGTCGGGATCGATGCTGACATGGGTCTTCCCCCCGAACGGCTCCGGGGGCGCCCTCCTTTAGAAAAACCGGTGCTCGAACTGCGGATTGCCGTCGTCCCGCGGACTCCGTCAGAGCCAGGGATTCACGGCAGCGGCAGAGGCCACGTTCCTTCGGCCCCGCAGCGCCGCGGCGGCGATGTACGAAAGGAGCGCAGCCGTGAGCATGACGGCCACGTAGCCGATGAAGTCGGTGCCAACCGCGGAACGCAGACCGTCCTGCACGGCCGTCCAGGCCGTGGAGAGAATGAGCCCGAACAAAGCAGCCGGCAGCGCGAGACGTAGTGCCAGAGGGGCCACGTGCTCGATGGCAACGCGCCCCGCGCGTCGACGGATTGTCCCCACCCCGGCTGCGACTGTCCACAGTTTCACCAGAAATAATCCCGCGCCGAGCCCCGAGAGAGCGCGGCTCCTCTCCTCCATCACGGCAGCGACGCCGGGAACGCGCCAGCCCCCCAGGAACAAGACCACAGTGAGCCCACAGACCGTCCACAGGTACGCCGACTCGACGACGCGAACGACCGTGCGCGTCGTCGACGGCAGGCGCATCGGCTTTTCCGGGAGTCCTTCGATTGGTGGCGTGCCGTGGGCACCGACGTCCGGGACGGCGCTCGCCGCGAGAAGCAGCATCAGCACGAACAGACCGGGATTGCGCATTCCGGCCCACCGCCAGGGCGCGCCCCCCTGATCCGCGACCATCTCGGCCATCACGAACCGCCCGCTCGCCACGACTGCACCGAGGACGGCGGCAATGGCGGGCAGCACGCAGACCAGGGCGCGGGCGGTGCTCTCGACGAGTGCCTTGCCGGCGGAGCGCGAACGGACGACGCCGTCGACGGCGCGCGCGACGACGAGCGCGAAAGCGGTGCCGAGCGCGATCGCGAGCAGGTCGGAGTCCGGCGTCACCAGGCTGTGCCCGAGGGCGAGCCAGCCGAAGGCCGCGAGCACGACCAGCAACGGCGCGAGCGCGGGCGCGACGATCTCGCGACCCTTCCCTTCCGGCGGCATCAACGAGCTCGCGATTCCGAAGGGACCGTCGCCACCGGATCGGCCAGAGCGCCGTGGCTCCGCGAGGCGACCGAGCCATCGAAGTAGAACGCCGGCACCCGTTGCCGGTACCGCGAGCAGGACACAGCCGAGGAGCACGAGAGAGGCGGCCCCGATGACGTCGCCGACGCCGAGCGGCAATAGCCCTTCGACGTCCACGCTGAGCGGCGGCAGGGGGCGTCCGGACCTCTCGACGATCACGTGCGCCACCCGCTGCCCGCCCCGCACCGCAAGATCGGCGGCGGAGAGGACGGAGACACCGTCCACCTCGACGATCAGATCGCCGCGCCGCATCCCAGCAGCGAAGGCGCGACCGTCCGGATCCACGGCGCTCACCGAGAGCCCCCGCCCCGAAGGGTCGTCGTTCGCCGAAAGGCCCAGAAATCCTAGTGCCGGCACTTCCTCGGCGACCTCGGCGCCGCCGGCGGCCGCTTCGCCCGCAGAGGGGAGTACGTCGAATCGAACGCCGTGGGCGGCGCCGGTGAGCGGCACCGAGCCGTCCTCGCCGGGCTGGAACGTGACCTGGACGTCGCCGACGAAGGTCGTGTGCAAGGCAGCGCCGCCGCTGCCGGCAAAGCGGCGTTCCATGGCGCGATCGAAGGCGACAGCGACGGAACCGCGCTCCGCTGGAACCGCCTGCGCGACGATCCTCACGTCGGTCTGGCGGGGCGCGCCGGGCCGCAGCAGATCGCCGCGGAAGGTCACGGCCGCGGCACGGCCCTCGGGGAACCCTTCACCGGTGACGACGACACGATCGCCGGCGGAGGCCCGCTCCGGCTCCAGCCGGTGGACGACCAGGAGCTCTAGCGGTTCGCGGGTGTGGCATCCGGACGCACATCCGAACACAGAAATAAGCGAGCCAATCGACAGGACGGCGCGTGACCGCATCGCGCCGCGAACGATAGTGGAGCAGCGCGATGCGGGCCGAATTAGCTAGAAGTCGCGCGGGCGTGTCCCGTCTTGAGCGTCGAAGGGAGTGGCACGAAGCTTGACGCCTTGCAGCAAGTGGGGCTTAATTTGATCGAGAGCGGCATCGAGCGGCAAACGCCGGCGGGCGCTGTAACCTTCCAAGGCAGGGCCACCGGAGAATGGACGAAACGAGAATGGTTTCCGAGAGCCCCGAGAGTGGCCCGACACCGGAGCGGCGTGTCATCAAGCGGTACTCGAATCGGAAGCTCTACGACACGAAGGACAGCCGCTACGTCACGCTGCTGCAGATCGCAGAGATGATCCGCGCGAACGAAGACGTGCAGATCATCGACAATGCGACCAAAGAGGACAAGACCGACGTCACCCTCGCGCTGATCATCTCCGAGGAGCTGAAGGCGCGGCCGCGCGGTATTCCTCTCGCGACGCTGAAAGCGCTCATCCGTCAGCGCAGCGAGAAGATCCTCACGCATTTTCGCGACAGCCCCATCCGTCGCCTGATATCGAAGGAGCATCCGGAAGAAGGCGGCGAAGGCGGCGAGGCCGCACCGCTACCGGAGGAGGACGATGTGACCGGTAGCGAAACGCAGCAGAAAGGTCTCCGTGCGACACTCGAACAATGGCAGCACGCCATCGACGAGCGGATTCGAGCGGTCCTTCCGAATTTCTCACCAATCCGAGAGCTACAGTCAGAGCTGAAAAGGGTATCGGAGCGGCTGGCCGCCATCGAGAAGCGGCTGGACGAGAAGCCGAAGGAATAGATTGCCGCCCCCCCCGGTTGCGGCATTCTGAAAGGAAATCGCCGTGAATCGGGCCGAACCCAGAGCGGAATTGGAAGAGTTCGAGCGAGCTCTGCTTTCTCACGGGTCGAACTTGCTCGCTGTTGCTACGCGGCTGGCCCGGAACCGCGCGGAGGCCGAGGACCTGGTGCAAGACACCGTGGTCAAGGCGCTCCGCGCGAAGGATCAGTACGAAGCGGGCACGAACCTGAAGGCGTGGCTGCTCAAGATCCTCAAGAACACGTTCATCAACCGTTACCGTCGTAGCGGCCTCGAACGCAACGTGCTGGACGGCCCGGACGCGGACCCGCTCGCCGACGGTTGGATCGGCGCGAGCACCCTCCGCTCGATGCGGGATCCGGAAGCACAGGCACTGCGGCCGATCCTAGAGCGGGAGATCGGCGCGGCGCTCGACGCCATCCCGGAAGAGTTCCGGCTCATCGTACTTCTCGCCGACGTCGAGGAGCTTTCATACAAGGAGATCGCCGACACCGTCGGGTGCCCCATCGGCACCGTGATGTCGCGTCTCCACCGTGGGCGCCGCCTGCTGAAGACGCGCCTCATCGAGCAAGCGCGGACCATCGGCATCACCGGCGAAGGCCCGCCCAGAGCGGAAGAACGAGCAGAGAAGCCTGTTGAGCTCGATATGTACCGGGCGAAGCGAGGTGGCTCGTGAGCTGCCGTCAAGTGACCGCTCTGCTGGACGCATTCCTCGACGGCGAGCTCCCTGCCGAGGGCGTGTTCGACGTGGAAGAGCACCTGTCGACCTGCGGCGCGTGCGCGGAGCGCGAGCGGTTCGAGGTCGCGCTGCGGGGGAGCGTGAAGCGCGTGACGTTCGCGGACGCGCAGCCCTCCGCCGGTTTCGAGGGACGGCTCGCCGGGGCGCTCCGCGCGGAGCGCGAACGGATCCTGGAGCAGAAGAGCTCGCTGTCGCCGAGCCGGTCTCGACGTTCGGCGATGCTCCCCTTGCTCCTGGCTGCGGCGACGACGCTCGGCTTCGTGCTCTTCCTGAACGGGCACGTCGGCGGGCGGTCGTCGATGTTCACGGCCGAGCCGCTCGAGCCGTCCCCCGCTCCGGCGGCGCCCGTGACCGCCGCGATGATGAACCCCGAGCAGGTGCTCGACGAGCTCGTCGACTACCACGCGCGGCCCCCCGAGCCGGAGATCACCGAGCAGGGGCAGCTGATGAAGCTGCAGCCGGAGGTCGGAGTGCCCATGCACATCCCGGCCCTGAAGCAGTTCGGTGCGTCGTGGGAAGGTGGTTCCGTCATTCCAATGAAGAACCAGCACGCGGCGTATCTCCGCTACCGGATCTCGAATCATCCCGTGACGGTCTACGTGTACGACGCGCAGCGGGTGCCGCTTCGCGGCGTGCTCGAGCCCCGGGTCGTGCACAACCAGCCGGTACACGTGGGCGAGCGCAGGGGATACTCGATCGCCGCTCGCGAGCAGCACGGCATCGGCTACGCGGTCGCGACCGACCTGAACGACGACGAGAGCGCCGCCGAGCTCGTCACGACGATGTACTGAAATTCCCGCCGTCCGGGCGCACCGGTCTTGCGGCTCGACCGCCTTCGCGAATAGCGTTCGCTGCCCGTGACCCCTCCCTCGGGGGTCCCCGGCAGCGGAACGGACCGCACGAATCGCGAAAGCCGAGATGATGCAGAAGCCGCGCGTATTGGTGACGGGTGCTCCCGGGTGGCTCGGGTCGAGCCTCGTCGAGGCACTCACGAACGGTTTCCGATCCGGACCCGTCGATCAGAAGCCGGAGTCGGTTCGGATCGTGGCCCTCCCCGGCAGCGACACACGAACGCTGACCAGGACAGGCCTGGTGGAGGTCGTCTCCGCGGATCTCACCGAGCGGCGCCTGCCCGACGGGGTCTGCGACGGCATCGACACCGTGTTCCACTGCGCGGGCATCATCCACGCGAAGCGCATCGCCGATCTGTACCGGACGAACGTGGACGCGACGCGGACCTTGCTCGATACCGCCACGGCCGCGGGAGTGCGGAGATTCGTCTTCGTCAGCTCGAACTCCCCTGCCGGGCTCAACACGTCACCGACGCACCTGATGCAGGAGGACGATCCGCCGCGACCGTATCTGAACTACGGGCTCTCGAAGCTGCAGAGCGAGTGGCTCGTGAACGACGCCCACCGCGCAGGCCGCGTGGAGGGCGTCATCCTGCGGCCATGCTGGTTCTACGGCCCGAACCAGCCGCTCCGGCAGACCACGTTCTTCAAGATGATCAAGGGCGGACACCCGCCCATCGTCGGCAAGGGCGACAACCTCCGCAGCATGAGCTACGTCGACAACACCGTGCAGGGCCTCCTGCTCGCGCGCGACGTCGCGAAGGCCGCTGGTCAGACGTACTGGATCACGGACAGGAGACCGTACTCGTTCATCGAGATCCTGCAGACCGTGGGCAAGCTCCTCGGAGTCACGATCCACCCGCGCTATCTGCCGGGCGTCGTCGGAGACGTGGCGCGTCTGGCCGATTCGCTCGTGCAGATGACGGGTCTCTACAACCAGGAGGTCCACGTCCTCGGCGAGCTCGGTGAGTCCATCGCGGTCTCCATCGAGAAGGCCAGGAAGGAGCTCGGCTACGATCCGGAGATCGACCTCGAAGAGGGAATGCGTCGGTCGATCGCGTGGTGCCGGGCGATGGGCGTCGATATCTGACGCGCCACGAGCGGGCACCGCACGCGCGCGACCTCTCTTCGAAACAATGACGGGGCCATGACGGCCCGGTCCCCGGCGCCGCGCAATCTCTGCGCGACGACGAGGCAAGTGGTGCGAGGTGCGTCGTCCGGCTTCGTGCGGTCTGCGGCGTCGCGAGCGACGCAAAGATTGCAGCTCGCAACCGAGTTTACTTTTTTCGACGCATCGCCGTTCTGCGAGGCGAGATGTTCCGGTCGAGGTCTCGCGGTGCATGGCGCCCGGGAGCGCTGGGGGAGCCCGGATGGCTGCGCACGAACCTTGCTCCGAGGCCGCTGAACGTCTTCCGAGATTTCATGAACGCCTCCAAGATCAAGCAAGCCGTGTTGCGGCGCGCGCCGGAAGCGGCACGGGAAAAGCCGGCGCTCGATCGGGCTGCACTCTCGGAGATCGTCGAGCTCGCGCTGTGGGCCGGACAGCTTCTGATGGAGAACGGCGCCGAGACCCAGCGGGTGGAAGAGAGCGTGCGCAGCGTCGGGCTCGGGCTCGGCTGCGACTGGGGCAACGTGCTGATCACGCACGGAGCGATCATCGTCACGTACGTGGGTGGGGGTGATTTCCGCACCAAGATTCGCTCCGTGCGGAGCGGACCGGTGAACATGGCGCTGATCGAGGCTCTGAGCCACCTGGTTCATCGAGCAGACTTGCACACCCTGAGCATCGACCAGGTCCGCGCGGAGCTCTCGCGGATCGAGGGCACCGGGCGCGCGTACGTCGAATGGCAGACGGTGCTCGCGGGGGGCCTCGGCTGCGCCGCGTTCTGCCGGATCTTCAACGGTGACTGGGCGGCCCTGGGGACGACGTTCGTCGCCTCGAGCGCAGCCACCTATGTTCGCTCCACGCTCAGCAAGAACGGCCACAATCCGCTGATCGTGGCGGGCGTGACGGCCATCGCCGCGTCGACCCTCGTCGGCATCGTTCACCTGCGAGGGACGCCGGAGGCTGCCCTTGCTGCATCCGTCATCCTGCTGGTGCCCGGGCCGGCCGCGATCAACGCCGTGGAGGACCTCATCAAGGGGCACATCGTCGTCGGACTCTCACGGGCCACGTTCGCCGCGCTGATCCTCGTCTTCGCGACCCTGGGGCTCATGGCGGCAATGCAGCTGACGAGGATTTCCCTGTGAGCTCTCCCATCCTGGACATGATCGACCACGGCCTCTGGGCGGGAGCCGCTGCGATCTGCTTCGCGGTTCTGCTGAACGTCCCCGTCCGTGCGCTCGCCGCATGCGGCCTGACCGGTTTGCTCGGGTACGAAACCCGGACGTTACTCACCGCGACGGAACAGGTGACCTCCGCCCCCGCGAGCCTCGTCGCAGCGGTTCTGGTCAGCCTCTTCGGCGTCGCGTGCGGGCGCAAGCTGCACGCGCCCGCCGTCATCTTCGTCATTCCCGGCATCATTCCCCTGGTCCCCGGGGCCCTCGCGTACCGGACCATCGCCGGGTTGATGTCGGCACTGTCCGCAACCGCCGAGACACAGCAAGCCGCTGTTGCTGCCGTGGTCGAGAACGCTCTGCGCACGACGGTGATCACCGCAGCGCTCGCAACCGGCGTCGCTCTTCCGAGCATGTTGCTTCGACGACGCCGGCCCATGTTGTGAATCGCCCCATCCGGGGCATCGCGCAGTTCTCGCGCTCGGACGCGCAGTTCTCGCGCCTCTCGGGTGCGGTCATTGGTTGCCGGCGGCGCACTGCGTCGGGCCTGCATTTTGCTGAGTGCGCATCACCGCTCCTCGAACGCGCCGTGCCCGTTACGTCCGCGATCGCGCCGCCCGTAGAACAACGCCATCTACAACCGAGAGGTTTGCAATGCTCAATTCTGCTCCGAACACGGGTCACAAGTCCCTCCTGCGCTGGGTCCTTGACTGGGTGGAGCTCTGCAGGCCGGAACACCTTCACTGGTGCGACGGTTCCGAGGCGGAATACCAGGCGATGGTCGGCCTCCTCGTCGAGACCGGCGCGGCGATTCGATTGAACCCGGCGCTCAAGCCGAACTCCATCCTGACCCGGTCCGATCCCAGGGACGTGGCGAGGGTGGAGTCGCGCACGTTCATCTGCAGCGTCAGCCGTGGCGACGCGGGGCCGAACAACAACTGGGAAGATCCGCGTGCGATGAAGAAGAAGCTCAACAGGCTCTTCGACGGCTGTATGCGCGGACGGACGCTCTACGTGGTCCCCTTCTGCATGGGCCCCCTCGGGTCGCCGATGTCACAGGTCGGAGTCGAGATCACGGATTCGCCGTATGTGGTCGCGAACATGCGCATCATGACGCGCATGGGCGCCGCCGCGCTTGCGCAGCTCGGGGAAGATGGGGACTTCGTGCACTGCGTGCACTCGGTGGGTGTCCCCTTGCCGCCCGGCGCGCGCGGGCCTGCATGGCCGTGCAATCCCGAGAACACGCACATCGTGCACTTCCCGGAAGAGCGCTCCATCATCTCGTACGGATCGGGCTACGGCGGCAACGCGCTGCTCGGGAAGAAGTGCTTCGCGCTGCGGATCGGCTCGGTCATGGCGCGCGACGAGGGGTGGCTGGCAGAGCACATGCTGATCCTCGGAGTCGAGAGCCCCGACGGCCGCAAGAGCTACGTGACCGCCGCGTTTCCAAGCGCCTGCGGCAAGACGAACTTCGCCATGCTGGTGCCCCCACGCGAGATGGAAGGCTGGAAGGTCACCTGCGTCGGAGACGACATCGCCTGGCTGAAGCCGAACCCCGAGGGCCAGCTCTGTGCGATCAACCCCGAAGCCGGATTCTTCGGAGTCGCGCCCGGCACGTCCCTCGCGACGAACCCGAACGCCATCGCGGCTTGCTCGCGCGATTCGATCTTCACCAACGTGGCGCTCACCGACGACGGCGACGTGTGGTGGGAGGGCCTCACCTCGGAGCCGCCGGCGCATCTCGTCGACTGGCAGGGCAATGACTGGACGCCGGCCTCAGGTCGCGTCTCGTCGCATCCGAACTCGCGCTTCACCGCGCCCGCGAAGAACTGCCCCGTGATGGATCCTCGGTGGGAGGACCCCGCCGGCGTCCCGGTGAGCGCGGTGATCTTCGGCGGCAGGCGCGAGAACGACGTGCCGCTGGTGTTCCAGGCGTTCAACTGGTCGCACGGCGTGTATCTCGGCGCGACGGTGGGTTCGGAACAGACGGCGGCCGCCGAAGGCAAGGTAGGCGAACTGCGCCGCGATCCGTTCGCGATGAAGCCCTTCTGCGGATATCACATGGGCGACTACTTCCGGCACTGGCTCCAGATCGGCAAGGTGCTCGCGGAGCCGCCACGCGTCTTTCACGTGAACTGGTTCCGCAAGCAGGAGGGGCGCTTCATGTGGCCGGGCTACGGCCAGAACATGCGCGTCCTGCGCTGGATGGTGGAGCGCTCGCGCGGGGAAGCGGTCGGCGTGGAGACGCCCATCGGTTGGATGCCACGCTACGACGACATCGACTGGCGCGGGCTCGACTTCACGCGTCTTTCGTGGGAGGCGCTGATGAAGGTGGACCGTGCACGATTCAAGCTCCAGAGCCTGGTGCACGAGGAGCTCTTCCTCGAGATATTCGACCGGCTTCCGAAGGAGATGATCTTCGAGCGCGAGCTTCTGATCTGTCGCCTGTGACGCGCGTCCGTCGAAACAATCTCGAGAGAGAGGAATAGCGTGAAGTCCATCCCGGCTCCCCCCGAGCTCAGCGTTCGCAACCTCGGTCCACGCCTCGTCGATTCGCCCCTCCCGCTGTCGATCGAGGACGACGGGGAGCACTCCGAGTTCGTCCCGGACGACGCGAGCGTGCTCCTGTCCGTCAGCCGCTCGCCGGACAGCTCCGCCGAGCAGGGGCTCTACTTCGAGAAGGCGGGGCCGCGGAGGAGGATCTACTTCCGCCCTGCAGAGACACGGGCGGCCATCGTCACCTGCGGCGGCCTCTGCCCCGGCATCAACAGCGTGATCCGCTCGCTGGTCCTCGAGCTTCATCACCTCTACAAGGTGAAGGACATCCTTGGCTTCCGATTCGGGTACGAGGGCCTGAACGCGGAGCGTGGGGTCCCTCCGATGACGCTCAACCCGAGCGTCGTGCAGAACATCCATCGACAGGGCGGTAGCATCCTCGGGCTCGGACGCGGCGCCCAGGATACGGCCATGATGGTGTCGCGGTTGCAGGAGCTCGAGGTCGACATCCTCATCACCATTGGCGGCGACGGCACGCTGAAGGGGGCGCACGCCATCTCCGAAGAGGCGATGCGCAGAGGTTTCGACCTCAGCGTCGTCGGAGTCCCGAAGACGATCGACAACGACATCGCGTTCGTCGACCAGACCTTCGGCTTCGACACGGCCGTCCAGGTCGCCGCACAGGCGCTGGACGCTGCGCACACCGAGGCAACCTCTGCTCGCAACGGGATCGGCGTCGTGAAGCTCATGGGGAGGGAGGCGGGCTTCATTGGAGCACATGCCGCCCTCGCGTCGCTCGACGTCAATCTCTGCTTGATCCCTGAAGTGCCGTTCGATCTCCACGGAAATGGCGGCGTGCTCCAGACGCTCGAGGCGCGGCTGCTCGAACGCGGACACGCGCTCATCGCCGTGGCCGAGGGCTGCGCGCTCGGCCTCGATACCAAGGGCGCCGAGCGCGACGCGTCCGGCAACCTGCGCTACGGCAGCAAGCAGCTCGACGTCGGTCCGCACCTCTGCGAGGAGCTGACCGCGTATTTCAGCGAACGGAAGCTCCCCGTGGTCGTGAAGTACATCGACCCGAGCTACATGATCCGGAGCGTGCCCGCCAACGCGAGCGACAACCGCTACTGCGACGTGCTCGCACGCAACGCCGTCCACGCCGCGATGGCCGGCAAGACCGACGTCGTCGTCGGCCGCTGGAACGGCGTCTACACCCACGTCCCCCTCATGCTCACCACGAAGCGAAAGAAGCGCGTGCACCCGAACAGCGAGCTCTGGCGCTCCGTCGTGTCGACGACCGGTCAGCCGCCGCTCCGGCGACACTGAGCCCTTTTGCTCGCGGGCCCCATCGTCGACATGACTGGATGGCCGCCACGATGGAACGGGCGCGACTCCAGACGGTGCAAGTCGCGCAGGCCGGGTTCGCGTCCGATCGCGGCGCGGCGGCCGCGCAAGCGCGTCGCATGAACGCGCACACC
>CAYUAW010000034.1:28066-30636 GCA_964442485.1 uncultured Polyangiaceae bacterium
GGCTTCGCGGCGCTCGGGGCACCGCCGCGGTACCGGGTGACCGCCAGGGCAGCGGCGACCACCGCGCTGCCGCGCCCGAAAATCCGCGGCGAAAGACTCGCGGCGCCGGGCCGGGACGTCACGTGAATTGCTGACGTTACGTTCGCCGAGTATCTCCTACGTGTCCCATGTCGCCGTCGGCCGACCAGAGTCGCGCCCCGTTTCGCTCGAGCCTTGCGCGAGACGCCGTGCGGCGGCTCCAGGAGCTGCTTCCGCCGGGGCCGCGCCGTACCGCGGCGATCTTCGCGGCGGCAGCCGGTGGCGTGCTCTTCGTCGGGATGCTCGTGTCGGGCCCGGTCGTGCGGAGCGTCGCGGAGTCGCGCGCCGCGGCGCTCGGGCTCCGGCTGGAGATCAAGAGCGCGGGCGTCGGCTTCGGCACCGTGCGGCTCTCCGGTGTGTCGGTGTCGAGCTCGGAGCTACCGGGTATCACCGCGGAGCTCGAGCGCGTGGAGGTCGCGCCGGGATTGACGGGGTCGCCGCGCGGGATCCGTGTGCACGGTGGCTCGGTGAGGGTCGATGGCACCGCCGAGAAGGTCGAGAAGGAGCTCGGCGCGTACCGCGCGGCGCATGCACGCGGCTCGCGTGACGGCGATGGCGGCGCGGAAGGGGAGACCACGCCGCTCTCCGTCGACGGCGTCGACGTGACGTGGAACGAAGATCCGACCACCGGCGCGGTCGAGCACGCCTGGGGCGTCCGCTACGAGCGCACCCCGGAAGGCGATGAACGAGTCGGCGCCGACCTCGGGCGGTTCGCCGGGGGCGTGCTGCGCTTCGAGGCGGTCAAGCCGAGCGCGACGCTCACGCGCGACGCGGGCGCGAGGAAGCTCGCGGCCCTCGGCGCCGAGCGCGTCACCGTCTCGGCGGACGTCGACGACGAGTCCGCGACGCCGCCCGACGCCAACCGTGCCCCCCCAAAAAACCAGCCGGATCCGGAGGCGGACGAGCCGGAGCGGCCTTCTCGCTGGCTTCGCTTGCGCGCCGAGCTCGCGAAGGCGGCGGACTCCGCCGGGAAGTTGCTCCGGCCCGGCGCGGCGCTCGAGCTGCCCGATGTGCGCCTTGCGCTCCGCCACGCTGGGCAGGTGCTCAACGTCGGGCCTGCGAAGGCGCTGCTCGAGCGAACGGCGAGCGCCGTGAAGGCGTCCGTCACGTCGGGTGATGGTCAGGGCTCCACGCCGATCCGGTTCGACGTGACCGTTCCGCTAATCGCGGGACCGGTGGACATCGGGCTCGCGGGTGGGCCGGTGAGCCTCGCCGCGCTCGGAGTGAAGGAGCACGACATGGGCCTAGAATCGGTGAGCGGCGCCGACGTCGAGGCGAGCGGGCGGGCGCGGCTCGACGCGGACGGAGGTTCGGTGCACGTCGAGGGCGGCGCACGCGTCTCGGAGCTGTCGCTCTTCGAGCCACGGCTCTCGAAGGAGGTCGTGCGCGGCCTGCGGCTGGGGGCCAGCGGCACCGCGGACGTGGCGCTCGACGGCAGCCAGATCCGCTTTTCCGGCGTGGACGTGGAGCTCGGCAAGGTGAAGCTCGTCGCGAACGGCACCCTAGAGCGCAGCGAGGGTCACGCGCGCGGGGCGCTGCACCTTTCGATCCCGCTCGCCGCCTGCACCGACATGCTCGCGTCGGTGCCGGCCGGCCTCGTTCCGCTGATTGGCGGCCTCGAGATGAACGGGACCTTCGCGTTCACCGGCGACGTCGCCTTCGACACCCGGCGCCCGAAGGACACCCGCGTCGTCGGAGATGCGGGCAACGGCTGCAAGATCACGCGAGTGCCGAGCACCATTTCGCCGGGGAGATTCGCTCGACCCTGGACACGGACGGTCCTGGACGCGAGCGGCGTTCCGACGACGATCGAGAGCGGCCCCGGCACGCCTTCCTGGGTGCCGCTCTACGACATCTCTCCATATGTGGCCACTGCAGTGGTCGTTTGCGAGGACGCCAATTTCTGGACGCACAGCGGCTTCAACCAGAAGTCGATCCAGGATTCGATCCGCGACGATCTCAAGTCCGGCCGCTTCGTGCGCGGGGGCAGCACGGTCACCATGCAGCTCGCGAAGAACCTGTACCTGAAGCGCGAGAAGACGCTGTCGCGGAAGCTCCAGGAGGCGGTGCTCACGATGCTGCTCGAGCAGACGCTCACGAAGGAGCAGATCCTCGAGCTTTACCTGAACGTGATCGAGTTCGCGCCGGGGCTCTACGGGATAGGCCCCGCCGCGGCGCACTACTTCCACTCGACGCCGCGGGATCTGTCGCTCGGGCAGGCCCTCTACCTGATCTCGCTCCTTCCGAATCCGAAGGTGCACCACTTCAAGAACGACGGAAGCCTGAGCGACCGCTGGGCGGAGTACCTCCGTCACCTGATGGAGATCGCCCACAAGATCCGTCGCATCGACGACAAGGAGCTCGCGACCGCACTGGCGGAGGAGATCCACCGCGGCGTCGCCGCCAACGAGGGCGAGAGCGCCGGCGGCGCGGGCAACGACGACACGCCGGACTTCGGGTCGTCGGAGCGCGGCGATCCCGACGGACCTTGA
>CAYUAW010000034.1:30736-36883 GCA_964442485.1 uncultured Polyangiaceae bacterium
TCGCGCCCGAGCTCGAAGAGACTGACGACGGCTCCCGCCTTGGGATCCGTCGCGCCGAACACGACGCGCGAGATGCGCGCGTTGACGAGGGCGCCGGCGCACATCGCGCAGGGCTCCAGTGTGACGAAAAGAGTGCACCCGTCGAGGCGCCACTGTCCGCGGGCGCGCGCCGCGCTGCGGACGGCGACGAGCTCGGCGTGCGCCGTGGGATCGGCGCCACGCTCGCGCTCGTTGTGCGCTCGGGCTAGTTCTTTACCGTCTGGACCGACGACGATGGCTCCCACCGGCACGTCGCCGTGCTCGAACGCAAGGCGCGCCTCGCCAAGAGCGAGCTGCATCCAGGGGAGATCTTCGTCGGACAAGCATCCACAGCGTACTCGCGGTCGCTCGCGAGTCCCGTCAGATTTCTTCGCCGTTTCGTCGCGATGTCTCGGCGACGTGCGCGGTCGAACGATTGCCTGCCGTGATGAATGCGCCTCCCGGAGTGGCGCTGACGCCGGTAATCTTCCATCTGGCCGCACGAGTCTCGTCCCTCGTCGCCAGAGAAACGCTACCCGAGTGACCATCGTTCCGTTCAAGCGTCGAACGTCTACCGCCTTGAGCAAGCCGGTGGGATACGAGATGCAGTACCGCGTCGTGCACGGGTACCGCCGCGCGTTCGTGCACGTCGGGGAGGGCCCCGCGCTTCTCCTGATCCACGGCATCGGGGATTGCTCCGACACCTGGCGCAACATCATCCCGGATCTCGCGCGCGATCATCGGGTCATCGCGCCGGATCTGCTGGGGCACGGCCGCTCGGATAAACCGCGCGCGGATTACTCCGTCGCCGCATACGCGAACGGGATGCGCGACCTGCTGAGCGTGCTCGAGGTCGACCGCTGTACCGTCATCGGGCATTCGCTCGGCGGCGGCGTGGCAATGCAGTTCGCGTATCAGTACCCGGAGCGCTGCGAGCGGCTCGTGCTCGTCGCCACCGGGGGCGTCTCTCACGAGGTCCATCCCGCGCTGCGGCTCGCTGCGACGCCGGCGGCGGATCTGTTTCTGCCGCTGCTGCGGCTTTCGCCCGCGCGCTTCATCGGCATGAGCGGGGTACGGCTCCTCGAGGTGCTGAAGACGGATCTCGGACGGGACGCGGAGCATCTCCTCCGGATGTTCGAGTCGCTGCCGGACGCGACGGCTCGCCGCGCTTTCGTCAGGACCATCCGCGCGGTCGTCGACTGGCGCGGTCAGGCGATCACGATGCTCGATCGATGCTACCTGACGCGCGGGATGCCGACCCTGCTGATCTGGGGCGCGCACGACGCCGTGCTGCCCCTGCACCACGGGGAGATCGCGCACGCGGCGATGCCGTCGAGCCAGCTGCATGTATTCCCCGACGCGGGTCACTTCCCGCACCATTCCGATCCGGCACGGTTCCTCGCGGTGCTGCACGAGTTCCTCGCGACGACGGCGCCCGCGTCGTACACGCCGGACGACTGGCGTGCGCTCCTACGGCGCGGTCGCCCGACGACGTTGCCGCCCGGGCCCGTCACGCCTCCGGTCCTCGAAGGCCACGGTCCGCCGCTCGCTGCGTCGTGAAGCGTCGCGTTCAGACCATGGCGGTACGGAGCGCTTTCAGGAGCGTCGCGACGGCGTCCGCCCGGGCCGCCTCCTTCGCCTTGCGCACGTTGCGCACGAGCTGACGGACCTGGCGTCGGTCCGCTCCTGGATACAGCCTGACGTACTCGGTGAGCGCGTCCTCGCCACCGTCCACTAGCTTCGTGCGCCAGGCTTCTACCGCCTGCTCCCGCTCGCCGCGCGGCGATGGCGGGGCCGTGGCGCCCTTCCGCGGGGGGTCGTGGACCTCGCGCAGGGCCTGGGCGATGGCGTCCGCGTCGCCGTCTCGCAGGACGATGCGAACCAGACGAAGCGCGCGGTTCTTCGGCCCTCCGTCCTTCACCAGCCGGGCCCGCATGACGACGTCGAGGATGCCTTCGGGCAGCTGCAAGCGCTGGAGGGTGCGCTCCGGCAGCTCGACGAGCGCCCAGGCCAGGCGCATCAGCGTCTCCTCGGATTCCTTCCGCTCGCGGCGTGCATCCGTCCGCGAGCGAAGATCCTCGTCGTCGCCGTCCTCTCCGGGAGGAAGTTCTCTCTTGGGGGGCAGCGCCATCTCGCGGCGTCGTAGTGTCCTTTCGGGGCGGTCGCAATCGATGTCCGCGTGCGAGCAGCGATGGCCGCCCACGGCCGCCCGGGGATGCGGGTTACCGCGAGGTGCGAGTCGGCTGCGCCTGAAAAGAGCCGGGCCGGCACCGGGAACGAGGTCGTCCGCGGCCGGCTGCGACCGCGAGGGATGACCCGCAGCCCCCGGCGTCTCCGACGCAGCACGACTTTTCCGTCGGCGGTGAGAAGCGCGCCGCTTTATCTGAAGCAGCTTCAAAATGTCCACAGCCCTGCCAGGGCGCGCCCCGCCTCCGATGAGCGCAAAAGCGACCATCTTGGTTGCCAGTTCGAGTGCGATCACGGAAAAATCCGCGAACGCGGACGCAAAAAGCACGGCGAAAAACCACTACCGACGCATGCCAACTGACATCAACGCTCCGTGTAGGTAACGTCTCGCGTCGTGGAAATTATGCTAGTTCGTGATGTCTAGCGTCCTTGACGGCACCCTGATCGCATCCGTATGCTTGTAGCTCGGGGCTTTGTGCGTGAGTAAACCCGCGGAGGTAGTCATGACGAGTCACTTCGCTCATCGAGCAGGCATCGTTGGGGGACTTCCGATCGCAGCGTTCATCGTGCTGGGCGGCCTCGCCGGGTGCAGCAGCGGCGGCTCGACGGACCCGAACAGCGTCGAACCGGTGTCGCAGGATCTGCGCTTCCCGCGGTGGTGTGGTGGCTTCGCCGAGCGCGAGTGCCACGAGACCGAGGTGTGCCTGCCGTTCGTCGCGCGCGGCTGTCCGGGCCCGCGACGCATCGGCCTCTGCGCCCCGCGGCCGCACGCCTGTCCGTCGTTCTCGGATCCGGTCTGCGGGTGCGACGGCGTGACCTATACGAACCTGTGCGACGCGGCGAAGGCGGGGGCGGCCATCGAGCACCGCGGCGCGTGCGCCCCCTCCGGTCAGCCCGTATGCGGCGGCGTCGCCGGCATGGCCTGCGCGGGCATGGGCACCTGCGTGGACGACCCGAGCGACCAGTGCACGCCAGGCCCGGGGCGGAGCTGCCCTGGCATCTGCCAGTGCGCCGCGAACCAGCCCTGCTCGCGCGACCAGCACTTCGATTCGACCCCCACCGTCTGCGCGTGCGTGCCGAACACCGGCCCCGATCCCTGCGCCCGCATCGTCTGCCCGACGGGGACGATGTGCGTCGCTCAGGCGGACGGCTCGACGAGCTGCGACCCCGTTCCCTGAGCCGACGGCGCTCCCCGGGTTCGCGCGATGACGGCGCGTCGCTCCGGCGGCGCGTCGTGGCCTCGTTTCCCTCCTACACGCGAACACATCGCGTCCGTCGACGCCGTGATCCCCGCTGATACGTCCTCGTCGTGCCGCGAGGATCCGACGTCTGCCGGCGCCGGATCCCCGTGGCTCGCCAACTCACATCGCCTTCAGGTCGTCCTCGGTGACCTCGATGTCGTCGGCCTCGTCGCCGAACGGCAGCGGGGTCTTACCGATGCCCTGAGTGAGCGCGCCCTCGGGTGCCTTGAGCTTGATCTTCGAGACTTCCTTCGGCGGCGCGTCCTTCATGCCGCCGTCCTTCGGCTTCGCCACTGGCTTCAGGCTCGTCGATTCCTTCTGCGACGCGCCGCCGGTGCCGAAGAGGTCCTGCATCGGGGGCTTGAAGTCGTGGAGCTCGGCGGGCGCGTCCTGCTTCGCAGGCTCGGGCTTCGCAGCTTCCGGCTTCGAGGGCTGGCTCGGCTCTGCCACGTAGTTGTGGCGGCGCGCGATCTTCGGAACGACGACGTTGTCCCAGAGATGCGAGAGCGGCACGTACTGCACGAGCGTGCGCGCGGGGGTCGTCGCGAGGAGATCGGCCTCGGTGAAGGTGCTGCCGCGATCCGCGTTCTGCAATGCGCACTGGATCAAGCGACCGAGCTCCGCCTTCGGCAACCGGTTCGCGAGCTCTTCGACGCTGACGCCCTCGACGACGTCGCGATGGCTGATGAGCTTGTCCGAGAGCGCGCGCTCCAGCATGAACGCGATGTGATTGCGCGCGACGTCTGCCTGCGTCTTGTTCGTCGACGCCTTCCAGAACTCGCCCTCGGTGAGGAACGCCCAGATCTTCTGCGAATCGAGGTAGCGCACGCGATCGTCGGCGTCGAACAGCGCGACGATGGACTCGGCGTCCGTTTCACCTTCGTCGAGCGCGATCTGCAGATCCGTCGCGGCGTCTTCCCACTCCTTCTTCAGCGCGATCTTCTGCTTGAGACCGGTGGTCAGAACGAGGATGGCGGCGCGCAGGCCCGCTTGATTCTCGAGCCCCTTCATGATCGCGCGCGGTGGGAAGTGACGGATGAAATCGTGCGCAGTGCGCCGACCGCAGACGAAGCTGTGCTCTATCGCGTAAGCAAGAAAGCGCTGGTCTCCCTCCTTGAACGTGGAGAGGAAGAGCGGGGCTCCGTTGTCTTGCGATTGCACAGGGGCGTCTGGGTTGGGGGCAGTTGTCATTGACGTGGGTCTCCTCGGGGGCAGAGTCGAGCGAAGAAATCTCGAGTAGAAGCGAGTCTATCCGATCTCGACAAGCCAGGGGACGCACGCTTCGCAAATGCGTCGGACGATTCCTTCTGATGTAGGCGAACGGACGCGACGTTCTTACAGCGCGCTACGGAGCACGCTTGCAGGGAACCCGACGTCGCATGCGTCTCTCATCGCTATCGCCGTCTCGCATCGAGCGACGGCGCGACGGCGCGACGCCTCGACGCTGCGTCGTCACGACGAAGCGCGAACGGGTCGGAAATGTTGCTCGCTGGACGCGGTTGCTCGACTCCGCGTTCCGCCATCGATGCAAACCGGGCAGCCGGAGCTCGTCACTCGCGGTAGACGGCTGTCGGCATCCACATGACGTCGTAGCTGAAGCCGCGATTCGAGAGGATCGCGGGATCTTGCGCGCAGAGGTCCTTCACCGCGTCCTCATTCGCCGCGCGGACGACGCCCGCACCCCAGCCGCCCTTCGGATCCGCCACCGGGCCGAACAGCACCGCGACGCGCTCCTGGAGGAGCTTCGCCCAGTAGCCTGCGTGGCGGCGCATCACGTCGCGCTCTTCCTCGCTCATGTCCACCTGGAATGTCGGCCGTGGTGCGAGGAGCCGAAGAAAGAAGAACTTGGATTCCGTCGCGGGAAAGTGCCTCGCGAGCCACCCCAGCACTCGCTCCCAGCCCTCTCCGTGACCGCGACACGATTGCTGTCGCTCACCGAATCCTTCGTGCCGGACCGTCACTCGCGTACCGCCGTCGATCGGCTCGAGCGTGTACGTGATCACGGTCTCGTTGCCGCCGTCCCAGGGCGCGACCCACGTCTGCACGAGCCGCCGGGGCGGGTCGATCTCCCTGAACACACCCTCGACGGCAAATGAGGAGCCGTCGCGTCCGACTCCGACCGTGCGCCATCGCCCGCCGAGGCGAAGGTCGGCGGTGAACTCTGTCGTGCGGTATTCCTCGGGGGAGCCCCACCACTGGGTGAGCTCCTCCGTGGTGAGCGCGCGGAACACTCGCTCGGGCGGTGCGGCGATCTCGACGAATGCGAGGATGACGCCTGCCGTGACGTCTGCAACGGCCCGAGCGCTCTTGTTTGCGAGTTTCATGTCTTCTCCAGGTGACGTTTGAGGTTGCCGAGACTCATCTGCCAGAAAGAGCGGTAGCCCTCGATCCACCCTGCGACCTGCTGTAGCGGCCGGGGCTCGAGCTCGTAGACGCGCTCCCGCCCTGCGCGCTGCTCGGTGACGAGGTGCGCGCGGCGCAGGACGGCCAGATGCTTCGAGATCGCGGGCCGGCTCTGCGCGAACTCGGAAGCCAGCGCGTTGACGGGCGTCGGGCCCGCGCGCAGTCGATCCAGGATGGCGCGCCGGGTCGGGTCCGAGATGGCACGAAAGACGTCCGCGTGCGCGAGGGCTCGATGCATCGACGATTCCTGATTGGTTACAACTCGAGGTGACCATTGCGCAGCCATGTTGCCCGCGCC
>CAYUAW010000035.1:0-4410 GCA_964442485.1 uncultured Polyangiaceae bacterium
GCGTGGACGCCCATGATCATGATCGCGAAGCGCTCGTCCTTCGTGAGCCCCTGCTTGTACCGGTAGTAGATCTGCTGGATGACGACTGCCGTCTTGAACATCCCGAAGACATAGTAGAAGACGGGATTGTCGACGGTGCGCCCGCTCACTTGCTGGTAGCGCTCGACGATCTCCCGGCGCGTGAGTGAACCCGGGGCGGTGGTGGGACCCCAGCGCATCACCTGGATCGCGTCGTCGTCGTCCTTCTCCACCCAGTATCCGAGGAACGTGCCGAGATCCATGAATGGATCGCCGAGCGTCGACATCTCCCAGTCGAGCACGCCCACGATCTTCGTGATGTCGTGCGCATCCAGCACCACGTTGTCGAGCTTGTAGTCGTTATGGATGAGCGACGCGCCGCTCTCCTGCGGGAGCCGATCGGCGAGCCACTTCGCGACCTCGGTGACCGCCGGGATGTCGTCGGTCTGCGAATCCACATAGCGCTTCGACCAGCCCGCCACCTGACGCTGGACGTAGCCCTCGGGCTTGCCCAGATCGCCGAGCCCCGCCTTCGCGTAGTCGATGGCGTGGATGCGCGCGAGGTTGTCCACCAGGTTGAGGTGAAGCGCGCGCAGGGTCTCCGGCGGGAGCGTGAGATCCTTCGGCAGCTCCTTCCGGAGAATGATGCCCTCGATCCGACGCATCACGTAGAAGTTCGACCCGATGACGCTCTCGTCCTCGCAGAACGCGACCGGCTCCGGCGCAAGGGGATAGGCGCCGTGAAGCTTCGACAGGATGCGGTACTCCCGCCCCATGTCGTGAGCGCTCTTCACCTTGCTGCCGAACGGTGGCCGCCGCAGCACGTACTCGCGGCCGTTCGCCTGCACCAGGTAGGTCAGGTTCGAGTGACCGCTCGGGAACTGCTTCACCGAGATAGAAGTGATGCTGGACAGCTCCGGGACGTGACCCTGCAGGTAGGCGGTCAGGCGCCCGACGTCGAGTTCTTCGCCCTGCCGAATATCCCGCGGGCGATCGATGAAATCGCTCATGCGGCCGGGATCTCTATCGCGATCGCGCCCGGTTGACCATGGGCGAGTCGCACCTCGACTGTGCGACGGCGTGCGTCATGTGGCCCGGCGCGCTCGCGCAATCGCCGCCTCGATCTCCGCGGCGAGAACCGCGCCCTGGTGGCGCCAGACCTCCACTCCGTCCGGGGAGATGACGATGGTCGTCGGAACGGTATCGATGGGACCGAAGGGCCCGCCGGCCACGAGCATCGACTGATCGGCCATCGCGATCGGAAAGGGAAGCTCGAGGGTGGCGGCAAACGCCTCCGCGAGCGGAGCGTGATTCGGGGGCTCGAGGACAAGAGCGAGCATGGAGATCGCGCGATGCTGGCGAGCGCGGATCTCCGCGAGCTGACGCACGACGACCTGCGACCCGAGATCGTACGTCGCGATGACGGCGATGACGGTCACCTTGCCATGGTTGGTTTCACTGCTGACGCGCTGGCCGTCGAGGGCGACATACTCGTAGAGTGGCCTCGCCGACGACCGCGCGTCGGCCGCCGAGCGGGATGGACCGGCGCTACAGCCGGCGAGCAGCAAGGCGGCGAGCGACGCGGCCCGGGCCGCGCGACGCGCCCGGAAAGCGGCGCTCGGGGGCATCTCCCGCCTGGCCACTTACGGGGCGACGGTGAGGCGCGCCGGCGCTTCCCCGCCGGGGCCGAAGAGATCCGCGAAGACGCTGAGCGCTTCAGGCAAGGTGCCCCCGGTGCGAGCGTGCGCAACGACGGTGATCGCGAGATCGTCCACGACGGCGCCGAGCGGAGTCGCCTCGACCTCGACGCCGCCGACGAGCTCACCCGCGTGGGGCGCCCGGCGAAGCTCGACGATCGGGTCGTGCTTGACCCAGTCGAAGCCCTCCGCGTGACGATACCCGCAGGCGAGCACCTGGACGAAATCCAGGTAGAGCGGCGCGACGATCACGGCGATGCGCGACTCGCCACCCGGCCGGCTCGCGAGCGCGAAGGCGGCGGTCGTCGGCGTCGCATCGGCGTGCACGGGCCCGAGAGCGGACAGGATGCGCTGGCGCCGCCGCGGCTCCGTCTCCACCGCGAGGAGCGGCGCATACACCGCGATGGGCGGGACGGAGACCTTGTCGATGTCGTGCGCGAGCGCGAGGATCCAGTCCTCCCGCGCTGGCCCCGCGAGCTCGCGATACGCCATGGCGGCAGCGAGCGCGGCTTCGGCGTCCGTGGCGAGCCGCCCGAGGAACGCGCACCACGCATCCACCAGCCGCGGATCGGCACCTACGGCCGGCACGCTCGGCAACGGAGTCGCGTCGGCGCGGTGTTCGCTCGTCACAGGGGAGCACTTCCGCACGATGGCCCCGAAGCTAGAGGATCGAAGGAGCGATCGCAAGGACCGGAAGCGGCGTCACACGCGACTTCTTCCGTGCGCATTTTGGTCGTGTCGACTTCTCGCACCGTCGTCCAAATTCCAGAGAATGTTCGCGTGTCGAAATGTCTCGACCGCCGCGTTCCAGTCCATGGCGCGCTCTTCGCGCGCGAGTGCAAAAAACTCCAACGTGTTGCTCACGTTTCGACGCTGACGTCGTCTCTCCACAAGCCTCCCCCAAGCTCGCGCTTCAGATCCTCGATGAGCTCGTGCAGCTCCTGCGCTCGCGATCGCGGCGCAACGAGTACGAGAGCCCCGCCGTCGCGGCCGTCGCCCGCCCCGCGCAGACCCGGTGTTCGCGGCTCGGCAAGCACCGCGCCGAGCCCCTCGCTCGCCTCCAGCACGCCCTTCACGAACACGACGTCCGGCGCTCGCACTCTGACCCGCACCTGGACGAGCTCGTCCGACAGCAGCATGCTCATGTCGGCCTTCACCTTGCTCGAGAATCCGGCGCCGGATTGCTCGAGCTCGGCTCGACCATCAGCGGTCGCACCCGAGCTCCGATTGCGCGCCGACCGCTCTTTGCCGTCCACCCCGCGGGGAGCTATACCAGCGGCGTGCCGGAAACCAGAGAGGACCCCGAGCCGCTACCAGAACTTCCGCCGCTCGGCGAGAGCGACGAAACGGACGCGGAGGGCGACTTCTCGGATTTGCTCCG
Organism: uncultured Polyangiaceae bacterium; assembly: GCA_964442485.1. Classification (GTDB taxonomy): domain Bacteria; phylum Myxococcota_A; class Polyangia; order Polyangiales; family Polyangiaceae; genus DASZVB01. The sequence goes on from CAYUAW010000035.1 coordinate 3,097, forward strand.
TTCGTTCGACGGCGACGGCGGCCTCGACGACTCCGAGTCCGACGAGCTCGACGCGGGGGTCGACATCGACGAGGACGGCCCCGATGACCCGGAGGGCGCCGAGCAGCCCCTCGACATCGGAGAGATCGTGCAGGCCAGCGACGACGAGGAGGGCTCGGCCGGCGACGAGGTCGGGCCCGATGGCGAGGTCGCGGGAAGCTTGTTCGACGACGGCGGTGCGCTGGAAATGGGCGGCGACGACGCGGAAGGAACCGTGGAGCCAGAGAACCTGATCCCGGAGGAGCTCCCGGTCCTCCTTCAGGACGAAGGCGAGCAGGAAGGCACGCTGAACGAAGAATCCGACGAGCTCCTCGGCATGGGAGAGGAAGACCCGCCGCGACGCGCGGAGCTACCCTGGCTCGAGCTGCCACCGACGGACCTTCCGGAGTGTCGCGTGGTCCGCTCGCGGAAGGGCCTCGTCGCCGCGGGCGGTTCCGGCGTCGTCTTCATCGGTCCGGAAGGCGACGTACTGCGGCTCTCCGAGAGCCTGGGGGATGCGGTGACCGGCCTGCTCGTGGATGCCGACGCGCGCTCGGTGCTGGCCTGCACCGAACGCGGCGCGCTCTATCGTTTGCTCGGCCCGGACGCCGCGCCGGAGTCGCTCGCCGCGTTCCGCGAAGTGCTCGCGCTCGATCGCGAGAAGGCGCTGTCACTCTCGCTGGCGGGACCGACGCCGAGCTCACGACCGGCTGCACTACTGCACGTCTCTGCCGGCGGCGGCGTACTCCTCGAGAGCACCGACCGCGGCGTGACATGGCGCAAGGTGGATCTCGGCGGCCAGGTGCTCGCCGTCTCGACGGGCGCGCCGCCCTACTGTCTCGTCGAGGAGCAGGACGGCCTGCGCTTGTTCCGCTCGGAGCCCACCGGGGCGTTCCGCAGACTGAGCACGGAGCTCACGTCGGACGAGCACGCGGAGCTCGCGTCGGACGGCGACGTCGTCGCGCTTCTCGAGCCAGGGCTCGGAGTCCGTGTGTCCGCGGACGGGGGCGTCTCGTTCCGTCGCGCCGCCGGCTCGGCGCGCGCCACCGCGGTGACCGCGGGCCGCCTGGGTGGACGTCCCTCGGCCTTCACCGCGCTGTTCGACGCAGCGAGCGGGCACACGTCGCTCGTGTGGATCGACGCGGCCTCCGCGGACGCGCACGTCGTTTCAGAGCTCTCGCCGGACCCCGAGCTCGAGAACGAGCTCGACGAATGGGCGAAGGTGGTGTCGCTCGCCTGGGACGCGGAGGACGAGACCCTCTGGGCCGCCGGAGTATTCGGCGTCCGCAGATGGCG
>CAYUAW010000035.1:4510-31684 GCA_964442485.1 uncultured Polyangiaceae bacterium
GGCCAGATCGCGCTGAACATCTACTACAACGGCGTTCAGGGCGACGAGCGTACGGTCGTTTCGAAGATGAAGACCGGCGAGCTCGACGCCGCCGCCCTCAGCAGCATCGGCCTTTCGCACGTGTTCCGCGACGTGATGGTCCTGCAGCTCCCCGGCGTCACCAACTCGTGGCCGCTCGCCGATCTCGTGCGCGGCATGCTGAAGGACCCAATCGAGGCAGGGTTTCGCGCCCAGTCCTTCGAGCTCCTGTCGTGGGGCGACATCGGAATCGTCTATCAGTTCAGCAAGGGTGTGGAGGTGCGGGGACCCATGGATCTGCGCGGGAAGCGACCGATGGTGTTCCGCAACGAACCGATGGCGCCGCTGCTGTTCTCTCTCATCGGACAGATTGTGCCGGTGCCGCTCGACGTCACGGAGGTCCTGCCGGCGCTCCAGGCCGGCACCGTGAACGTGATCGGTGGGCCGGCGCTCGCCGCGGAGCAGCTGCAATGGGTCCCCTACCTGGATCACATCAACGACCAGCCCATCGTCGCGGCGATCGGAGCGACGCTCATGAAGCAGGAGAAGCTCGAGGCGATGCCGGCAGATACGCGCGCGCTGTTCCGCGACATGCAGCGCCGCGCGGCGAGGGTGCAGAGCGAGAGGATCCGTCAGCTCGACATGGAGGCGAAGGACCGCCTGATGAAGCGCATGACCGTCGTGACTCCCAGCGACGACGACAAGATCGAGTGGTATCGCGTGTTCCTGAAGGCGGTGAAGCGCCTGCGCAACGGCGTCTTCTCGAAGCCCCTGATCGACCAGGTGCTATCGATCACGGGTAAGGGCTGACGCCGGCGCGCTCAGGCGCCATCCTCCGTCCGGGCCTTCGTCGCCACGATCGCCGCGAGCTTCTTGTACTCTTCCCCCACCCTCCGGTCGCGGGGCGACAGCCGCAGCGCGACGGCGAGATGTCGCTCTGCGAGCACCGCGTCCTTGCGCACCTCCCACTCGAACCGTGCCGCTTCCAGGAGCCATTCCACGGCGCGCAGAGGATCCGACGGAGGCGTGAGCTCGAGCACCTCGCGCAGCCGCCCGTACGCGACGGTGGCGCCCGCGAGATCGCCGAGCTTCTCGCGCCATGACGCCTCGAGCGCCCGGGCCTCCGAGAGCCGCTCCGAGGGACCCGTGATCTGTCGCGCGCGCGCGATGGCCTGCGGCAGATCGCCCGCCTTCGCCAGGATCTTCGCCAGGTCGAGGAGAGCGTCCCCTTGCGGCTCGCCGCGGCGTTCGCCGCCCGCGACGGCGCGCTCGAGGAGGGCGACGGCGCGCTCGATCCGGCCCGCCTCGACCAGCGCGCGGCCGAGGCCAGCCGTCGCGGTCGGGTCGTCGGGCACGTAGCGGAGGGCTCGCTCGAAGAGCCGCCCCGCGTCGCGCTGGAAGCCTGCCGCGAGGAGCAACTCGGCGCACTCGCGCGTGATCGCGTGGCGAGCCGCGTTGCCCGTCGCGCTCGCCTCGAGGTGCTCGGCGTCCGCGAGCGCTCCCTTCACGTCCCCCAGCGCGAGCCGCGACTCGAAGCGCAGCCTTCGACTCGAAGCGAGGCCGGGCGCGCGCGCGACGGCCTCGTCGAGCGACGACAGCTTGCCGCGGGCGTCCGTCTCGTAGCTCGCGAGCTGGCACCAGAGGAGCGACGCCAGGGGGCCGTACTCCTCGTCGCGCGTGGCTCCACGAAGCGCCGCCCGCGCACCGTCCAGATCCCCGACGCGCGCGAGCAGCGCCGCGCCCACCGCACCGGTGTCCGCCGGAGCCACCGCGTCCGAGAGCACGGAGAGGGCCGCTTCCGCGCGGCCTCCGGCGTGCACGTCGATGTCGGCGACTAGACGCGATATCTCCGCGTGACGTGGCGCTTGCTCGAGCGCCGCGACGTAGGCCGCGCGCGCCGATTCGACGTTGCCGCGGGCGAGATGATCGTCTGCGCTGCGAGTGAGCTCGGCGAGCTCGACGGCGGACATCAGGAGCTTCGGCAGCCCCGGCGGCGGAAACGCGACGTCGAACTCCACCTGGACCACGTCGCCGCGGCCATCGAGCTCGCCGGCTCGGACGTCGGAGCTCGGCGCGCGCGCGCCGACGGCTGGCATCACCTGCTTCACGATGCTGGCGCCGACGCGCGCGAGCGCGAACGCCCTGCCGTCTCGCTTCATGAAGCCCCCGACGGCGGTGTCGACGGCGTGCAGCGCCGCGCCGAGGGCCGGACCCTCCAGCGATGCGCCGCGCGCACGCGCAACGACGAGACGTGCGTCCCCGTCGGACGGCGCCCAGAGCACGTCGAAGGCGAGCGCCCCACGCGCGCCGACGAAGCCGAGGCCGAGGCCGTACGGCACGCGCCACACCGAGATCGGGCGCACGAGCCCGCCCAGCGATTCGCGAAGCCGTCCCTCGAGCCACCTCGCGAGACGCCCCGTCTCGACCGAGACGAGCAGCCGCTCGAGCCGGCCGCGTCGGTGACGGAACACCCGGACCCCACCCGACAGGTCCACGGGGAACTTCAGGTTGGGCAGCGTGACGTCCAGCCGCTCCACACGGAGCGGCCCGAGCTCGAACGCCTCGTACAGCTCGAGCCCGAGCACGCCCCGGGTGATGGTCAGTCGGAGCGGTATCCTCGGCTCGGGATCGCGCGGCCCAGGCGGCGAAGGAGCGCCGGACGGAACGCGAACGGAACGAGCCACGGCGTCGATCGTAGCAGCGGCGCCTCCCGCGCGGCCAAGATCACCCGCCTACCCTGGCCGCGTCGAGCCACTCATCTCAGGAAACGTTGCCGCTCGCGAGCTTTGCCTTCATGCGTCGAAGGAGCTCGGGAAACCCGTCCTTCTTAATGATGCGGGTGAACTGCTGGCGGTAGTTCTTCACGAGGCTCGACCCCTCCGTGATGATGTCCTGGATCCGCCAGGAAGCCCCCGCCTTGTGCACGAGGTAGTCGATAGAGATGGGCTCCTCGCGGGCGTTCGTCCGGCTCTTCGCAGTCGTCTTGACCAGCGTGCTCTCGGCTTGCTTCGACTCGCCGTCGAAGCTCACGTCGTAGCTCGCCGTGCGATCCAGGTTCTTGCGGTACGCTCGCTGGACGAGCTTCTTCAGCGTGTCCTGGAACTCCTTGCGCTCGGCGTCCGTGCGGTCCGCCCATTGCGTTTCGAGCGAGCCCTGAGCGAGCGCGTCGTAGTCGAGGATCGCGTCGAACGTCGACTCGATCTTCTTCTGGTTGTCGGGGCTCGAGCCCTTGTGGATCAGAGTGACCAGCTCGGTCTGGCGCTCCTTCATGAACGACTGCGCGCCGTCGTCCGCCATGGCGGGCGTGCAAAGCGCGAGCGCCACCGCGATCAAGCCAATCACGTAGAACTTCGGCAGATGTCGCATGACCTTTTCTTCCTCGTAAACGCCTCGCCCGGCCGACCCGCTCAATATATTCGGGTGAAGGGCCGCGAGCGCGCCCCGGTACACGGGGAATCTCATTCCTGCGGTTGGATACGCAAGAGCGGTGCCAGATAAAAATTGAGGAAATGCCACGACCCTCGCCGCGTACCATCGCGAAACTACAGGCCTCACCATGGAATTCCGGCGTTGCCGGAAGACCGGAACGCGTGGTCCGAACGCAACACGTATCGCCGCCGTTACGGTGGCGGTGGGACCGAGCCGAAGTGCGGAGCCTGCGCGGATTCCCTTTCGTCGGGCGGGAGGCGCGGCCCCATGGACACGCGGAACCGGGCGCCCTCGCCACGCTCGCTGTCGACCGTGATCGAGAAGCCGTGCTCGTCGGCGATGCGCTTGACGACCGCGAGCCCGATGCCCGTCCCGTGCGTCCGCGTCGAGAAGAACGCGTCGAACAGCCGGTCCTTCGCGTGGGGGTCGATGCCGATGCCGTCGTCCTCGACGACCAGCACGCCGGCGCCGCCGACGTCCTCCACGCGCACCCCGACGGAGCCGCCCGCGGTGGACGCCTGGACGGCATTGCGAACGAGGTTCCAGATGAGCTGACGCAGCTGAGCAGCGTCGGCGCGGACGCACAGGGATTCCTCGCCGGTGAAGAGGATCTTCACGTCGGACACTGCCCGGCCAGAGCGCGACGCGAGGGCGACGACCTCGCGCGCGAGCCGCGCGACGTCCACCGTTGTCGGCTCGGGCTTGCGGGCCTTCGCGACATCCATCATGTCGGAGACGAGATCGTTCAGGCGAGCAGCTTCACGCTGGATGATCTCGCAGAGCTTTCGGTCCTCCTCCGACAGAGCGCGGCTCGTCCTGAGGAGCTGGGCGGACCCGGCGATGGAGCCGAGCGGGTTCCTGATCTCGTGGGCGAGCCCCGCCGCGAGCCGACCGAGCACAGCGAGCCGCTCGGCGCTCTCGGCGCGCGCCTCGGCCTCCACGATGCGTCCGCCGGCGGCGCGCAGGCGATCGGCGAGATAGCTCGTCAGCAGCGTGACCACGACGACGACCAGGACGTTCAGGAGCAGGTAGGACGCGAGCTGCTCGCCGCTGACCGCATAGATCCCGGGCGGCTGATCCGCGGGCGGGGCGAGGCGTCCGAGGTACAGCGCCACGACCAGCACCGCGTAGAACGAGATCCCGGTGACCCCGGCGATGGCGGAGCCGCGCAGGCCGATCAGGAAGCCGCCGAGCAGGCAGGTGAGCCCGTAGAAGGACGTCGCGCCGCTCGTGGCGCCGCCGGTGACGTACACCAGCACCGTCCACGTTGCCTGGTCGAGCACGAGCTGCGCGGTCGCCAGCTCGACCAGCCCCTTGCCTGTCCTGAGCACGGCCGCGTAGATGCCCGCCAGAGCAAAGGAGGCCGCCACCACCGCGACGACGATCTGGATCGTGCTCGCGCCGACGTCGAAGCCGCGCTTGACGTTGACGAACGCGAGCGCCGTCGTGGCGATGACGAGGAAGACGACGCGCGCGCCGACTACCCACGCGAGCCGCCGAACGAGCGGGATCCCCGCGACGGCCTCGGGGACTCCCAGTCGAACGACCATCCTGCGCGGCGCGTTCCCTCGTCAGTCGGCGTGAATGTTGCCGGCCAAGGAGAAGATGGGCAGGTACATGGACACCAGGACGACGCCGACCATGCCGCCGATTCCGACCATCATGATGGGCTCGATGAGGCTCGCGAGGGAGGCAACGGCGATGTCGGTTTCTTCTTCGTAGAAATCCGCGATCTTGTTCAGCATCTGATCGAGGGCGCCGGTCTGCTCACCGACGGCGATCATCTGCACGACCATGTCGGGGAACACCTTCGCCTCGAGGAGCGGCTCGGCCATGTTCTTGCCCTCGCTGATGCGCTGGCGAACGAGCATGATGCCCGCCTCGATGATGACGTTGCCCGAGGTTTTCCCGCAGATTTCGAGGGCATCGAGGATGGGCACGCCGGATTGCAGAAGGGTGCCCAGGGTGCGTGTGAAGCGCGCTACCGAGATCTTCTGGATCACGACGCCCATGATGGGGATGTTGAGCAGGGACTTGTGCACGAACGTCTTACCGGCAGGAGTCCGGTAGATGTAGGTGCCGCCGGTCGCGAGGCCCGCCCCGACGAGGATGACGAGCGGCAGGTACGACACGAAGCTGTGCGAGAGCGCGACCATCACGCGCGTGAGCGCCGGCAGGTTGTCCTTGCCGCCGCCGAACTCCTTGAACATGTTCTCGAAGGCGGGGATGACGAAGGTGAGCATCACCCCCATGACGCCGATGGCAATGAGGAACACGATCGTCGGGTAGCTGAGCGCGCCGCGGAGCTGCCTCACGAGCTTCTGGCGCTTCTCGAGGTAAACCGAGAGCCGGTTCATGATGTTGTCGAGGATGCCGCCCGTCTCGCCCGCGTGTACGAGGTTGACGAAGAGCTCGTCGAAGATCTTTGGGTGCCGGGCCAGGGCATCGCTGAAGGTGGAACCCTGTTCGACGGAGCCCTTCACGTCCTTCAACGCGGCGGCGAAGACCTTGTTCTTCTGCTGGCTCGAGAGGATGTCGAGGCACTGCACGAGCGGAAGCCCGGCGTCGATCATCGTCGCGAAGAGCCGCGTGAAGGTGACGAGATCCTTCGTCTCGACGCCTCCGCCGAAGCTCAGGTTGATCTCGATGCCCTTCTTGCGGACCTTGACCGGATTGAGGTTCTGCTGGCGAAGCCTCTGGTTCACCGCCTCGGCGTCGTCCGCCTCCATGACGCCGCGCCGGACTTCGCCGCTCCGCGCGCGTGCTTCCCACGTAAATTCAGCCATCAGCGTTCTCGGCCGAGCCTCTCGCCAGGCTAAAGCTTACTCCGGTCCCCCGCTCGAACCCAAGGTAATGCGCCTTCACTAAGAGCCGCACGGCACCCATCCGCCCACATGAGCACCGAACGTCTGGAAAATCTCGCACGAGCCATGATCGTAGAGGCCGGAGTGGCGCCGTCGGCGGTCCTCACTGTCGGCGGGCGCGGAACGTCGGGTTGGCATTTTCGCACCGGCGCGGCCGGCATCGGTTCGGGAGAACGGCCGGCCAGGGTCGATCCTGAAACGCCCTTCGACCTGGCCAGCGTCACGAAGCCGATCGTGGCGAGCACCGTCGCACGACTGGTGCGGCGGGGCGTCCTCGAGTGGAAGACGCCGCTTTCGGCCCTCCTTCCGGAGCTCCGCGACACCGCGACGGGCCCCGTTTCGCTCGAGCTTCTCCTCGCGCATCGAGCCGGGCTCGATGCGCACCGCACCCTCTATGCGCCGCTCCTCGAGGGACGCGCCGTCGACCCGGAGGCCATGATCCTCGAAGCGGCGCGGGCACGGCGAACCGACTGCGTCGGAACCCCGCCTGACGAGGGTTTCCCGCCGCTCTACAGCGACCTCGGCTATCTACTTGCCGGCGCTGCAGCGGCGCGTGCCGCCGGACAGCCTCTGGACCAGCTCATCGCGGTCGAGACGAGCGAACCGCTCGGGATCGACGTGCGCTCCGCCCGGCACTGGGAGCGTGAGCGTGCGAGCTTCCGCGCGGACGTGGCGCCGACCGAGGTGGTCCCCTGGCGCGGCGGAGAGGTCGCGGGCGAGGTGCACGACGAAAACGCGTGGGCGTTTTCCGGCCGCGGCGCTGCCGGGCACGCGGGTCTCTTCGGCACCGCGGAGAGCGTCGCCCGTTTCGGGGCCGCTTTCCTGGACGCGCTCGCCGGGCGGCACTCGGGCTGGCTCACGCCCGCCGAGGCAAAGGTCCTGACGCGCCCGCGCCCGCTCGGGACGCTACGAGCCGGGTTCGACGGAAAATCCGCAGAGGGGTCCTCGGCGGGCTCGGCCTTCAGCGAGCGGTCCTTCGGTCACCTCGGCTTCACCGGTACGAGCGTCTGGTGCGATCCGGATGCCGACCTCGTCGCCGTGATCCTCACGAACCGTGTGAACCCGAGTCGCGAAAATATCGCTATTCGCGCCGTACGGCCCAGGCTCCATGATGCCCTGTTCGGCATCGGCTCCGAACTGAGCCGTCTTTGACGGGGTCGCCGGAGCTCTGGGTGGGGCCCGCGCGCCTTCCATAAGAGGGGGGGACCCTTGCGGAGAACCACGGAAAAACTGGACTATCCGCGGTGCCGACTTGGCCTCGGCGGGGAATCACGGCAGGATCGCAGTTCGGGATGATGTGGAAGCTGTCCATCGAGGACGACCAGGCCAATCAGACGGTCGTCGACCTGTCACGCGACGAGTACACGATTGGTCGCGACGTCGCGAACACGGTGCGGCTAACCGAGCGGAACATCTCCCGCAAGCACGCCATCTTGCGAAAGAACGGCGTCGGCTGGGTGGTGAAGGATCTCACCAGCTATAACGGTTGCTTCGTCAACGGAGGCCGCGTAGCTGGCGAGCGCGGGCTCAAGCACGGGGATCTCCTGCAGCTCGGGGACTATCGACTCGAGCTCATCGACGAGGAGGCAGCCAACCGCCTCGACCCCGAAAGCAAGACGGCGACCATCCCGGGCCGACCGAGCCAGACGATCCGAGAGCTACCGAACCGGCTCGTGATGATCATCGGTCCTGCCGTCGGCGCGAGTTTTCCACTCCTGGACAAGCGCCTCGTGATCGGACGCGGAGAGGACTGCGATCTGCCGGTAAACGACACGTCGGTGAGCCGCATCCACGCGGAGATTCACGTCATCGAGGGCGGCAAGTACGAGGTCATCGACCGCGACAGCTCGAACGGAGTCCGAGTGAACGGCGTCGAGCTGAAGCGCGCAATTCTCGACGTTGGTGACGTCATCGAGCTCGGCGACGTCCAGCTACGGTTCGTGCCGGCTGGGCAGCCCTATCAACCGCAAGAGCCGCCGGCAGGCGCCGCACGACGCAGCAGCCTCGAATCGAACGGCGAGCACGGCGCGGTCTTGCGAAGCCCGACACGAGCCGTCGCGATCGTCGCGGTCCTGGTCGCCGCGCTGGTCCTCGCCGGGGTGCTCTTCTTGCGCCATGACTCCGAGCCGACCATCGCGGCCGTGCCGCCAGAGGTGAGCCCCGCGGCTCGCGCGCTGAAGGAGGCCACGGACCTCCTGGCCAAGGGAGACGTGGAGGGCGCCCAGAAGAAGTCGCAGCAGATCCCGGAAGACAGCAACCTGCGCGAGTCGACTGCGTTCAAGGAAATCCAGACGAAATGGGCCGGCGGCGTGCTCGCGCAGGCCGCCGGTGAAACGGACCGGACTCGCAAGCGTGCGTTGCTCGACCAGATCGCAAAGTCACCCGACGTCGGCTCCATGCTGCGCAAGAGAGCGGCGAACGACATCGCTGCGCTCGACGCGGACAGCGTCGGCATCGAGCAGCTGCCGTCCGCGGAGAAACACGCGAAGACGAACGACCCGCCCCCTGCACCGAACACGGCTGCGCCCGCGCCGACCGCCGCTTCCCCTGCCCCTCCGCCGAAGCGGAAGGTGGAGTCCACGAAGCCCGAGCCGCGAGGCGGGCTGGTGCGCGACACGCCGTTCTGACGCCCGTGGACGAACGAGCACGCTCCGGTCCGGACGGCTCGCTTCCCGGCGATGGCGGAGGGCCTGCCGCTGCCCTGCCGGCGCTGTGGTCGAAGCCCGTGCAGGCAGTCCTCACGCTGCTCCTGCTCGCGACCCTGGCCGAGCTGTCACCGCGCCTCGACGCGCTTCGCGTCTTCACGCATCGGCAGCCGGGCCCGAGCCATGAATCCGCCGGCTCGCTGCCACCACCTTCCACGTCGGTCGGTGAAGCAGAGCTCGATCGTGCGACGGAGAACCGTCCGGACCTCGCGCAGCCCGTGAAGCTCGACGCGCCCGTTCGCGCCACGGGTCCCATCGCCGTCGAGACGCCCGAGCCCGCGCAGGTTCCTGCCGCCGACGCTTCGCCCGTACCCATCGTCGACGACGCACATTCCCTCGACCGGCTCTTCGCGGTGCTCGCCCGGGCGGAGCAGAAGGACCCGGCGGCCATCGCACGCATCCTTTTCTTCGGTGACTCGGTCGTCGCGAGTGACTTCGGCACGGGTACGCTGAGGCGATTGCTCGAGGCACGGTTCGGCGACGCCGGGCACGGCTTCGTGCTCGTCGCGAACGCGTGGCCTCAGTACTTCCACAACGACGTCTACCGCCTCGCCGACAAGGGATTTCGCGTGAGCCGCATCGTCGGCCCGCGCGCGCCCGACGGCCTCTACGGGCTCGGCGGCGTGAGCTTCACCGCGTCGCCCGGGCTCCGCGCCCGCATCGGCACCGCGAAGACGGGGGACTATGGACGAGCCGTGTCGCGCTTCGAGCTCGCCTACGTGGCCGCGCCGGGCGGCGGCTCGATCGAGGCGCGAATCGACGGCGCGCTCGTGAGCACAATCGACACGGCAGACGTGACGACGCACCAGGCCTTCGCGGAGCTTCGCGCGGCGGACGGTCCTCACGAGCTCGAGCTCGCGATCCGCGGCAGCAACGTCCGACTGTTCGGCGTCGCGCTCGAACGCGACAGCCCGGGCGTCGTGCTCGACGCCATCGGCGTGGTCGGAGCACGCGTCCGGACACTCGACGAGAGCAACGACGCGCACTTCGCGGAGGCGCTCGCCTGGCGCCACCCGAGCCTGCTCGTCTTTCAGTTCGGCGCGAACGAGAGCGGCGACGGCTTCGCATACCCGATGCCCGAGTACCATCGCACGATGAAGCAGATCATCGACAAGATGGCCCGCGCAGTGCCCGCCGCGGGCTGCCTGGTGATCGGCGCCATGGATCGGGCGCGCAAGGAGAACGATCACCTGGTGACCGTCCCGATCATCCCGCACATCGTGGAAGAACAGCGGCGCGTCGCCGCCGAGCTCGGTTGCGCTTTCTATCCGACGTATGACGCGATGGGCGGCAAGGGCTCTATGGCCGCCTGGGTGCGGAAGGGCTATGGCGCAGGCGACTTCACTCACCCCACGAGCTGGGGCGCCGACAAGCTCGGCAAGTGGCTCTACTCGGCCTTGATGACGAGCTACGAGGGCTATCGCAAGCGCACCCCGTGAGTCGCTGGCTCATCGCGAGCCGTCGAAGAACAGCTTCGACATGGCGTCGCCGAGCTCGCCGTACCCGCGCGCGTTGAGGTGCACGCGATCCGTACCGGCCAGTGGCGGTTCCATCGCGGCCCAGCGCTTGAGGCTCCCCTCGCCGCCCATTGCGTCGACGACGCTGAAGTACGCGCAGCCGAGCCGTTCGGACGTCTGGCGCATCACCGAGTCGATCTCGAACACGCGCGGCAGCGGAGTCCAGCCGGGCCCCTCGCGATCCGTCGGGCCCGCGACGAGACAGTCCGCGGAGGGTGCGGCCTTTCGAGCGAGCTGCACGAGCTCCTCGAGCTGGGGGCCGTAGCGAAAGGACGCGACCTCGTCTCCGACCTCGTTCGTGCCATAGGCGAACACAAGGAGGCTCGGATCGCGCAGATGGGCCTGCTCGACCCACGACGCGGTTTCCCAGGCGAGCGGCGTCGCGATGCGCGCGCCGTTGATCCCCAGGGTGTCCACCACCACACCCCCTGGCTCCGTGCTCTCCACGATGGCGCCGAAGAGCTCCGGCTCGTTCGCGGCGTGGCCGATTGTGACGGCGGCGCCGCGCTCCGTCTGGAAGGTGACGTGGACGATCGATCCGACCGCAACGGTCGTCGCATCGACCGAGTGGCTCTCTCCGCCCTCCACCGCGATGATGCATCGAGCGCGGCTGGTAGGGAGACGGACGGCGATGTCCCAGCGCGCCTTGCCGCGCACTGCATCCGCGGACAGCTCGAGCCGCAGAGTGCTCGTTGCGTCCTCCGGGACGCCGCGAATGCCACCGAGGCCGAAAATGCCGTCGTTCTGGCGCATCCACAGCGATGGCTGACGCGGCTCGACGCGCCACTTGCCCTCCCGCTGGAGCTTGACGCCGGCGTGCCGGTACACCCCGAGACCGAGGTAGACGAAGCCCGGTCCGCCGGAGCCGAACGCGGCCTGCAGCGGCTTTCGCACGGCATCCGGCCAGAAATCGGCCGCGGTGTGCGAATCTCCCAGCCACAGGACGCGAACGGGCGTGGAGCGCTGAGGCGCGTCGCGAAGGGCAGCCTGAAAGCGAGCGAGCGCGGACCCCTGCGGCACGACCGGGGTGGCCGGCGGAGCCGCCTCCACGAACGTGCCGGGCGCGCCTGACGTTGCAGTTGCTTCGCCGGCGCGGGGCACCAGAGGGGGGACGACGGGCACCGTTGCGACGGGCGGCGCGAGGGTGCTCGCGACGATGGGAGTGCGCGTCGCCCCCGCGCAGGTGACTACCGAGAGCGCGGAGAGAACGACCAGAACGACGGCCGCGGCGCGGGCGCCGTCATGAGAGAGGGTCGTCGACTTCGGGCTCTTCATTCTTCAGGCGACGCTCCTGCACTCGCTGCCGGACGAACGAGACTAGTGCGTCGACGTACGATTCGAACGGGGGACACACGACCTCCGAACCGGCCAGGACGTCATCGGTATTGCGAGTATCGTACCGCACCGGCGTCGTGATCGTATCCACGAACGCACGTGGGCTCTTCGAAACCAGACTGAGGCCCGGCGTGCTCAGGAGCGCCTTGGTCAGTCGTGATGGAATGAAGCCGCCCGGCAACCGCCGTCCGCCGCTCTGCGCCACGAGCTGGAAGACCTGCCGCACCGTCAGCGGCCGGGGATCCGCCAGGTGGAACGTCTTTCCGATGGCATGCGGGCTCTGCCCGATGCGGTACGCCGCCTGCACCACGTAGTCGATCGGGACGAGGTTCATCGGCGCGTCCCCCCTGGCGGGGAGGAGGACCGGGAACTCCTGCGGCGCGCTCAGGATGAGCAGCATCAGCAGATAAGGACCGTCGAAGCGGTCGACCTCCCCGGTACGGGAGTCCCCGACGATCTGCGTCGGCCTCACGATCGCGATGGGGAGCTCCGCCATGGCTTCCTGCGCCAGCCGCTCGGCGCGAGCCAGCGTCTCCTCCACCGCGGAGCGAAATGACTGACGTGCCGAGAGCTCCTCCTCGAGGACGAGGCCGGTGCGATTGCCACTGACCTGGGCGCTCGAGTGGCACACCAGGCACTCGAGCCGCTCACAGACGCGCCCGAACTCGAGCACCTCCCGCATCGCGCCCACGTTCACGAGCTCGGCGATCTTGCGAGAGACGCCAGGGTAAGTGACCTGCGCGACGTGATGGATGCGCGCGACCCGGGCGGCAAGCTCGCGGTACTCTTTCCCGCTGAGCCCGAGGTCGATGGCGGCAGCGTCTCCCTCGTATGCCACGACTCGCCCGCGGTCACCGGGCTCGAGCTGCTCGAGGAAGGTACTTGCTTGCTCGACGAGCTTTGGATGCACTATCGCGAAGACGCGCGTCGCGGGCGAAGCCGACAGGAGCTGCGCGACCATCTTACGGCCACGGAAGCTCGGAAAACCGGTGACGAGGACGGTCTCCTCTTTGGTCGGAAGCATCACCCCGAGCAGTAGTACGCCCCGACCCCCCGAAGCCAGGCCCCCACGTCGCCGATCTGCCCGAGGTTGCAAAAGGCCGCCGGCCCGCTGAAGGCCGCGGCCGCGCAGTACTCCCCGGAGAGGTTCGGGAAGCAGTCGCCCCCGGACGCCGAGACGGAGCCCTGGCACATCGCGAGATTGGCGGCGGAACACCGGCTGCAGGTCGTCGTGAGGCACCCGGAGTAGCACGTGAGCTCGTGGTTGCAGGTCGGGCTGAGGAACGGTGCGAGGCACTTGGCGACCGCACCGTCGTAGAGGAACTGCTGCAGGCAATCGAAGCAGCCGGGGTTCGAGCCGAGCAGCATGCCGAGCGCCGGCATGCAGCTCGCCGGCGCAGTCTGGCCCGAGCAGGCTTTCTGCACGAGGTCGAGGTCCGCCGCAGCGCAGCTCGAGCCATTGGCGGGCGGAGACGTCGCGGCGCCGGGGTTGCACCCGGCGTACGGAGCCGGACAAGTGGCTCCCCGGACTCCGCACGCGCCGGCCTGACACGTCTGCCCCTGCGAACCGCAGTTCTCGCAGAGCGCGCCGAACGCGCCGCAGTTCCCGCCGGCCGTCCCGGCGCGGCACGTCCCGTCGGCGCCGCAGCAGCCCGCGCAGGTGTCGGGCCCGCAGTGCAAGCCGTTGTAGCAGAAACCGGACGGCGCACATGCTTCACCCGACGTCGCGCAGTCGGAGCACGTCTGACCCGAGGTGCCGCAGGCCGCGTCTGCTCGTCCGTCGTGACACACGCCGGTCGCGTCGCAGCAGCCCGTGGGACAGGTCGTCGCGCTGCACGAGGGCACGAAGGCGCAATACGAGCCAGGCTCGCTGCAGGTGCGTCCTTGCGCGGTGCAGTTCGCGCAGGAGTCTCCGGCAGCGCCACAGGCGGCGCTCGTCGTGCCGGGCTGGCAGACGCCCTTCGCGTCGCAGCAGCCGCCGCAGGTAGTGGCGTCACACGAAGGTGTCTTGCCGCCGCACTTGCCGGCATTGCACGCAGAGCCCGCCAGCGAACAGATGTTACAGACGCCGCCGCCGACGCCACAAGCGTCCGACTCGGAACCGAGACGGCAGCGTCCGAGCGAGTCGCAGCAACCCTTGCACGTCGCCGCACACGACGGCGCCGTCCCCTGACAAACTCCCTTGTCACATGCAAAGCCGCTCGAGCCGCAGTCCGTGCAGCGAGCGCCGTCCATGCCGCAGGCGTTGGTGCCGGTGCCGGGCACGCAGACGCCGCCCGCCGTGCAACAGCCGGGGCACGTCATGGGTCCACACGAGGGCGCGCCGCCGGCGCCAATGACACCGCCCGTTGCGACGCCACCGGACGCGACGAAGCCGCCGGTGCCGACGAAGCCACCACCGCCGAAGGTCCCCCCAGAGTGGCCCGTCCCTCCCGAGCCAACGAAGGCGCCCGTGCCGACGAAGCCGCCCGTGCCGACGAAGCCGCCGGCGGCGCTGACGGCTCCAGCGCCGATCACGACGCCGCCTGCGCCGACCAGGCCGCCTTCGCCGACCGAACCGGCGCGACCGACGCTGCCGCCGGTCGCTCGACGGCCACCCGACGACGATGCTCCGCCGCTCGCCGTCGACCCGCCCGCCCCTGCGTTCGAATGCGGCAGCACGAACGAATCCTCGGCGTCGAGCTCGGACCTACCGAAGCATCCCGACGCGAACGCGATCGCACATGCGGCCGCCCCCGACATGAAGAAGAACTCACGAAGCAACGATGGACGGCCCGAGCGCATCCTCCATTGAACCACGGCGAGGTGAGCGCGGCACGCTCGCTTCAGCGCGCGACCGAAGCACGGACGAGCATCCCCAGCGCCGCCTTACTTGCGCCCACCTCTGCCCACGTGACGTTCCGATCGCTGCCGACGGTGAGCACCGCGCAGCTCGGTCCGACGTTCTCGCCACGAACACGAACGAGCAGTGCGGCGGTCGCCTGCGCGCCGGCGCGAGAGACCGCCGAACGCAGGGCCTCGTCCTCGGAGAGCGTACGCGCGCCGCCCGGTGCGAGCAGCTCGGCAAGCTCGTCGCTCGGGTCGGCGACGGCGGCGACCGCAGCGGCGCGCCTCCCGGCAGCGCCGGACATGATGGAGAGAGACGTCCTTGCGCTCCTTGCCGTTCCCGGGCTGCCCGAGATGTGGAGCGTCAGCTCGGTGACGTCGCGGCCGCCCTTCGGCACGCTGCGCGCGAAGTCGAGCCGGCCGACGAGTGCGTGCAGCGGCGCCGCGAACGCTTCGGTGTCGGCCATTGCCGGAAGCGCAAGTGTTGCGCGGCGGAGAGCATCACCGTCACCCGCAGTGCCCATCACGAAGAGCCCTACCCCGCCGCCGTCGAACAGACCTGCGACGCGTTCCGGCCCCACCGCCATCCTCACGTCGTCGAGCCAGGTGCGTACATGGAGCCGATCGCGCGATGGCAGCCGCTCGCCGAGCACCTGTTCGAGTCGATCAGCAAACGGCGAGCTCGCGATCACCGCCGCGGGAACCGCGGATGTGGCAGGTCGCGCGAGCGAGCCCACCGGGGCGGCCAGCGCCCCCGCGACCGTGGACGACGCGCCCCGACTGTAGGCCGCCGCCTCCACCCAGGCCGGGAGAGAGAGCAGGAGGTCGAGTCGTCCGACGTCGAGGCTCTGCGTGAGCTCGTGCGCCGCGCCTTCTGCATCGGGAAGGAGCTCCGCGCGCATGAAGGGAGCGTCGCCGGCGAGCGTAGCCGTCAGCCGGACACTCGCTGCGCTGCCCAACACGCTCGCGATGCCCTCGCTGAATGCCGTGGCCATGCGCACGACCGCAGTCGGATCGCCGAAGTCGGGGCTGCGACCACCGCGCGCTTTGCGAGCCGCACTGTCTGCGGCGAGCCACGCATCCCGAAGCCCGGCGAAGCGACCACGCAGGCGGCGAGCGAGCGGCCCCGCGAGCGCTCTCCTCGACGCCGTGAGCTCGAGGTCGCTTCCTTCGTCGATGGCGGGTGCCACGGTGCGCGCGAGGAACGGACCCGCGGCTAGGAGGGCGGTCTTCGATTCGCCGATCAGCAAGTGATCGCCGTAGACACCGAGCTCGGCGGAGGGCCCCGCGCCGCGCGGCGTGAGCAGCACCACGCCGCTACCGTCCTTCTGCGCGACGAACTTCGCGTCGCTCCCTGTCGTGAGCGATGCCACGAGCTCCCGCCCGCTCGTCAGCCGGAGCGCAGCGACGGTACTCGCTGTTTCGGCATCCTCGTCGAGGACGGCGAGCGCAACCGGAGCCCCGTCGTCGACGAGACCGGCAGACAGCGGCGAATCGAATGCCGTCGTGGCGATCGCGACGGCCAGGCTGGTCGGCAAGAAACGCGCGCGGCCTCCCACCAGCGTCACGAGCTCCTGATAGACGTCCGCGGGGTGCCGGATCGCGCCGCGTAGCAGGAGCCGGTCCGGCTCGGGAACGGGAGGGAGAGCAGCTGCCGCGGACGGCTCAGGAGTGGGTCCGGGCGACCGCCTGTGACAGCCGGCGGCCGCGAGCGCAACTGCGAGCGCGGCAACCGCAAACCGCCGGGCGCGCGCACGCAATCCGAACGCGCCTCTCGCGGGCTCGTCCTCAGAACGGGATGTCGTCGTCGTCTCCGCCGCCACCACCCCCGCCGCCACCCGCAAAGGGCGGCTGTTCTTCGTACGCTTCGTCGGGGGGCCCGGAATCGCGTCCGCCAGCAGCGCCAGCGCCACCGCCACCGCCACCGCCAGCACCACTGCCACCAGCACCCCCGCCGCGTCCGCCGCCCCCGGCGAGGATGACGTTGCTCGCGACGACCTCGGTCTTGTAGCGCTTGTTGCCGTCGCGGTCGTCGTAGCTCGACGTGCGCAGTCCGCCCTCGATGAAGAGACGCGAGCCCTTGCTGAGGAAGCGGCTCAGTGCCTCGGCGCGCTTCCCCCATAGGACAACGCTGTGCCACTCCGTCTTCTCTTGCCGGACCTTGTTTCGGTCCAGGTACGTCTCGGTCGTCGCGAGCCGCATTTTGAGCACGGCTTGACCGCCGCTCGTCATCTTCAGCTCCGGGTCCGCACCGAGATTTCCGAGGAGCATCACCTTGTTCAAGCCGTCAGCCATTTTCGAGTCGCCTCCGAGGGAGCACGACATCTGCCCGCGCGTCGAGCGACAGTCAAGCAGCGCACTGACAGATCTTGTCCACCCCTGCCCGCGCAGCCGCCCCCGCCCCCGCGCGCTGCTATGGCATGCTGGGTAGCTTGGGCCGCCGCGGCGGGGAGCCGAGATCGTCCAGCATCGACGCGATGTCCGCGCGAAGCGCAAGGAGCGCCTGGCGCATCTGCTCACGCGTGTGGTCCCGAGCGGGGGCCGGGACCACTGCAATGGGCGCGGCGACCTGTTCGGTGACCGGCTCCGCCTCGACCTCCACCTCGAGTGCGACCTGCGCGTCCGGATCGCGAAGCTTCTTCTTCGCTCCTGCGATGGTGAAGCCCTGGTTCTTGAGCAGGTCCTTGACCTTCAAGAGCTTCTCTACGTCGCGTCGCGAGTAGACCCGCTGCCCCTTGTGGGACTTCTGCGGCCGGATGGTGCGAAATTCCGTTTCCCAGTAACGAAGGACGTGCGGCTGGACTCCGACGATCTGCGACACCTCGCCGATTCGGTAATAGAGCTTCACCAGCTCGCGTGATGCGCCCAAGCTTTATTCCTCTGCCGAAGGGCTCTCGGGAGCCGGCTGCGGCACGCCGTGCTCGTCGTTGAGTGCCTGCTTCAGCAGTTGACTGGCCTTGAAGTTCAACACGCGCCGAGCGGTGATGACGATGGGATCGCCCGTCTGAGGGTTCCGGCCCTGTCGCTGGCGCTTGTCTCGCAGGACGAAGTTGCCGAAACCAGAGATCTTTATCTTCTCCCCTCGGCCGAGCGTCTCTTTCATCGTCTCGAAGACGAGATCCACCAGGTCGGCCGACTCCTTCTTCGAGAAGCCGCCTAACTTCGTGTACACCGCTTGGACGATGTCGGCCTTGGTCATCAGGGCCCCCTTGGGGAAGGTGCCCCGCCTTCCGGGCACGGCCCCCCAAGGGTCCGAGGGCGGCCGCACTCCGAGGTCAGCGGAACTTATAAACCATGATGCCTCATGGAACGTGAAAAGTCCACTCCTCTCGCACGGTTCCGGGGGCGTCGGCCCCGGGTATGCAAGGCGGTTACGGCAAAAATGAAAGGCGAAGAGCCCGTCGGGCAAGGCCCGAAAGGCTCCTAGACGGCGCCGGCGACCGACCCATCGGCCGTCTGAACCGTCTCGATGCCCAGCTCTGGGGTCGAGGGACGTTCACCCTCGGAACGGGGAGAAAGCCGCTGTCCGAGCTGCTCGGATGCCACCAGCCAGGCCACGAAGCCGTATCCCATCATGAAGAGGAAGGCGAACGGCGTCGCGAACCAGTGTCGCGTCTCGATCGAGGCCAGGACGCTCGCGAACGAGATGAGACCCAGGGCGATCTCCAGGAGCGGTAGCCGCGCATATTGCCAGTAGCGCCCTGCCGCAGCCCCGCGTTTCGGGGTGCGTACGAACTCGCCGGCCATATTGCCCATCCCGTCGGCGACGGCGCGCGTGAGGTGCGGGCTGAGGCCCGCCCCGAGTGCGATGACGGCGGGGACTCGGCGTAGGGCACTCCACACGGTACCGCCCTGCGCTGTCTCGGCCATCGAGTAAAACGTCACGAGCGAGCCGGTCGCGCCCATGCAGAGCGGCAGATCGATCAAGAGCAGGGTGCGGCCGTCAGTGACGGGAAGCACGATGAGCGCGGGCAAGAGCAGGACGCTGAGGAGGAGAGTAAGTGGATAAGCAAAGTGCGGCAGCATGTGGAAGCACGCTTCCACGCGCTGCCGAAGTGTCAGCGGCTCGCTCAGAACACGGCCAAGGAGCTTCCGCGCGGTCTGCACAGTGCCCTTCGCCCACCGGTACTGCTGAGCGCGAAACGCGCTCATCTCGGCCGGCAGCTCGGCGGGGGTCACGACGTCCGGACGGTAGATGAAACGCCAGCCCTTCAGCTGAGCCCGGTAAGACAGGTCCAGATCCTCGGTGAGAGTGTCGTGCTCCCAGCCGCCCGCGTCTTCAATCGCGGCGCGACGCCAGATGCCGCCCGTCCCCGAGAAATTGAACATGCAGCCGGAACCGAAGCGCGCTCGATTCTCCACGAGGTGGTGGCCGTCGAGCATGAGCGCTTGCACGCTGGTGAGCAGGCTCTCGTCACGGTTCAGGTGGGCCCAGCGCGTCTGCACCATGCCCACGCGCGGATCGCGGAAATCCGTCGCGACCGCCTTCAGGAACTCCGGCTGCGGAATGAAGTCAGCGTCGAAGATCGCGATGAGCTCGCCCTTCGCGTACCTTAGCCCGTACTCCAGCGCGCCCGCCTTGTAGCCGACGCGGTTCGGTCGGCGCAGGTACACGGCATCGAGACCGCGGGAAACGAGCTCCGCCACCTTCCGGCGCGCGAGCGCCTCGGTTTCGTCGGTGGAGTCATCGAGCACCTGGATCTCGAACCTGTCCGCCGGATAGTCGAAGCGGGCGACGGCATCGAGCAGGCGCTCGACGACGGTCGCCTCGTTGAACAGCGGGAGCTGCACCGTCACGGTGCGCAGATCCGAGTCAGTGACCGCCGGCTGCACAAGCGCGGCTCGTAGCTGCTTGCGATACCGAACGCACAGCCAGACGAGATGCGCTCGGTGAGCCCCGTACGTACACAGAAGAAGCAGGACGACGATGTACAGGACTAAGAAGGCCGCCATTGTGCGGTTGTTCAGTAACACCCCCACCTACCTCGAGTTGTCACCCACATGTAATTCATTGCACGGCCTTGTAGCCGACCGAAAAAGTCCATCCATTCAATTCGTTACGAGCCATCGTGACGCGCGAAGCCGAAGCGGCGCGTCATGAGCTCGGCGGGCCGCTGTGGAGCGCCGAACGCCGCGTCATCGTGGTAGGAGCGACGGCTCATGGCGACGCCGCTGTTCGAGCCGGGCGCGCTCGACGTCCTCTACATCGTCGATCTGTCGGGTTACGTCTTCCGCGCGTACCACGCGATCGCGCCTCTCACGTCGTCGAGCGGGGAGCCAACGCAGGCCGTGTACGGCACCGTCGCCATGCTCGAGAAGATGGTGCGACAGCGGCGCCCCGCGATGCTCGCCGTCGCGATGGATTCGAAAGCGCCCACCTTCCGCAAGGACATCTATCAGGAATACAAGGCGCACCGCCCGCCGCAGCCGCCGGATCTTTCCCAGCAGATGGCGCGGTGTCGCGAGATCGTCGATGCGTTCGCGATCCCCGTCTTCCAGAAGGACGGCTTCGAGGCGGACGATCTGATCGCATCGGCCGTCGCGCAGGCGCGCGAACGACACTGGCGCGTCGTCATCGTCTCCGCCGACAAGGACCTGATGCAGCTCATCGGCGACGACGTCGTGTTGTGGGACACCATGCGCGACAAGGTCTTCGGCACCGCCGAGGTGCTCGAGCGATTCGGCGTCCCCGTGCCCCAGGTCCGTGACTGGCTGGCGCTGACGGGCGACGCTTCGGACAACATCCCGGGCGTGCCGTCGGTCGGTCCCAAGACTGCGAAAGAGCTCCTCGTCCAGTACGGCAGCATCGACGGCATCTACGAGAACCTCGATCGCATCGAGCGCAAGGCGCTGCGCGAGAAGCTCCGCGAACACCAGGATGCTGCGCGGCTCAGCCGTCACCTGGTCACGCTGCGCGCCGACGTGCCGTGCGCCTTCGAGCCGGAGAAGCTGCGGTACGGAGGGCGCGACGTCCCACGGCTCAAGCAGCTCTACAGCGAGCTCGGCTTCACGCGGCAATTCACCGCGCTGGAGACCGAACCCGAGCCCACCCTTCCGACGGCCGACAAGGGGCGAACGATGGGCGGAGGCGCGCAGACGGGGTTCGCGTTCGCGACGGAACCGAAGCCCGTCCCGAAGCCGAGCGCCCTCGGCCCCACGCGCGTCGTCGTGGACGCCGCGGGACTCGAATCCATGAAAGCAGCGCTCGGTGCGGGCGGCTTCTCGATCGCCGTCGCCACGAGCACGCCGGACGCGATGCGCGGCACGGTGGTTGGAATCGCCCTCGGCACGAGCAGCGAGAACTACTACGTCCCCGTCGGCCACCGGTACGTCGGCGCGCCGGCGCAGCTCGATGTGAACGCCGTGCGCGCGGAGCTCGGCGCAGCCCTCGCCGATCCAGCCGTCCCGAAGGTATGCCACGACGGAAAGCAGATCCGGGTGGCCCTGGCGCAGGCTGGGCTCGCGTTCGGCGGCGTGACCTTCGACACGATGCTCGCGAGCTACCTCATCGATCCCGAAGCTCTGCACGAGCTCGAGGAGCTCGCGCCGCGAGAGCTCGCGGTGGCGGTGGTCTCGCCGATGTCGCTCGTGCCGAAGGCGAAGGGCCGCGTCTCGGGCTTCGACGAGGTGCCCGTCGAGGAAGCTGCCCCCGTCATGGGCGCGCGCGCGGCAGCCATTCTGCGTCTGTCCGAGCGGCTCGCCGAGAAGCTATCCGAGGAACGGCTGAGCGAGGTGCTGACGACGATCGAGCTTCCGCTGTCCGACGTGCTCGCGGAAATGGAGCGCGTCGGGGTGCTCGTCGACACCGAGCATCTCGGGGCCCTCGGCCAGCGCGTCGAGAAGCAGCTCATCGAACTCGAGCAAGACGCGCACCGCGTCGCCGGCCGCGTGTTCAACGTCAACTCGCCGCGACAGCTCGAGGCGCTGCTCTTCGACGAGCTCGCTCTGAAGCACGTGCGCCGGACCAAGACCTCCCGGTCGACCGACGCGGACACTCTGGAAATCTTGGCCGAGCAGCACGCTTTGCCGAAGGTCATCCTCGAGATCCGGCAGCTCTCGAAGCTCAAGGGCACGTACATCGACACACTTCCGACGCTGCTTCACCCCCAGACGCGTCGGATTCACACGCGCTGGGAGCAAGCAGTCGCAGCAACCGGGCGTCTGTCGTCTTCCGACCCGAACCTCCAGAACATCCCGATCCGGTCGGACCTCGGCCGCGAGATCCGGTCGGCATTCATCGCTCCGCCGGGGCACGTCCTGGTGAGCGCGGACTACTCGCAGATCGAGCTGCGCGTGCTCGCGCACCTCTCGAAGGATCCGGTCCTCGTCGACGCGTTCCAGTCCGGTCAGGACGTGCACACGCGCACTGCCATCGAGGTCTTCGGCGTGAAGGCGGACGAGGTGACGGCCGAGATGCGCCGGCGCGCCAAGGCCGTCAACTTCGGCATCGTGTACGGGCAGGGCGACAGCGGCCTCGCCAAGAGCCTCGGGATCCCGCGCACCGAGGCCGCGTCGTTCATCGCCGCCTACTTTCGCAAGTACGGAGGCGTTCGCCGCTTCATGAGCGAAGTGCTCGAGACGGCCCGGGCGGCCGGCTCCATCCGCACTCTCTTCGGCCGCAGACGCATGGTGCCCGATATTCGCAGCGAGAACCGCGCCCGGCGGCTCGCTGCCGAACGCATCGCCATGAACACGCCCATCCAGGGCACGGCGGCCGATCTGCTGAAGCTCAGCATGCTCGCCTTCAAGGTGCCGCCGACACCGGGAGCTCGAATGGTACTGACGGTCCACGACGAGCTGGTCTTCGAGGTCCCGGACGCGGAGGCGGAGACGGCTGCCCAGCGCATCAAGAACGCCATGGAATCCGTCCATTCGCTCGAGGTCCCCCTCGTCGTGGACGTGGGTCGGGGCAAAAACTGGAGCGAGGCACACTGAGCTTTACAAAAACCTGAGCCTTCCCTAGCTTCCCGCCCCGCAGTGCGGGCCCCTGACCCCGCCGTCCCCCGATGGCTGACGCGCCCCCTCCTCGTATCTCGATCGTCATTCCGGTTTACAACGAAGAGGCGATCCTCGAGTCGTCCGTCGTGGACCTGCGAGAGCGTCTCGCGCCGTTCGGCTGGAGCTACGAGATCATCCTGGCCGAGAACGGCTCGAAGGATCGCACGGTGGGGCTCGCCGACGAGCTCAGCAAGCGTTACCCCGAGGTGCACTACGTGTCGGCGGGTGAGCCGAACTACGGCGGCGCGCTCCGCAAGGGCATTCGCAAGGCTCGCGGCGAGTTCATCCTCTGCGACGAGATAGACCTCTGCGATACGGATTTTCATCGCCGGGCCATCGAGATGCTCGAGTCGGGCCGCTACGACATGGTGATCGGTTCGAAGCTCATCGAGGGCGCCGAGGACGAGCGCCCCTGGGCTCGCCACGCCGCGAGCCTCTTCTACACGGGGCTGCTCCGGGCGCTGCTCGGGTTCCGCGGCACCGACACGCACGGGCTGAAGGCCTTCCGCAGGGCAAACCTCATCGAGCACGTCGAGGCGTGCGTGGTGGAGAAGGACGTCTTCGCCAGCGAGTTCGTCATCCGCGCCTATCGCGCCGGTCTTCGTATCAACGAGATCCCGGTTCGGGTGAAGGAGAAGCGCCCTCCTTCCATCAACCTGTGGAAGCGCGTTCCGAACGTCCTGAAGAGCGTCGCGAAGCTCACCTACGCGATCCGCGTGAAGGGCTAGCACCCGGCCGTTACCACTGCTCGATGCGCCAGCCGCGCGCTCGAGCGATGCTGCGAAGCCGCCGGTCGGGGTTCACGACGATCGGCGTCGCTACATGCTCGAGGAGCGGCAGATCCGTGATGCTGTCGCTGTAGAAGGTCGCCTCGCCGAGCGAGAAGCCCTGCTGCTCGGCGAGCTTCTCGGCGAGGACGACCTTGCCCTTGCCGTAGCTCATGGGCGGCGCGACGCGCCCGGTGAAGCGGCCATCCTCCACCTCGAGCTCGGTGGCAACCACGTGCTCTATGGAGAGCTCCCGCGCGAGCGGCAGCGCCACGTACGGAGTGGCGCCCGTGACGATCGCGACGAGGTCCCCCGCCGTCCGGTGCCGCTCGACCGCGCCGCGGCCCGCGGCGGCGACGTGCGGCTTGACGTAATCCACGAACCACTCCTCGCAGGTCCGCCTGAGCCACACCTCTTCCTTGCCCCGGAACGAGCGCAACGCCTGCGTCGCGACGCGCTCCGCGTCGATGACACCCAGGGAGTATTGCATCATCCACCACGCGACGCGCGTCGCGTCGCGCCAGGTGGCTTCGCCCTTGTCCCTTTGATAGCGCACGTAGAGCGTGCCCGTATCGATGCGCACGAGCGTCCTGTCCATGTCGAAGAGAGCGGCTTTCCGGCTCAAAATGCCTCCGCGGTCATCTTCGCATCGGCGGGCTCGACGTGAAAGGGATTCGCTATAGTCTCGCCCGCGTTGCGCCCGCTACCGATCGATCCGCTGTTGCCCGACGTCGTGCGCGCCTTGCGAGAATCGCAGGCGCTCGTAATCACGGCAGAGCCGGGCGCGGGCAAGACGACGCGCGTCCCCGTCGCGCTGCTCGACGCAGGCCTCTGGAACGGCCGTATCCTCGTGTCAGAGCCGCGGCGGCTCCCGGCCCGGCTCGCCGCGACCTTCGTCGCCGCCGAGCGCGGCGACTCCGTGGGCCGCACCGTCGGGTACTCCGTGCGGTTCGAGCACGTCGTGACCGACGCGACGCGACTGATCTACGCGACCGAGGGCGTGGTCCTGCGGCGGCTGCTCGAGGATCCCACGCTTGCCGGCGTCGACGTCGTGGTGCTCGACGAGGTCCACGAGCGGCACCTGACGACCGATCTGCTGCTCGCGCTCGTTCGCCGGCTCCAGCAAGGGCCGCGCCCCGACCTCCGGCTCGTGGCCATGAGCGCCACGATCGACGCCCAGGCCCTCGCCGCCCACCTTGGCGCGCCGCATCTGCACAGCGAGGGACGGGCCTTCCCGCTCACCATCGAGCACGACTCGCGTACCGATGATCGCCCGCTCGAGAGCCGCGTCGCGAGCGCCGTGAAGCGACTGCTGCGCGAGGAGCCGAGTGGCGACGTCCTGGTCTTCCTGCCGGGAGCCCGCGACATCAGGCGGTGCCTCGAGGCACTCGGCGGCGAGGCGGCCGCCGGCGTCCTTGTGCTGCCGCTCCACGGCGATCTGCCGGTAGGCGAGCAGGCGCGCGCCGTCGAGCCCTCCGCGAACCGGCGCGTCATTCTGTCCACCAACGTTGCCGAATCATCCGTGACCATAGAGGGCGTCACCGCGGTCGTCGATTCGGGTCTCGTTCGCGTCGCCGGCCATTCGCCGTGGAGCGGGCTGCCCACCCTCGGCACGGCGAAGATCAGCCGGGCCTCCGCGACGCAGCGTGCGGGCCGCGCCGGGCGCACCCGCCCGGGCCGCGTGCTCCGGCTCTACACGGCCGGCGATCTCGCGACGCGGCTCGAGCACGACAAGCCAGAGATCCTCCGTGAAGATCTCTCGGAGGCGGTGCTGTCCCTCCACGGCGTCGGCGTCGCAGATCCGAGGGAGCTCGACTTCCTCGATGCGCCGCCGGCGCCCGCGCTCTCGGCGGCCGAGACCGTGCTCACACGTCTCGGCGCGGTCGGCGGAGACGGCAAGCTGACCGCGGTCGGACGGCGCATGCTCGAGCTGCCGCTCCCTCCGCGGCTAGCGCGAGTCGTCGTGGAGGGCCACGGGCGCGGGGTGGGCACCGAGGTTTGCCTCGCGGCCGCGCTGTTGTCCGAGCGCGACATCCGCGTGGGGGTGCGGACCGACGTGGGGGGACGTGGCGCGCCCCGGGGCGGGTCGACGAACCGGGATCTGGGCGGGCCCTCCGACGTGCTCGAGCTGATGGACCGCTTCGCCGAGGTGCGCGAGGTGCGGTTCGACCCGCGCCGTGCGAGCCACATGGGAGTCGACGCGCGGACGGCGACGGCGGTGGACCGCGTGGCGAAACAGCTCGTCGGTGCGCTTCGCGGCGTACCAGGGCGCGGTTCTCGACCCGACGGCGTCGAACCGGTCGACCGCGCTGTGCAGCTCGCACTGCTCGCCGGGTTTCCCGATCGCATCGCGCGCCGCCGCGGCAGGAGCGACCGCGCCCTGACTCTATTCTCCGGCAAGAGTGCCCGCCTCTCCGAGGCCAGCGTCGTTCACGATGCAACGCTGCTCGTCGCGCTCGACGCGGAGGATACGGGGCGCGAGGTCATCGTGCGCCTCGCGAGCGCCATCGAACCGGACTGGCTCATGGAGCTCTTTCCGAGCATGGTCGAGATCACGGACGAGCTCGTCTTCTCGACCGCGAGCGAGCAAGTCGAGCAGGTGAGCCGGATCGCGTTCGGCTCCGTCGTGCTGGACGAGGAGCGGAAGCCCGCCACGCCCTCGCCGGAAGCGTCGGCCTTGCTCCTGAAGGCGGCGCGCGGCAGCGCGCTCACGCTCGATCCGGAGGGCAAGGCGGCGGGCCTACTGATCCGGCTCTCGCTGCTCGCCGAGCATTTCCCCGACGCCGCCGTTCCGCAATCGGGCGCGGCCGCGCTCGACGCGGCGCTCGCGCACGCTTCAGAGGGACGGACGAAGCTCGCGGAGCTCCGCGAGGTCGACCTCGAGCAGGAGCTCGCTCTGTCCCTGGAACCCGGCACGCGCGCGCTCCTCGAACGAGAGGCGCCGACGCGGCTGACGCTCCCCGGCGGCCGCAGCGTCGCCGTCCACTACGAACCCGGCAAGCCCCCGTGGGTCGCGTCGCGGCTGCAGGACTTCTTCGGGATGACGCGCACGCCGGCGGTCCTTCGCGGCCGGGTGCCGCTCACCGTGCACCTGCTCGCGCCGAACCAACGCGCCGTACAGGTGACAAACGACCTTGTCGGTTTCTGGGAGCGCCACTACCCGTCCCTCCGGCGCGAACTGTCACGCCGCTACCCGCGCCACCCGTGGCCGGAAGACGGGCGCACTGCCGTCCCGCCGCCGCCATTGCCGCCGCGCCGTCGCGAGTGACGCGCTGCATCTTCGACCGGCGCCTGCGTCCGCTTCGGTCATGGCGCGCGTCGATGGGCGCACGTGGTCGCCGATTGAGCTATGTACCGTCCCGATGAACGCGAAGAGCCGCGTCGTCGTCGCACTGGCGCTCGCGTCGTCCGCTTGCGGTGGCATCGTGCGCGATCGAGGTGATGCAGGCGCCGGAACGGGCGGAGGCGCACAGACGGAAAACCGCGCGTCCCACCGCGTCTACGCCCGCTGGTTCCGCGTCGCCGCCTGCCGGAACGATGCCGACACTGGAAGCCGACGACCGCACCGCCGCCGACCGGCGCGCTCACGCCTCCGCCGCCGACGCGCGTACCGCCGCCCGGCGTCACGGCGACTCCTCCGCCGCCTGTCACCATGCCGCCGCCTCCCCCCGTGGTGATCGCGCCGGCGGACGCTGGCTTGCCGCCCCCCCTCCCC